>JAURMQ010000120.1 GCA_030830625.1 Flavobacteriaceae bacterium
TACAAGATAGAAAATGGACTCCCCAGTTCTACTTTGCTGAAAGAAAATATCCTTATCGAAACGAATGTTTCCTCGGGAGTGGTCACCAAAGATTTAAGTCCTTATGAGATTGTAATCGATGAAGATTTCTTTGTTTCGATTGAATGGATAGAGGATTTGGGTCCTGGAAATCTCTTTTTTTCGGGGGGTTTTTTCGGTTCATCGCTGATTGCGCGTGAAGTCAGTCAAGGAACTTGGCGCAAAGTGAGTGCAGCCAGTGTAGGAATGAATGTGGAGGTACGCTATTGATGGATCGCAACAGAAGAAGTAGCTCGTGTTTCTATGTCAGTAGGATCTACCTCCTTTTGGACACTTTGTTGTTGCTGATCCCTCGTTGACGGGTACATTTGAATCGCTCCACTCCTTCCCCTCTTTGTTGTCGGTGTTTGGTTTTCCGACCTTGAACTCTGGTGCGCCACATCCTAAAACTACTGGCCTTCATTTCATTACGCATCAGGCTTATGACTTCTTGTTCTTTGAGTCCAAATTGATCGAGAATGGCATCAAAAGGAGTCCGATCTTCCCAAGCCATTTCTATGATGCGATCAATTTGCTCTGTTTTTAGATCGTGTTTTTTTTTCATCTCATCAAACGATTACGTTCGGTCAGTGTATGTTTGGCTAAAATCCTATTGCCTTCCCTTCGCACAGCAAGACTTTTGGATAAGGGCCAAAGGGATTGGGTGGCATTTTTTCTTGCTTTTTGGAGGTCAATGATGGGATTGGGATAGCTTTTGCCGGGCTCGAAGTCATAGATGGCAGCCTCAATGGGAGTAAGTTCCCAAGGGGTATGCACCATCTCCTCTGGAAGTGATTTCAATTCAGGGACCCACTGTTTAACAAACAGTCCTTTGGGGTCGTGTTCATGACCGTTTTTTACGGGATTGTAGATCCTCAACATATTGATTCCTGTCACCCCCGCTTGCATTTGTAATTGAGGGTAGTGGATACCGGGTTCAAAATCTAAAAACTGTCTCGCCAAAAAATGGGCGCAGGCCTGCCAGGGTTGCCACAAATGGTGGGTAAAAAAGGAAACTACTAATGAGCGCATCCTGAAATTCAAATAGCCTGTTTCAACCAGACAACGCATGGCAGCATCTACCAATGGAACTCCGGTTCTTCCAGTTTCCCATGCAAGTATGTGTTTTTTGTTGAGGGGCTGGTTCAGGCTGAGATAACCTTTGTTGATGTTCTCAAATTCCATAGAACATTCCATTTCAAACTTTTGTATAAAATGTGACTGCCAGCGCAAGCGAGATCCAAATGCTTTTAGCGCAAAACTTTTATTGCCGTTCATTCGCTCATATTCCATTTTTTGTAAAAGCTGTCGCATGGAAAGGTTTCCAAAAGCCAAATAGGGAGAAAGGCGACTGCAACTTCGTCGGGATAAGTCGGGTTTAGAAATGTGTTTTTGATAATTTATGTAACGCTCCTCAAAAAATGAATCGAGGTAGCGAAAAGCATTTCTGCTCCCCCCTTGTTGCCTCATGGGATTTTTTTTAGTTCTCAATTCTTTCTCTAAAAAAACAGAGGGGAATAGGTCAATTTCTTTTGTGGAAACAAAAGACTCCTTTTTCAAGGGTGTTTTTTGGATGGGTTGATTCATTAAAGTTTCCCATTTATTTAACCAATTCAATCGGTTTTTTAATCCTCTAAAAACACCTTGTTGAAGCTTTTCTTCGAACACAATATTATTTTTTTTGCACCAAAGGGCAACCGCCAAATCTCTTTTGTAGGTTACCCTAACGCCGGTTTCTTGATGGGCATAGATTTTTTCGATTCGGTATTTTTTTGCAATGGATTCGAAGAGTTCGATGATTTCGCCTTTGGCAGCAAATACTTTAGTGTTGTAGGCGTTTAGATCATCGTTCATAGCACTTATGGATTGTTTGATGAAATCAAAATGACGGGGACTGTAGTGGGGGTCTTCGAATAGCTGATTTTCAAAAACATAAACAATCAATACCCTTCGTTTGGATTTCAACGCATGGTAAAGCGGAGGATGATCCTCAAGTCTGAGGTCCCTTTTTAACCAAACCATCTGTATGGGTTCTCGATTAGAATGCATCGGGATTTTCGATTATATTCAGCGCTCTTTTTTTGATTTCTTCTTTTTCCAGTAAGGGTATTTTGTCCAGTAAACGCAACATCATCGCCATCCGATTGTTCTTGCGGAAAAATTCTTTTTTGTCGTCTAAGAAATTCCAATACAAACTGTTGAAGGGACAGGCATTTTCACCGGTTCTTTTGGATCGATCGTAGCGGCATTCTTCGCAATAATTGCTCATTTTGTAAATGTATGAACCCGAGGACACATAAGGTTTTGTAGCCACAATACCTCCATCTGCCCACTGACTCATTCCTCTTGTATTGGGCAGTTGTACCCATTCTACTGCATCGGCATAGATGCCCAAATACCATTCATCTACTTCATCGGGATGGCATTGGATCAGTAAAGCAAAATTACCGGTAATCATCAATCGTTGTATGTGATGGGCATAAGCCGTCTCCAACGAATCTGTAATGCTTTCTTTTAAACAATTCATTTTTGTATGGCCTTTCCAAAAGAAATCGGGCAATTTGTTGAAGTTGTCTAATTTGTTTTTGAGTTTGTAATCTGGCATTTCACGCCAATAGATTCCGCGCATGTATTCTCTCCATCCTACTATTTGTCTTACAAAGCCTTCGACTTGAGAGAGTTCTATCCGGTCAGGATTTTTATGATAGTAATCAATCACCTTTTTCATAACCTCAAGAGGATGAAGGATTTTAGTGTTTAAGGCAAATGAAATTCTAGAGTGAAAGAGATTGCGTTCTCGGGTGTGCATGGCATCTTGGTAATCCCCAAAGTGGACCAATAAATACTCACAGAAATAATCCAGTTGTTCGAGTGCTTCTTTTCGGTCGGCTGGAAAAAGATACTGCTCAGGCTTATAGCTACCTAAGGTTTCGATACCCGATTTGATTATAGAGTCGTACACTTCTTGACTCCTTTTGGTATCGATTGAAAAGGGAGGGGGAATGAGGGGATCTCCCTTCCACTTTTTGCGATTGTTTTTATCAAAATTCCACTGTCCTCCCAAGGGTTTTCCTCCCTCCATCAATAGATCGTATTTTTTTCGCATATCGCGGTAAAAAAATTCCATGATCAATTGTTTTTTACCCTCAAAAAAAGTGTTTAAGTCCTCTCTTTGGGTAAGGAAATGCTCGGTGTCAAAACTTTCCGATTCGATAGGGATACTTTTGACTATTGTAACCAACTGTTTGTCCAAACGATATTCGTCGGGTAGCAGGTATTCAAACTTTGTAATTCCTTTTTCGGTGATGATGGTTTTGATGTTTTCGTCTAAAGATTTTCGGGAAGCATCAGAATATATATTATAGTAAATAATTTTATGACCTTGATTTTCTAATGCTTTTGCAAAACTTCTCATAGCGGTAAAAAAAGCTACAACTTTTTGGATGTGATGCTTCACATAATCCGTTTCTTGCCGCATTTCAAAAAAGACATATAGGGTATTCTCCTCGACTTCCTTAAACCATTGATGTTGGGAGTTCAATTGATCACCTAATACAAGTCTTAATTTCATTAAAATAAAGTTTTTTGGAGCCAAAGGTTCTGAAACTTAGCCTGTGGATCATAACGTTCGGCTTGCCATCTTACATCAAATTTTCGATCGCGAGGGTCATTGCCCACTCCAGAAACATACATCCAGTTGCCGTAGTTGCTGTGAACATCATAATCGATGAGTTGGGATTCAAAATAGGCGGCTCCAATTCTCCAATCCATTTTCAAGTCTTTGGCAAAATAGCTGGCTACATTTTGTCGTCCACGGTTGCTCATCCATCCTGTTCGATTCATTTCGATCATATGGGCATTGACAAATGCTTCTGGAGTTTGACCATTAGCCCATTGTTCAAAGATTTTTTGAGAATCGTTCCATGGATATTTACGATTCAATATTCCTCCGATTTTAAAAATTTTAGTGCCGTGTTTCAATGAGATGCATTTGAAATAATCCCTCCATATCAACTCAAAAATCAACCAGTAAGTGGATTGATTTTTTTGAATTTCTTTTTCGTAGCGTTTGATTTCCCAATAAATCATTTTTGGAGAAAGGGAACCTGAAGCAAGCCAAGGTGAAAATTTGGAACTGTAGTCTGGCCCTATCAAACCATTGCGGGTATTTTTGTAGTAGGATAATTTTTTACTTTTCCAGAAATAATCATCCAAACGGTCTAAGGCATTTTGGGTTCCACCTTTAAATGGAAATGCAGTTCTGGCGTCGAGATCTATGTCCTCCAAGCCCAAATCGGAGAGTTTGGGAAGTGGGGTTTCGAGCTCGATCAAATTGGTCACAGGTAGTGCATTATGTGTTGCTATTAGGGTTCTGACCGAAACTTCTTTTTCGCATTTTTTCCTATAATTCCCGAATACCTCTGGTGTTTGATCAACCGAGAAAGGAAGGTCATCGGGGTGAAGCAAAAATTGATCATAAGATCGCTCCCATTGGAGGGAAGTCTCCACTTTTTGTGCGATTTCTTCCTCTTGCTTTTTTTCTTCGCTCGTCCATTCTTTTTGCAAAAAAATAGTTTCGACCTGATATTGGTGAATGTATTCGGGGAGGGAGGACTCGGGAGCTTTAAGGTCAATGATCAAAGAAATATTGAGTTTGGCCAATGCTTTTTTAAGATCAAGGACACTATCGATAAGAAATTGAGTGCGGAACTTATCTGTTTTTTTGAATCCCCACTTGTTGATTTCAAAGTATTTTGGAGAAAATGCATAGTAAGCAATCACTCTTTTTTGAGTCGTCATTGCCTTGTGAAGACTTTGATGGTCTTCCACTCTCAAATCATTCCTGAACCAAACCAGAACGGTTTCTATGCTTTCTGACATTTTTTACTGCAATATTTTACGTTTTCCCAATCTCTTTCCCACTTCTTTCTCCAGAGAAAAGGACGCAAGCATTGAGGACAAATTTTATGGGGTAGGTGTTCTTTTTTTACGCCTCTCATGAAGGGTTCAAAGCCAATTTATATGCAGTTAAACAGCGTTCACGAGCCATTTTATGTTCTACTATAGGTTCGGGGTAACTGGGTTCGTTCAGATCCTTTACCCACGTTTGGATGTAGGCCAAGTCTTTGTCAAATTTTTTAATTTGCTCGTGGGGATTGAATATTCTAAAATAGGGAGCCGCATCTACTCCACAACCGGCACTCCATTGCCAGTTTCCCACATTACTCGACTTTTCATAATCCAAAAGCTTTTCTGCAAAATAAGCTTCGCCCCAACGCCAATCGATCAGCAAATGTTTACACAAAAAACTGGCCACCAGCATTCGTACCCGATTGTGCATAAATCCCGTTTGGTTGAGTTGTCGCATTCCAGCGTCCACCAAAGGATAACCTGTTTTTCCTAAGCACCATTTTTCGAACTCTTTTTCGTTATTTCTATAAGCAATACGATCGTATTGTTTCTTGAAACACTGATTTTCTGTATCGGGGAAATGCCAAAGAATTTGCATAAAAAATTCCCGCCATATCAGCTCTTTTAAAAAAGTTGAATTTTCTCTTTCTGCACTTTTTTTAATCCATTTTCTTGGGCTTTGAGTACCAAATCTAAGATAAACGCCCACACGAGAAGTACTGTCCGTAAAAGGAAAATTTCGGGTCGCTTCATATTGATCGATCATTTCATCATCGAGTCTTGAAACTTTAGGAACTATTGTAGAGATTTCAAACCCCATTTCTTCGAGGGTAATTTGAGGCAGAGGCGTTTGATTGTAAAAATTATCTAACAGATTTTCCGAGGGATAGTTTTCAATCTCAGATTCCTCAAACATTACCCTCCATTTTCGAGAGTAGGGGGTGTACACTACATAGGGTTTTCCATCGTCTTTTACCACTTCATTTTTTTCAAAAATAACTTGGTCTTTATAGGTGTTAAATTCAATTCCTTTTGCATTCAATAGCTTTCCGATTTGTTCATCACGTTCGATGGCATAACGCTCGTAGTCGTGGTTGGTGATGACCTTTTCAATGGGAAACTCTTTTGTGATTCTTTCAAAAATAGCCTTGGGAGTGCCCCGATAAATTCCCACCGAGCATCTGTTCCTCTTCATAGCGCTATTGATGCCGCCCAAGGCTTTTTGAATGAATGTTAATCTGTGATCGTTTTTTTCTAATTTATCGATGATTTCTGAATCATAGATGAATATAGGAATGACCTTATTTTTTCCTTTTAATGCTTCATACAAGCCTCTGTTGTCCTCCAACCTGAGATCTCTTCGAAACCAAAAAACGGTAAACTTTTCCATGATGGTTAACTTTTAATACTCCCTATTCCACCATCGAGAGTTAGGGTTTGTGCAGTCATCCAACTGCTCTGATCACTGAGTAAAAACTGAGTCGTTTGGGCAATTTCTTCCGCTCGCCCTACCCTTTGCAGCGGATGTCTTGCAGCTGCATTACTTTTTTTAGTGTCATTGTTCAAAAACTTTTCAGCCAATGGGGTATCCACCAAGGAAGGTGCAATTACATTAAATCGAATTTTGGGAGCCAATTCAGCAGCCAGAGAACGAGACAAACCTTCTAAGGCTCCTTTGGCCGTGGCCACTGAGCTGTGAAAAGGCATTCCGGTTTGCACCGCAACCGTACTGAAAAAAACCACACTTGAGGGCGTTTCGTTGTGTTGCAGTCGTCCCAAAACCGCCTGTACCGTTTTGATCGCTCCCATAACATTGATTGAAAAATCTTTGAGGAACACTTCGGGTTTTATAGCTTTAAAGGGCCTTAGGTTGATGGTTCCTGGACAATAAACCATTCCGTGAAGGATTTCGGGTAGGCTGGAGACTTCCAATTCGTCAATCTCTACATCATATGGAATGTGGGTTGCCGATAATCCATTCAATGATTCCTTAGAACGATTGGCCACAAAGAGATTGTGATCTTGATGCATCTGTTTGACCAGTTCGAGACCAATACCTGAAGTTCCTCCTACAATCAGTATGTTTTTTTTCATTTTAGCTTTTGTATTCTCCGAATAATTCGTTCAATTTTTTCTTTCGGTATTCAAATATTTCTTTTAATTTGGGTTCTACCACTAAGGGATGAGCCATTTTACCTAAAAAACCAAGAGGTATTTTGTAGTCAATAATATCTTCCATCTCAATCCCATTTTTGATGGGGTGGATGAAATGTTTGTGATGCCAGAGTGAATAGGGGCCAAATCTTTGCTCATCTACAAAGTATTCTCCTTCCTTTACATGGGTGATTTCTGTTACCCATTGGGTAGGAATTCCCAATATCGGAGTAACAATATACTTTATGATTTGTCCCGGGTACATTTTTTTTTCGTCTCCTCCCAAAATTTCAAATCCCATGTAGTCTGGGGTAATGGTTTTTAGGTTTTTGGGGTCGGAAAGAAAACTCCAGGCTTGCTCCATCGTAATCGGCAAGTTCTGTTTTTGGTGGAGGCGGTATATCTTCATCGTTTAATTATTTTCAAAGATACAAATTGTCTAAGAATTTTATAAAAATATTAAACAAAATATAAATATTTTATAAAAAGTCTATATTTGATTTGGGATTTTTAAATTTCAAAAAAACATATTATGAGATACGCCTACTACTTTTTGATTTTAAATTTTTTATGTCTTGGTGCTTTCGCACAAGTGACCACTCCACAACCCAGTCCCAGAGGAAAGGTGACTCAGCAGGTGGGTTTGACCGAAGTGGAATTGGATTACTCCAGACCCTCAGCCAGAGGAAGGAAAATTATGGGTGGCTTGGTCCGTTATGATGAAATTTGGAGAACAGGGGCAAATCAAAACACTACGGTTTCTTTTTCGGATGCTGTGAATGTTGCAGGTCACCCCTTGCCGGCAGGAAAATACGCTTTGTACACCCGTCCATCGTTGGATCAATGGGAAGTGTATTTTTACAAAAAAAATAATATGGGAGATGCTTCCGGTAAGTGGGAGGACGATCAGGTGGCGTTCACGGTAACCGTTCCGTCGGTTTATTTTGATCCCATGGTCGAAACATTTACCCTCTCTTTTTCTGACTTGAATAATAACGGTGCCTCTCTCAATTTGATTTGGGAACACACCTTAGTAGCGATTCCTTTTACGGTGCCTACTCAAATGAAAGCGATGGGGAGTATAGAAAAAACCTTATCGGGTGAGCCCAAAGCAGGAGATTATTATCAGTCAGCAGTTTATTATCTGAACGAAAATATCGATCTCAATCAAGCTCAAACATGGATGGAGAAAGCCTTAGAGTTGCAAAAAAACCCAGCCTATTGGATGTACCGTCAATACGCCTTAATTTTATCCAAAAAAATGGACAAAAATAAAGCAATTGAAGCGGCTAAAAAGTCTTTAGAATTGGCTGAAAAAGCAGGAAATAAAGACTATGTTATCATGAATATAGCCTCTATTGCCGAATGGAGTAAATAGTGTTTCGAGAAAACTTTAACCCCTCTTTATGAGGGGTTTTTTTTTGGTTAATTTTTGGGAAAAACGCATGCCAAAACCGGCCAGAAAGCATTGGGAGACAGCCTATCTCCTCGGGTTTATAACGAATTGAAGTACAAAAGCAGTCAATAGAGTAAGCAATGCTCCAATGACGTTCAACCAGAGAAAACTGACCCAGTCCAAATAGTAAATCAGCAGCACTATGGCCTCGCTGAGGAGGGCGGCAAAAAATACTGCATTGGCTTTGATGGGCTTAAAAAAGATAGCGATAAGAAAGATTCCTAAAATGGTGCCGTAAAAAAGGGATCCGATGATGTTGACGAGCTGGATCAAGTTTTCAAAAAGATTACCCACCATGGCAAAAGCTATGGCTATGAGTCCCCACAAGAGGGTAAACCCCCGTCCTGCCCAGACGTAATGCTTTTCATTATGAGTATTTTTAAAACGTTTGTACAAATCTACGACTGTGGTGGCAGACAGGGCGTTGATTTCAGAGGCAGAAGAACTCATGGCAGCAGAGAGTATGACGGCCAATAATAATCCAATCAGGCCTTGGGGTAAGTGGTTGAGGATAAAATAAATAAAAATGTAGTCCTTATCGTTGGATTCAATTTGAGGCTGGTTGATCTCAATGATTTTTTTTGCTTCCTTTCTGTTGATTTGCGTCTGTTTTTCAAGCTCGAGGTATTTTGCCTGTGAGACCGTATTGGAGAAAAAATCTTTTTCTTGAAGTTGTTTTTGTTTTTCTTGATGGAGGATATCGTTGGCAATCTCTAAAGCTTCAAACTTTTCTCCACCCGAAGATGTTTTAATTTTTTCTAACGCATAAGGATTAAAATGGAGCGGGGCCTTTTCAAATTGAAAAAAGACGAAGACTAAAACGCCTGTCAATAAAATAAAGAACTGCATTGGGATTTTTAAAAACCCATTCATGATCAAACCTCTCTGACTTTCGGCCAATGATTTTCCCGAAAGGTACCTTTGTACTTGACTTTGGTCCGTCCCAAAATAGGACAGGGCCAAAAACAGCCCTCCCGTAATTCCACTCCAAAAAGTATAACGACTATTGGGGTCAAAACTAAAGTCTAATACCTTGAGCTTATCATTCATTCCTGCCAATTGAAGGGCATTGGAAAAAGTAAGATGTTCGGGTAGGGCTCTGACAATAAAGATGAAGGCGATTATCATCCCCGAAAAAATAACAAACATTTGTTGTTTTTGGGTGACATTTACGGCTTGTGTACCCCCTATTAAGGTGTAAAACACCACCAATAATCCAATGATAATGACCAATAATTTAAGATTCCAACCCAAAACGACACTGAGTATAATGGCTGGCGCATATATGGTAATACCAGCAGCTAAGCCTCTTTGGACAAGGAATAAGGCCGCTGTTAGGGTCCTGGTTTTAACATCAAAACGGTTTTCAAGAAACTCATAGGCGGTAAAAACTTTCAGTTTGTGATAGACGGGCAGAAAAAAGAGGCAGATGATGATCATGGCAAAAGGCAAACCGAAATAGAACTGTACAAAACCCATCCCATCATTGAAGGCTTGACCTGGAGTGGACAAAAAGGTAATGGCGCTGGCTTGGGTGGCCATGACAGAAAGACCTACGGTGAACCAAGAGGCTTTATTTCCCCCTCTTATATAATCCTGAATGTTTTGATGCCTATTGTTTTTCCAAATCCCATAAAAAATAATGGTGATCATGGTGGTAAAAAGTACTTTCCAGTCGATTAGTTCCATCCATTAAAATTTTTCATGAATAAATAAAAAAATCCCCAAAAAAATAATTGGGTAATTAGGAGTAACCAATAGATTTTGTTGAGGCCTTTTTTCATGGTTTTGCGATGAGGTTAAAGAACAATCGATAAGCTCCAGGTACTCCTGCGGGCAGTTGTCGGAAAAAACTCAAACCCGTGTAGATGATTCTCCCTTTTCCGAATGGAGCGACCAATAAGGATCCTTTTTTTGGAGATTCTCCCTTATCGTTCATCTCCAATAGCGAGGTAAAGGGTTCGTCCCATTCATCCGGAAAATATAGGCCCCTCTCTTGCACCCAGTCTTCAAAGTCTTGAGCCGTAATTTTGTTGGGATGATTCAAAATAGGGTGTTCAGAATTTAGGATTTGTACTTCTGCATTTTCGTTCGAAACCCGATCTCTAGAAAGGCGTAATCGGATGGGGGTGAGATCTTGAGTGACTAAACTTCTACTGGTATTGTATTGAATCAAAAGGTTTCCACCCTCCTTAGCATAGTCCCAAAGTGTTTTATTTTTATAGGCCAAACTCCCCTTAACATTGAAAGCTCTTATGCCGACAATCACAGCATCGAAGGGTTCCAACTTTTTTAGGGTTATATCGTCTGCTTCCAGAATCTCTACTTCAATCCCTAGGGCCGACAAACTTTCGGGTATGGCGTCACCTGCACCTTGAATGTAGGCTATCTTTTCTACCCCGGTTTTTAGATTCAATGCTACGGCTTTGGTATGGGCTGGGGAGACGAGGTATTGCTTAGGAAAATGATCGTACTCAATTTCCATCAAGGCACCATTAAGCGTATTTAAGGAGGTAGTCAGTTGAGGTTTTAAAAGGGATACCGATGATTGAGTGGGGGCAATCACTTCAAAAAAATAATCGGCTTCATTTCCTTTACCCCTTAGGTTGACCTGAATAGAGGCAGGAGAAAATTTCCAGTCTTTAGGGGCGACCAATTTTAAGGTTCCCGCTACAGAAGGTCCAAGATTTTTGACACTTACTTTGACTCTACGCTTTTGACCAGTGGCGAAAAGATGGACTGGAGCATCGAGTTGAATACTGGCTTGTGGTAGGATTTGAAAAGGAGTAATGATTTCTCCTCTGACAGGGTCAGTTTGTCTGAATTGAAGAGGGAGGGTGGTACTCAATTTTTTTCCCTCAATCAAAAAAACAAGCTCAGCAGAATAGGCGGGGGGAGTTTTGGCTTTTCCAATCCATTCTTTTTTAGAAGTGGTGTACATCCCTTGACCTCCTTCTTGGATCAACCAGTAAGGACTGCTGATCGAGCCCGTTATTTTTGTGTTGAAACTCTTATTCAGTACGGTATTGATTTCAAGGGCTTGATTCACATCCAATTCATTTTCCCTCCATTTTATTTGACTTAGACTTACTTTTATCGGGCTGGGATTGTTGACCAAAAGTTTTAGTTCCACATCTTCTCCCAAAACTCCAAAAGGGATTTGGGAGTTGAATTGGAGATCCATTCCCAAGCAGTTGAGAATTAGGGAACTGATCTCCTTGGTTTTTATTTCTTTCCAATGATTGTCTTCTAATTGGCCGATCAAAGTCTTGACTGCCATCAATGGGGCAACACTTTTATAAGGAGCCGAAAAATCAAAATTTCCGATAATTTTTTCAATCGCTATACCGATTTTGTCTCCACCTTTTACTCTCGACCATTGAGTATTGATGCCTTCAAAAGGGTCGTTACTGTTGATGTTTTTTCCTTTAACCAGCGCTAAGTACTCTTTTGTTTCTCCCAAGGCCGCTGCACTCCCAAAGCCTTGAGATTTGTGTTGACTTCTACTCCATGCGGCAATTTCAGAATTGGTCTTTCCCGAAAGGGGGTCAAAAACGCCCATATCGATTTCAAGCATCCCTGTTTTACTGGCCTTTTCAAAATTATCCCTACTTCCATAAAAATACCATGAGGTGTTGTGAAACAAGCGTTGGGGTTGCCATAGGCCTTTGTTGGCTTGCAAATATTCAAATGCCCACTCACTGATCATCGCCGAGGCGGTATGATGCCCATGAGTTCTTCCTGCGCTATTGCTGTCAAATCGGTTAATGATGATGTCGGGTTTGAATTTTTGTATCCGATCAATCGTCTGAGCCAATACCTCCTCTTTATCCCATATGGAAAGAGTTTCGGTTGGATTTTTTGAATATCCGAAATCATTTGCCATGGTGAAAAACTGTGATCCCCCATCAATTTTCCGGGCGGCCAACAGTTCTTGCGTCCGGATCACTCCCAAACCTTCTCTGAGTTCAGGACCGATCAGGTTTTGCCCCCCATCACCCCGCGTAATCGACAGATAAGCGGTGCGGGCTAAAACATGATTTGAAAAATAGGAAATTACTCTTGTATTCTCATCGTCGGGGTGGGCGGCGAGGTAGAGGACAGTGCCTAAGAAATTTAATTTTTTTAATTGTTTGTAGATCTCAGAGGAGGATTGAGCCTTGATCGATGTGATAAAAAGCAAAAACAGGAATAAGCTTGCAGTGCAATTGGGTCTGAATTTTTTAATCATCGATTTTGGTGTTCTAGGATTTGAACAAATCATATTTCAAAACTAATTTTGAGTTAAGTTAAGTCATTCTTCTTGAACGATGAGGAAAATTTTTTCTTTCACTTGAGCGAGAGGAAGCCCCACTACATTGGTATAGCTTCCTTCAATTCTATTGATTCCAACAGAACCAATCCAATCCTGTATGCCATAGGCTCCTGCTTTGTCCAATGGAGATTCTTTTTCGATATAATGATCTATTTCTTGTTCCGTTAAATCTTTAAAATAGACTTCGGTGATTTCGGTAATTATTTCAAACTTTTGAACTGTAAGAAAACCGACAGAGGTGATCACTTGATGGGATTTTCCGGAAAGAAAAGTCAACATTCGTTTGGCCTCTTCATTGTTTTTCGGTTTTCCCAAATATCGATTTTCACACCAAACGATAGTGTCGGCGCTAATGACCAATTGACGGTCTTGTATCTTACTGACAAAAGGGGCATTTTTTTGTTTCACAATAAATTCTGAAATTTCTTTTCCTTTGAGGGAAGCTGGGAAGGATTCATCGACCGAAAAAGATTGGATTGAAAAGGGGATATTCAAACTTTCCAAAAATGCTTTTCTTCTGGGCGAACCAGAGGCCAGAATGATTTCGTAACCCTTGAGAGGAATCATAATAGAATTACTGACTTGAACCATCCGAAAAATTCCATTTGCCTTGAACCCTTAGGACTTGTTCTATAATCTCCCTAACACACCCCTCTCCCCCTTTTTGATGAGAAACATAATCTGCAATACTTTTGACATCTGGCACAGCATCTTGAGGACAGGTGGCCACCCCCACTTTTTCCATAACAGCCAAATCCGGGATATCATCGCCCATGTAAAGGACCTCTTCGGCTTTCAAATCATAGAAATCGAGAAAGTCTTTAAGCGCAATTTCTTTTTGGTGAACCCCTAAATAAACTCTGTTGACTCCTAAGTCTTCCAATCTTTTTTTAACACCTTCGTTGCTGCCTCCAGTTATAATTCCAACCTTAAAACCTTTGAGCAAAGCATGTTTTAATGCAAAACCATCCCTTGTATTCATTTCACGATACATTTCTCCAGAGGAGGTTACCAGTATTTTCCCATTGGTCATCACACCAACCACATCGAAAATAAAAGTGGTGACATGGTTCAGAAGGGTTTTATAGTTAGTATTCATGTGTTTTTTTGGATTGAAGAGGTTAAATTTAAGTATAGTTTTTTAAAGTTTTCGTCCTCCAATAAATCAAGGTGTTTGTCGATAGTTTCTTGATCTTTTCTCATAGCAGGTCCCGTTTGAGCATTTTTGGGCCCTTTGGTCATTGCTTTTTGATAGGTTTCCTCAATCAGGGGATGGAAAATGTCGAACGGAATTTGATGTTTTTGGGAGAGCTCACTTCCCAGTTGTAATATATGGTTTCCAAAATTATTGACAAATACGGCAATCAGATGGATCAGAGCTCTTTTTTCGGAATCAATATGAAGAGGAATTCCCCCCAACATTTGGGACAAATCATTCAAAATTTTTTGATCTTTTTGATTTGTAGTTTCAATACAAAAAGGGACTTTGTCAAAACGAATGTGCTGCTCCTTTGTAAAAGTTTGAAGAGGATAAAAAACGGCCTTCCTCGACGAGCCTTTGATTCGATCTATGGGAACGCCTCCTGCACAATGGGCCACTACTCCTTTGGGGCTTATTGTTTCACTAACGGATTCTATGGCGGTATCCCTAACACATAGTAGATAGAGATCGGCGGGGACAAGTTCAGAAAGCCGATCTGTAATCATCAGTTGCTTTTTTGCAAAATCAATTTTCTCAATCGACCTACTGTACCACTGAATCAAATTTACTCCACTCAATGAACGGAGTTGTTCATAAAAATGAAACGCCAAATGACCCGCCCCAAGGAGTACAATTTTTATCATGCCTCAAAAATACATAAAGTTATTTTCCTTAAATTTACAGAACCTAAATCTTACTGTCATGAATATTTATTCTGCCTTTCGCAAGGAGTTTTTCTCTAAATTCTATCTTTTAATTCCTGTTTCCATCATGGTGATTGCATGTCTGGGATCTGCGGCGGCCTATTTCATCGCAATCAAAGGCAATTCTCTCTTCAATTTTTTTCAAATGTTTTTCTGCGTCGCTGCGGCCATGAGCTATTTAGCTGTTTTATTGGGTCAATTTAAAAAAGAGACTTTATTCAAAGTGCTGATGATGGCCTTGTTACTAGAAACGATTCTCTTGGCGTTCAATTTAGCCTTTTGAAGTTACTATAATTCGGTTTCAACTGGTATCTTTGCCCATCGAATGTAGCGTTGAAATCTGAGATGAAAGAAAAAATCCTAAAGTATCTATTTTCCAACCAATTGATGGCCCTTTTGTTCATCTCATTCGCTATGGCCATGGCTTTTGGAACTTTTATTGAAAGTTGGTACAGTACCGATACTGCCAAAATATGGGTTTATAATGCCTGGTGGTTTGAATTGATTTTGGGACTTTTCATGATCAATTTTTTCGGAAACATGTTTAAATATCGACTCTTGCGAAAGGAAAAGTGGGCCATACTGATGATCCATTTGTCGTTTATTCTGATTATTTTAGGAGCTTTTATCACACGATATTTTGGATTTGAAGGGGTAATGCCGATTCGTGAAGGAGCCGTTGAAAACACCTTTTTATCGGACAAAACCTATTTGACTGTTTTTATTGAGGGTGAAATCGATGGCATTCCGCAGCGCAAGACCCTGGAGAAGGATTTTCTTTTCTCCGAACATGTTGATAATGATTTTAAGTGGGAAAATGAATTCAACGGACAGCCTTTCTCCATTCGCTTCGAAAGTTTTAAAGAGGATGTAACCGAACAGTTGGTGTTGGACGATACTGGTGATCGCTATCTCAAAATAGTAGAATCCTCCGATGGAAGTCGCCACGATCACTCCCTTAAAGAAGGGGAAGTCGCCAATATTCACAATATTCTTTTTACACTGAATAATCCCATAGATGGAGCAGTAAACATCCGTTCTGAAGGGGGGTTACACTTTATCACAACCCCCTTTGATGGATCCTACCTCAGAATGGCCGATCAACAGTCTGGTCTTGTTGAACAAAACAAGGAAGCGGAATTGCAATTGCGTTCACTTTACAATATTCGTGGGTTTCAATTTGTGATCCCTGAGCCTCCGCTGAGAGGTAAATTCGATTGGGTTAAGGCGGAAGAAGGATCTCAAGGAGCTCAGGATGCCTTGCAACTGCAAGTAACCTCTGGTGGAAAGCAAGAATCTATTGTCGTATTGGGGGGAAAAGGAAGGGTCAATAACATGAAAAAACTAACCTTAGGTGGCTTAGATTTTTACCTCAAGTATGGTTCTAAAAAACTGAATCTTCCTTTTGGCATTCGACTGAATGATTTCATCGCAGAAAAATATCCTGGCACAGAAAAAAGCTATTCTTCTTTTGTGAGTAAAATCACAGTTGAGGAGAGCCAAGCATTCGATTATGATATTTATATGAACCACATTCTGGATCATAAGGGGTACCGGTTTTTTCAAGCTTCATTCGATCCTGACGAGAAAGGAACAGTACTTTCGGTTAACCATGATTTTTGGGGGACATGGGTAACTTACGTCGGTTACATTTTGCTTTACCTGAGTATGATGGGTATTTTCTTTATAGGAAAAACCAGGTTTAAAGACCTTTCCAAGGCTTTGGATAAAATCAAATCAAAAAAGGATGCCCTTGTTGCTTTCGCATTCCTTTTGGTTTCAATGGGGCTCAATGCTCAATCGCACGAGCATCAACCTGCAAAAGTTTTTGATTTTGATTCTGTAGTCAAGGCCAATGCCATTGACAAAGAACACGCCCTAAAATTTGGAAGTTTAGTGATTCAAGATCTGGGAGGTCGAATGAAACCAGCCAATACTTTTTCTTCAGAGTTGTTAAGGAAAGTCAGTAAGAAAGATTATTTCGGGGAACTCAATGCCGATCAGGTTTTGATGTCGATCGTAGAAAGCCCTGCCTTGTGGTATAATGTACCGATCATTTACCTCAAAAGAGGTAACGACAGCCTTCGTAAAACCATAGGGGTAGATTCTCAACAGAAGTATGCTTCTTTGGTTTCTTTTTTTGACCAAGAAGGCAATTACAAAATTTCCTCTCAACTGGAAGGGGCTTATCTCAGTGCCGTTCCCAATCAATTTCAAAAAGATTTTATTGAAGTAGATAAAAGAGTCAACCTTTTGTATTCTGCACTAGAAGGAAAAATTTTACGCGTATTCCCCATTCCCAATGATCCCTCAAACAAATGGGTTTCTTATCCAGAGCTCAATGAAGCCCCTTTTAGGGGTAAAGATTCCTTGTATGTACATAACATATTACCCCTGTATTTCAATGCGTTGAGACTGGCCCGAAAGGATAACGACTACTCCCAAGCTGAAAATCTATTGCAAAGTTTAGAGGGCTTTCAGAAAAAATTTGGAGCCAATATAATCCCCTCAGAACAAAAAATTGAAGCGGAAATTCTCTACAACAAATACGATATTTTTAAAAAGCTTTTCAGTGGGTACCTTTATGTTGGATTGTTTTTATTCCTGCTTCTGATTGGGAAGATTTTCCGGGAGGGAAAAATTTTAAACGGGACCATCCGGCTTTTAAAAGGGGGTGTTTTTTTTCTTTTTCTTTTGCACTCCGCAGGATTGATTGCGCGTTGGTTTATTTCGGGTCATGCCCCTTGGAGTGATGCCTATGAATCCATGATATACGTGGCATGGGCCACCATGTTCTTCGGTTTGATTTTTGGAAGAAAATCGGAGTTAACTTTAGCAGCTACAGCATTTGTTGCTTCGATGATTTTGATGGTGGCTCATTGGAATTGGATGGACCCTTCCATAGCCAATTTACAGCCTGTTTTAGACAGTTATTGGTTGATGATACACGTAGCGGTTATTGTGGGCAGTTATGGTCCCTTTGCCCTAAGTATGATCATTGGTTTGGTTGCTCTTATACTGATCTCTGTTGCCGGGAAAAAGAATCGTAAAAAGATCGATCTAAACATCAAAGAATTAACCATCATCAATGAACTCTCGTTGACGGTTGGATTGATCATGCTCACCATAGGAAATTTCTTGGGAGGTATGTGGGCAAACGAAAGTTGGGGACGATATTGGGGCTGGGATCCCAAAGAGACTTGGGCCTTGATCAGTATTTTGATCTATGCTTTTGTGATTCATATGCGATTTGTTCCTGGACTCAGAGGTAATTGGACATTCAACTTTATGAGTGTTGTTGCCTTTGCCAGTATATTAATGACCTATTTTGGAGTAAATTTTTATTTGGTAGGCCTACATTCTTATGCCAGCGGAGATAAGATTATCACCCCAAGCTTTGTTTATTATGCTGTGGTAATTGTTGCCTTATTAGGGGCTTTTTCTTACTGGCGCTACCAAAAGATTTTTAAATCTTAGAAGATTATTTTTTGTGAATTTAATTCTTTCAAATGAAACCCTTTTTTTTAATTTTAACTTTATTGTTGGTGGGCTGTGAAAAAGAAAAGATTGAACTTCTCACTGATTTTGAACGTAACAAAAAAAAATGGGAATCTTTAACTATTGATTCCTACACTTATACCTTCCAGATCAGCTGTTATTGTACATTTGATACTACCGCACCCAAAAAGGTAGAAGTTTTAAAGGGTCGACTTCACCAAGTGAACAGAATGCCCTACGATAGTGAACTTCATTGGGGTGTATTGACCATTCCACAACTCTTTGATAGAATTGAAGAAGCGGAGAAGAACAATGCTGTGGTTGTAGAGGTTCAGTACCACCCAGAAAAAGGCTATCCTGTTTCGGTTTATATTGATCAAGACAAAATGATCGGCGACGAAGAAATGGGGTACTCAGTGACCGATCTTTATCATTAGATCTTAAAGGTTTCAACAAAACCGTCTTGATCAATGTCCTTTGCCACCATCTCTAAGGCTTTTTCGACAATTTCAGCAGCATGATCGGCGTCGAACCCCAAACCGATTGTCAATTTTTTGAGTAATTTTTTTTCATTGTCATCGGCTATATGATCCGCAAAAACCATTCGACTCAAATCGTATAGTCTCTCCAATCGTGAGTTTTTGTCAGCAGGAGGATCAATTTTATAGTGCTCTGGAGCTTCCATAATTTCAGCGATCAAATCCTGTTCGATTTCAAGATATATGGCCAATCTATCGATAAAATCTTTTTCCTCTTTAGAGATATGATCATCGGCTAATGCCAAACTGACAATTGCCGCAAAATGACCCTTGTTTCTGTTTTTAAAGCCAGGAGTGTACAATTGAGAAAAATCCATAAAATATTTTTTAAAAAAAATAATGTATAATAAATTTAAGGAGAATCTAGGGATAATCACTGCAATAAAAAGTGATTTTTATTTCTTTTTTTTGGGGAATGAAACTGAGGGGTTGGAGGCATATTCAAAACATTCTAAATCGAAGTAGGGGAGAGCAGCCAGTAAATGATCGAAGATGTCCGACATGATGTGCTCGTAATTCACCCAAACCTTATCCTTTATAAAAACATAGACCTCCAGAGGAACACCTTCCGAACTGGGAGGCAATTGTCTTACCATAACAGTCAAGTTTTTATTGACCTCAGGGTGATTTTGTAAATAGGCAAGAGCATAGCGTCTAAAAAGACCAATATTGGTCATATTTCTTCCATTGAGCAATAAAGATTTGTCGGTCCCATTGGCACGATTTTCGGCCTCAATTTCCGCTTTTCTCTGAGTAATATATGGAGCGATTCGTTCTATTTTTTCCAACCTATTGAGGTGTTCTTCATCAACAAATGCGATACTGGAAACACGGATTAATAGAGCGCGTTTGATTCTTCTACCTCCCGATTCGCTCATGCCTCGCCAGTTGATGAATGAGTCTGAAACCAACTTATAAGTTGGGATGGAGGTAATGGTGTGGTCAAAATTTTGAACTTTAACCGTCGAGAGGTTGATCTCTATTACATCTCCATCAGCATTATAGGAATTCATACTGATCCAATCTCCAATTCTTACCGTGTCATTTATGGTTACTTGGATACTGGCCACAAAACCCAGTAAAGTGTCTTTGAAGATCAACAAAATCACTGCAGATAGGGCCCCTAAGGTGGCCATAAAGGTACTGATGTCTCTGCCGGATAAAAAAGAGAAAATCACCATAATTCCAATAAACCACACAAAGATCATAATGACTTGTATGTAGCTGTCAATGGGTTTGTCTTTAAAATTATTAAGGGTCTTGAGAAAGTCTTTTATGGTATTCAATAATCTCCTTACCAAAACAATGGTCAATATGGCTCCCATTACATTGAGTAGAGTCATCCCCATTTGCTCCATGATGGGTAAAGACCTCATTGTGGAGGGGAAAAGGCTTATCAATAAAAAAAGGGATGGGAAATAGGAGAGGGTTTCTGGAATTTTATTTTTGATCAGTAAATCGTCAAAAATTGATTTTGTTTTTACAGAAACTTTTGAAAAAATCACCCGTAAAATTCTTCTACTCAGCAACCAAATGGCAAAAGAAAGCACAATAACCATTAACGAATGGGTAATGACTTCTACATTTTCAGCCATATCTTCATGGATTCCAAGGCGCTGATAAAAGTCCAGTAGATACTGTTTCATAGTGTGAGATGAATAATCGTCTAAATTACTTTAAAATACAATTGTAGGGGTTTATATCAATAAAAAAACCCCTGTGTAGGGGTTTTGTAATGGGTGTTGAAGTGATTAAAGAACCGTTATGGGGATTTCTACCCTAACATTCCCCCAACCCGCATGGAGAATAGCATTGTTGCCCTCTCCTGAAAAAGCCATTGAGAAAGCTTCAAGAAACTCTTTTGAATCTAAAACGGGTACTTCGACTCTCACCAAATCATTTGACTTGTCGTAACCATATGATCCCCAAACATTAATGGCAGAATTGATGATGATTTCTGTGGTTCCATCTTTTGGGTAGGAGTAGAGGGTATAAGTTCCAGCTTTCACAACAGTATCTCCAATTTTGACGGACTTAAAAAATCTAATTTCAGTGGCTTCGTTGGCGCCAGTTCTCCAAATCTTATTTGGGGGGACAAGATCTTCGAGTTCCCTGCCTATCAATTGAGGACGGCTGTAGGTTACCACAATGGCCTTATCCGTTACACGATTGGAGGTGGGATATAAAACACGATCCATGGGACTCTTGTCTAAGCCCTTGAACTCTTGTGCTTGAGTGAGCGTAGCCGTGGCTACCAATATAACGAAGAGTAGTTTTTTCATCATAGTCGATGGTTTAGTTAATATTTAATTATTGCATATCATTTCAACACCACAACAAGAGGGCGATTTGATTTTGCCTTCACATTCTGGGCATCTGGAAACTTGTACTTCTGTACCGTCATCCAATTTGAGAACATCATCAACGAGTGGTTGATCGCATTTGGCGCAACTGGCGTTGACTGCCATTCCACAAGAATTACATTCGTATGTTGCCATATTTTTTATTTTAAAGGTAATGAGTTTTAATCTAAATCATTAAATATTGTCTGGATTTTTAATTTATTTAACTTCTAAAAAATGACTTCCCGACGGAAAATCACTCAAATGAAAATGGTCTTTTTCGATATGAGCTTCGGTGATTTTTCCGTTGATATAAAGCTTTTTACTTCCCTTTGTAGCAGGAATTAAAATATCGCCCTTGACCCCTCCTGGAATTTTGATTCTCAGCGAATAGCTGTTGTCGGTTTGTTTACTTTCTACCGAGACTTCTCCCGTAATAAAACTGGTTTTCAACGACGCATGGCTTAGGGTGCCTGTTTTGGGATGTATTTTTATTTTTTGAGCACCAGGAGTCATGGGCTCTACTCCCATTAACTTTCTGACAATGATGTTGGCAGGAACACCACCCCATGCGTGATTTAAATCCAAATTGGGTTTATATCTTTTGTCCCATGCTTCCATGGTGATGGTCGATCCATATCGAATCATATTGAACCAACTTCTTTCTGTTGTGGCCGCCATAAGTCCAATACCGTGTTGGGCACCCCCTTGATCAAAAAGACCCTCTAAAAGTATTTGTGAACCATATACACTACAGGCCATTTTTTTTTGTTGAACATAAGCGACTACCTTTTCGGTATCCTTTTCGGGAACTAATCCAAAAGTGAGGGCAAACATGTTGGCATGCTGCGACTTGTGGTTTGTATCTTCTCCATCATTGATTAAGCCATTGGTCTTATCCTGAAAGTAGTCTATGAAAGCTATTTTTACTTTTTGAGCTTGGCTTTGGAATAAAACGACATCTTCTTTTTGATCCAGATCAAAAGCTATTTTTTCCATTATTGTGAGGGCGCCATAATACAAGGCATTGACCACTGCGTTGTAGGTTTGATATACATAACCATCGTTTTCTCCAGGATATTCTTTTTCATTCCCCATAAAGTGTTCGAGATTTTCAAAACCTCCAGGAGGGGCGGCTTGAGGCCAATCCACAATATCTCTCAGATTATTGTTTTTACCCCAATGATCTTTGTGTAATCTTTCAAAAAAAGCTTCCGTTTGTTTTCCTGTAAGTGTACTGATCAAGCCTGAATCATCGGACAATTCCATGAGTGTTTTTATTTTTAGCTCTTCATAATAATTTTCTATAAAGCGGATGTCACCTGTGTAGAGGTAATCATACCATGCCATCAGAATATTGTACAAAGTCCATTCAGTAGGCCATGTGGGGTTGAATAAAAGATGCTTCATACTGCCGCGAGCAATCCCGTATTCGGCATCAACAGCGTAGTGAGAAAGTTGGTTGATGAACGCATCGGCTTCATAAGGAATCCGTTCTCTATCGCCATCTACATAATATCCACAAAAACTGGTAGCTTTCATAGAATACTTACAGAAGTCCCAAATTTGATTTAAAATTTCATCACTACAATCAAAAGAGGAAGCGCTTTCCTCAAAGGTGTAATTCACTACCGTTCTAATGACCTGATCGGTTTTTAAATCATTTGAATATCCTTTTACTTCTACGTACCTAAAAGGATATACCTCTCCAATGTATTCGGGCATTTTGATCATAAAGCGGTTCATAGCCCTTTTGGGGTTTGTTGGCCAAGGAATTTCGTACCAGTGTGTCCCCGGTTTTAATTTGAGATAGGATTTGTGGAATCGGATATTTTTACCCGGGATAGAGTCGATAGATAAAGTGTTTTTTTGTTTCATCTCCCCTACACTGATGAGGATAGAATCTTCATTTTTTGATGTCAATTCAAGTTTTAACTTGGCAAAAGCATCTTTTTTAAAATCTATAAAATAAGCTTGAGCTGTTTTTTCGACCTTCTCTGGATATTGCTCGGTAGCAATGAGGGGTTCTTGGGAAAATTTTTCGTTAGACGAATCGGCGGCGACGACGAAGGCTTTTGGATCGGAATATTCTGAGACCTGCTTTTCGTTTTCCCAATATCTAATTTTCCAATAGTAAACCTTGTTTTTTTGAAGAGGGGCTCCTTTATAGAGAGCTGAAGATTTTTTGGAATTGGTTTTACCACTGTCCCAAAGATCTCCGGTATTTTTTTTTAAACTTACTTCATTACTGCCTACTAAAATTTGGAAAGCGACAGTGTTTTGGGATTGATCGTCAAGAATCCAATTGAAAAGGGGATTTTGGGATTGAACTTTTGCAATTTCATAACGCCCCTCCGATAAAACTTCATCATTGAGCAAAAGGGATTGTTTCTTCCCATTGAGTCCTACATAATCTGAATTTCTCATCAAGTCAGTCCTCAATCCGTTGGGTTTGAAACTTTTCTGCTCACAGCTGAGCAATAACAGGGAGCTGATTAGGGCGAATAGGGAATAGTATAATTTCATTACTAAAAAATCTAATTTTATTTTTGATACAATTCATTAAACTTATCTGCGAACCTTTTTCCTAAAATCTCCAAACCTTCGTGATCGTAATGGGTTCCATCAAAAGTTGAAGTTCCTTCAGATTTTATCGATCCTGCGTGAGGTATTTCGGTATTGAGTCTTCCCAGCATTTTTTTAAAATCCTCATTTTCGGGCAAGTCCTTGTTCAGTTCCGAGGCAATGAATATCATTTGATCGTTGTTCAATTCTTTTCTCAAGCCAAAGAGGATGGCCTTTAAGTTATCAAAATAGCGGGTATAGTTAGGATCCTTATCTCCGAGATTACTTTCTCCTTGAAGCCATAAAGTTGCAATTACCTTCCCGTTTTTTCCTGAAGCTATTTTACTCCTTCGCAGGGCCTCTTGATAATAATGTGTTCCGGGTAACCACTCCTCGATTTTGGTTCCTCCTCTGGCATTGACCACCATTCCTATGGGTTTGATGAGGTCATCATTTGACAGTTCTTGCGCAAAAGAATACCCCAAATTGAACTTTTGCATTGTGGCTACTTTGCGTATTGAGGAGTGAATATTAAGAGGACTTTTTAAAGGGATCCATTGATTCAGACTGTCGAGGAGAAATGTGTTTTGGACGATTTCAAAATCTTGTTCAAACAGTTGGGCCCTACCAGCCATATTGGACTGTCCAATCAATAAGATGATTTCTTTGGGTTGCTCCAACTGCGCCTGTGCGCTTCCAAAAACCACGAAAAGCCCAACAAACAAATTGAATAGAGAATTTTTTTTTGGATTGGGGAGGCATTTGGTTTTGCATTTAAGCATATTCATAGTAATATATTAATCAAAGTGGGAATTTTTCCCATTGTATTTGAGGAGCTCGAAACGATCGAACAGTTCTCCGGTGGCGGTGAAAGATTGATAAATCAAACGGTCTCCATCAATAGAGATGTGTTGAAACAATTGGGTTTTTTCTCCTACCTTTCCTTGCTTCGCACCATATTCGTCCCAACCGGCTGGATCAATGGAGTACATTTTCCCTCCACTAACAGACACAACATATACGGGTCCAATAACAGTTTTACTTTTGGAGTCTTTTTTCAATACAACCGTATCTTCGAAGATGGCTCCTCTGGCATAGGTGTGATCGTGTCCCTGAAGAGCTAAGTCAACCTGATATTTTTCAAAAAGGGGTTTCCAGTGTAACCTAAGATCCGGATTATCTCTCCCTGTCGAAGCAGAAAAAACGGGATGATGGTAGGTTACGATGACCCATTTTTTGTCTTTTTTAGCTAATATCTTTTCAAGCCACTCTGCTTTGAGTTCAATTTCGCGATTGCTATCGAGGGCAATAATCCTCGTATTGGGATAATCCACATAATAGCAGGTTTTATCTAATCCTTTAGGCCCATTGCTGGGGAAACCAAACTGTGCCGTCCATTGAACCGAAAGCTTTTTATCGGTTGAACTGCTGCTTCCTTTAAAAGAGCGATATTCGTGATTTCCGGGTACTGCTATGGCAGGAATTTCACTGTGTATGAAGCTTCCAGCAGCGAACCACTCATTCCATTCATTTTCATTGTGAGCATTATTGATCAAGTCACCAGCATGGATGAAAAAGTCAGCATTGGGAGCTTTTTTGTACGCATTTCTGATGACTCTCGACCATAACTCTAAAACGTAGTTTTGGGCGTCTCCAACATACAAAAACGATAGGGGAGCAGCTTGGTCATGTGCTGTTTTAAACTGATGCCATTCACTTTTGAAATGATCATTCCCCACCCGATAAGCATATAGAGTGTTGGGGGTCAAGTCGTTAATCTGAACTTCAAAAAAAGAGGATTCAAAACCGTTTTTCTCAGCTATTGCAGAGTTGACAAGTGTTCTTTTGGCGGTGAAACGCTTCTTTTTTTCTCTGAAATCAGGTCCTGGTCCTGCTTTGGCAATTTCCACATACCCTATTTCATTACTCGAAAGGGTTCGCCAGTTTATACCAATGGAGTGAGAGGGGTCAGCCGTAGCACTTAAAACAACATGATCGGGGAATTCATCTGGAGCTGCCCATTCTTTGATGATTTGTTCGAGTTTTCTTTCCTCATTTTGGGAATGTCCAATGGTTGTGGAAAGTAAAATCAAGGCCGTAATCAGTAATTTCTTTTTCATAAAGTAAGTATATGTGGGTCATAAAGGTATACAATAAACCGCCAATTCAATTATTGTAAATTTAATGGCGGTTGTATGGTTTCGGTGAATTCTTAGAAGCTGGCGATGTCAATAGATTTATACCAAATTTCCATATCTCTTTTGGCATGAAGCTGAATCCCCACAGGTCCAACCAGATTGGCCTCTTCCAAGGTATAATCCATTACCGATTTGCCATTGAGCCAAACTCGATATCGGTTGCCGATGGCTTCGGCTTCCATGGTGTTCCAATCGTCTTGTTTAAGCAAACTACCTGCCAAAAAGGCTTCTTTTGGATATCCCTGTTTGGGAACGTAAGGAGATCCAGTCATGTCTCTTTTCAAAGAGCCTGAAATTCCGATTTGTATTTGAGGATTTTTGTCATCCTCTCCTCGCATAAAAATTCCAGAGTCGACTGTACCCGGTCCAAATTTAAACTGGAGTCGAACACGAAAATTTTCAAACTTTTCTTTGGTCCAAATATTTGAACCTTTTTGATCTGGGCCGCTTTTTACTTTCAAAATCCCATCTTCAACCAACCACCAAATATTGTTTTCAGGCAACATCCACTGGGTAAGGTCTTTACCGTCAAAGTAGCTTTTATACTGGGAATCGACCAATGAAAAGGTATTGATTTCTTTTGGGCTTAATACGGAACCACTGTGAATCAGCATTCGATAATGAAAGCTAACAGACTCCCCTTGATCCAAAGCAAAATTTAAGGTTTCTTTTCCTTTTGAGAAAACACCTTGTCCCAGCGGATTGGCCGAAAATAGCCCGTAGTCTCGGGCGTGCCAATAGGTAGGATATCCCACATTGTTGGGGTTGTCCATGATGGTGATCGATACAGGCTCCTCTTTGATCGTGCTGTATAGTTTTACCCATTCAGCACGAGTCCCCCAAACCTCGTTACCTTCTACACCTTCGCTACTTAGGTAATTTCCATTGACTCCAGTATTGTCCAAAACCTTTACCTCTGTTGGGTTGCCTTGGGCATCCACAAAAACAGCGGGTTTATCGGAGGGTAATTCCAGAGCACGAGTGACACGAACTCCAAAAACACCTTCCTTATTGTCTTTGAAAGAAACATTTTCGAGGGCCTTTAGATTAGTATATCGGTCCACAATTCTTGTATTCCCTTTTTGGGAAAATGTAAATACAGTAGTTTCATCCAACAGGCTTTTTCCCGCAATATTTTGCCAGTGGCTTTTAGTCGTCAGACTTGCATTTTCTTGATCTATTTTTACAATTTCGCTGTGGACAATCTTTCCGTAATCTTCCAGTTTGTCCTCAGGAATGGCATCCGAGTTATTCCAAAAATCCAATCCATTAACGTCTCCATAGTTGAACCAATGGCCCATATGATGGGGATGATCAACTCGCTCTCCTGGTATTGGATCGATGGGGAATCCTCGGGTAAGTGTTTTGCCACTGGCAGTGATCAAAGGAAAAAGTACCGGTTTGGGTAACGATCCTTGATAATGATAGCTTGTAAAAAGAGTACCGTTGAGCTGAACATCAATCTTTTGATTTGCAGTGTCGTTAATAAAAACAACCGAAGCGGATTTCGCTTCGGTTGTTTTGGGTTGTTCATCGCACGAACTCATGCAACTGCTTAGAATAGCGATTAAAAAAAACGTCCTAATCATCGCACGGATTTAATATTTAAAGACCTTACCTCCAGCGAGCACTTCTTGATTTACCTCATCGAAAGTGGCCTTGAGCCCTGTTCTCATGGATGCGGTAGTCATGATGTTTGCAATGGAGTGATTGTATCCAGCTTCAACAGGTGCGTTGGTTTTTTCTCTTGAACGGAGACATTCTAACCAATTCAACATATGGTTGGATGTCATGTCATCTACTCCTGTATTGGCAGAAGTTACCACTTTTGTATCGATATCAGACAATGAGAATTCCTCCAACAGATTGGGTTTCATATTCATTGCACTGGAATAACGCTCAGTAAGTCCTCCATTAGGAGTCACTTTATTGGTTTTCAGGTTGAGCTCTCCTCCATTGGAGTAATAAATTTCCTTGGTTCCTCCAGCAGAGTTGGTGAAGCGTGAGGAATATACCACTTGGAATCCAGAAGTAGGATCATTTAAGGGACCGTAATCAAATACAGCGGTCATGGTGTCAAAGTTGGAACGACCGTCTTTCCATAGATAGATACCCCCATTGGCGGCAACACTTCTTGGGTGTGCTAAATCGGAGAACCAGTGAACAGTATCGATTTGGTGAGCCATCCATTGTCCAGGAATACCTGAAGACAAAGGCCAGAACAAACGGTATTCTAAATATTTTCTTGGATCCCATTTTTGGTAGGGACGATTCATCAAGTATCGTTTCCAATCCACGTCAGATTCTCTGATATCACTTACACTGTTGGGATAGACTCTCCACCTTCCGGGTTGATTGACATTCCAGGTCATTTCTACCATTACCACATCTCCAAAAGCTCCGGATTTCATGTATTTATTGGCTGCATGATAGTTTTTTCCACTTCTACGTTGTGATCCCACTTGAAGAACAATACCTGCTTCATTAGCAGCTTTTTTCCCCAATCGGGCATCGTCCATGGTCTCAGCAAAAGGTTTTTCTACGTATACGTCTTTTTTGGCATTGGCTGCCTCAACAGTATGAAGTGCGTGTTGAAAATCTGCCGTAGAGATGATGACTGCATCGATTTGATTTTTGTCATACATTTCCTCATTATTGCGCCAGACTTCAATAGAATTTCCTGTTTCTTTCTCCAAAAATGCCTTTCCTTCTGCTCTTCTTCTGTTCCAGATATCAGAAACCCCTACAATCTGACAATTTTGTTGTTTGCTATGTTGTTGAAACGCAGGAATAAGCGAACCTTTGGCTCTTCCAGAAAATCCAACAATACCGATATTAAGTCGATCATTGGAACCAATGATTCTTCGATAACTTTGGGCGCTCATTGCACTGCTGGCAGCGCTTACACTACCCACTCCAGCTATAACCCCCGCCGATACCAGCGAAGCATCCTTTATAAATTTCCTTCTGTTTAAATCCATTATTACAGTATTTAATTAATTATAAAACTGTGCGCGCACACGCACTCACTTCAAATTTAAAATAATTTTAATTATAGACACCTATTTTCCAAAATAATTGCAATCATTACGATAAAAATTTTAAACTATTTCACTTTATTCGAAGTACCATGGAGTTGATTCAGTGCATGATTGAGCACTCGCACCACGTATTTATTGTAATCCGTTTCAATGTGCTCCTGCACTTTTTTCTCAAGTATTTCAAGAGGTTTTGCAAAATCATCTAAAACCAATGCCGCTTGTAATCGGGTCCATTCGTTCTCATTTTCTAATCCTTGCGAAAGTATTTTGATCAAGGTGCCCGAAGACTGTTTGTGTTTGAGCAAGGCTCTTGCAGCACTGATTCCGACATTGATGATCGAATCTTCTAAATTTTGTTTTAACCGTTCAATAGAGGCTGGTTTTATTTCTTTGTCAAGATTGTAAAAGCCTTGTCCTGCCCAATACCGAACTGCCTCGTTGGGATCATTCAGCCCATCAAACAAAACCGCTTCATCTTTTGAAGATGACATCAATAGCAAAGCATCGTAAAAATCTTCTTGCGAACGTATCAGCTCGTAAATCGGTTGGTTGTTCTGGTCTTCCCAACTCCGCATTATGGCCTCGGGGATCAATCCAACATCCATTACTTTTTTCATCCATTGGTCATGAACAGATCTCAATTTGGA
>JAURMQ010000121.1 GCA_030830625.1 Flavobacteriaceae bacterium
TACTCGATAGCCTGAGCAATAGGTGTCATTGCACAAAAAAGATCCGCCTCTGATGATTCTTTGAGCAATATAAGGGTTGTAGGGGTCGTAACTTTCTTTTGGTCCTTGAGGATTGGTGCTTGTTTTTCCTTCCAAAGTTTTGTAATAATCGTAGTGGTACCAATCCAAACACCACTCCCACACATTTCCGGCCATATCATATAAACCATAGCCGTTGGCTTCAAAGGATTTGACAGGAGCAGAATAAAAGAATAAATCTTTATTGATATTGTCATACGGAAATGACCCTTCCCAACTGTTGGCTTTTACTTTTCCGGTGGTGATGTCCTCATCCCCCCAAGGGTATTTTTTATCCTTCAATCCCCCACGCGCGGCCCATTCCCATTCCGCTTCTGTAGGAAGTCTCTTACCTGCCCATTTGGCATATGCATTGGCATCGTCCCATGATACATGGACTACGGGATGGTCTTCTTTGCCCTCAATGCTGCTTCCTTCTCCTCGGGGTTGACGCCAGTCGGCTTTGGGTTTCCATTCCCACCAAGCGGCATAATTGTTCAAGTCCACTGGACCATTGGTGGGTTTAAAAGTTAAGGAGGAAGCTTGTAAGAGAGAATCGTGGGGCTTAGGGGTTCCGGGAGGAAGCTGCTTTTTCATTTCTTCCCAGTCCACGGGTTTTTCGGCAGTGGTTATATAGCCCGTAGCCTCAACAAAAGCCGCAAATTGGGCATTGGTAACTTCGGTTTCATCGATCCAAAAACCATTTACTTTAACCCGGTGAACGGGTCCCTCATCCTCTCTGGCTTGGGGCCCCACACTGCCCATCATAAAAGTTCCCTCGGGAATCAAAACCATTCCTTTTGGCGGCTCTTTGGAAACAACATTTATTTTTGATTTTTTTGGAGTTGACTCGCAACTCATGATCCAAGTCAAAGAGAATAATAGAACGGTAAAAGCGTTTTTCGATTTCATATTTTTATTGTAATGAACAAATATCCAAAATTAAAGATTAACCGTTATCTTTGAAATACAGATATCTTCAAAGACTTATGTCGTTTAATGTGAAGAAAATAGTGTTGTCCTCTTTTTTGACGGGTGTCCTCATGTTACCCTATTGGGGTTCCTTTTATCATCTTTTTGAAGACCACAACCACACAAGCTGTGAAATTTCGGAGACTCACCTTCATGAAATTGTTCTGGATTGCAATGTTTTGGATTATCATTTTGCCCCCAGTATTGAGATTTCTTACCCATTTGAAAGCTTGGTGGTGCCGCTTGCCCATCAAAAGAAAATCACGGCCTATTACCTTAGATATTCTTTTTCAGTGGACCCCCTTGAACTGCTTCGGGGGCCGCCTGCAGCTTGATTTTTTTCCGTAAGCCTTTCAGTTCGCTCACTCCACCATAGGAGTGAAGCGGTTCACCATCAGTTTAAATTTGAAAATCATGTTAAAAATCAATTACATAAAACAAACCGTCACTTTGTACGCGGTATTTTTTGCTCTGGGCTGTTCCAAAGACAGTGAGCCAAAGCAGATCCATGAAGAAGAAGTAATTACCCGTGTCACATTAAGTGTAAAAAAAGAGGGGTCCAGTACTCCAGTGCTTTACCATCGTAATGACCATCATGAGGACTCTCAAGATGAACCTCGTATAGCACTCGACAGCCATTCGACCTATGAGGTGGAGGTATCTTTTTACAATACTTCAAACCCCTCCGATATCAAGAATATTACAGAAGAAGTTCAAGAAGAAGCCGACGAGCATCAAGTTTTTTATGAAATCATCAGATTGAGCGGCATTGCCATTACTGCTGCTGCCGACGACATCAAAGACAGCAGTGGAAAACCTGTTTTTTTAAAAACTGTATGGAAAACATCGGCGCCAACAATGGGTGAGATTAGGGTTTACTTGATTCACGAACCTACTTCTAAAACGGGTTCAACGCCAGCGGAAATTGGAGGGGAAACTGACGTTGAGGTCGATTTCTACGTAGAGGTGGAATAATTAATGTTATGATTGATTTCTACAGTAGATTTTACAAGCTTGTGCTCACATTCTTAGTTGTGGGCACTGCTTTTGTTTTTTCACAAGATTGTAACCTGAAACTCACGGTCAAAATTGTTGACCTACATGAGAATTCGCCTATCGAGGGGGCCTTAGTTGAAGTGTTGGATACCCATCAAACTGCGATTTCCTCGGCCCATGGAGTCTTTGTGTTTGAGAACCAGTGTTCGGGAAAACTGACCCTAAAAATCACACACCTCAATTGCGAAGATCTTATTCAAGAGATCGATCTAAAAAAATCCATCCGCCTCAAGTTATTTATGGAGCACCACATCGAATCCTTGGAGGAAGTAATTGTGGCCCAAAGCCAATTCAAAAAACTATCTTCAACAGCCCAGGCTTTTTCACTCACCGAAAGGCAAAGAGATCAATACAGTAATCGAGGTTTAGCCGTTGCACTCGAACAAATCAGTGGAGTCAATACCCTCAAAAGTGGAAATAGTATTGTAAAACCCGTCATTCATGGAATGTTTGGCAGCCGTGTGGGCATCGTTTATGACGGTGTGCTGTTGGAAAATCAACAATGGGGTCAAGACCATGCTCCTAACGTCGATCAAAACGCATTTGAAAACATTCGTCTGATTAAAGGGGCAGGAACATTAAAGTTTACAGGGGATACCCCTGGCGGGGTGATTGTTTTGGAATCCAAACCTCCCAAAATTGGAGATTCGCTTTACGGAAAAACCATATTCAATGGGATGACCAATGGACGAGGATTGAACCTCATCACTTCCTGGGTTAAGTCCTACCCAAGTGGGAATTATTTTAAAATTCAAGGAACCATTAAGAAGAATGGGGATTTCACAGCACCAGATTATATGCTTTCCAATACTGGAAATACAGAAAATAATTTCTCCTTTTCTTTGGGTCGAAATAAGATTCTAAGCCAATGGAAAATGGGCTATAGCTTTTTCAGCAATGAACTCGGTATTCTCAGAAGTTCTCATATTGGTAATGTCAAGGATTTGTTGAGGGCCATTGAAAGTGATGTTCCTTTGGTCATCAATCCCTTTGGATATGATTTGAATCCGCCCAAACAAAAAAACGAACACCATACCACCCGCTTTCAATACACAAAAAGAAATCAGTCCGATGGAAAATGGACCGCACGCTACAGTTGGCAAAGAAATCATCGCAAAGAATTTGATGTCAGAAAGGGAGATAATAAGAGTAAAGCATCGATAGATTTACTTTTGAATACCCACACTTTTAATTCTAATTATGAGTGGAATAGGTCCTCTTATGTATTTGATACGGGTATTTTTCTTCAGATACAAGACAATTATTCCAATCCTGAAACCAAAGTGAAACGTCTGATTCCTGACTATCTAAAATACAGATATGGAAGTTATTTTACCGCCACTTTTACCCCTTCCAACGACTTTAATTATGATTTTGGAATGCGATGGGAACGCCAAGACTATTTAGTTCAAAAGTTTTATGACAATGATTTATGGGAGGCCCGAAATTATGAACAAGCCTTTGGATCCTCTGTCATTCGCGAAATTTCAAATCAAAAGCTGGTCAAGCGAAATGTAGTTTTTAACAACCTCTCTTTTAACGGAGGGATAAAGTTCAACATCGGCTCCTCTCAAGCCTTAGGGTTTAATTTTTATTTCACCCAACGTGCTCCCGACATTTCAGAAATGTTTAGTGATGGGTTGCACCACGCCCTGGCCACTATAGAGTACGGTAATCCTTTTTTGAGCCAAGAGACTACCCAAAAGATGGTGTTGAATTTTGAAAAAAAGAAGGGTACGTTTCAATACAATATTAGTCCATATCTGACTTTAGCTCAAAATTATATCATCATAGAACCCGAAGGAATACAGCAAACAATTAGAGGTGCATTTCCTTACTGGGAGTACAAGTCGGTTGACGCAACGCTCAAAGGTTTTGATCTTGATCTTTCCTATTCGATCTATAAGACCATTCGTTTGACGCACAGTACTTCATGGATTGAAGCAGTCAACCGCAGCACTGGAACCCCCTTGATAAATATCCCTCCCCTGACCTTAAGGAATCACGTTCAGTTTACAATCCCCCGATGGAAGTCATTTGTTGTGGGATGGACCAGTAAAAATGTTTTTCGACAAAATCAATTTCCCGATACCAATTTTGTGATAGAGGTGCTGGAAAAGGGCACTGTCGTCAACAAGCTTGTCGATATTAGCAGTCCTCCCTCAGCCTACCATGACTTAGGGATGGAGCTCCACTGGGGACCTTATCCCTTTTTTACCGACAAAATCAGTTTATCTCTTATCTTTGAAAATATGCTGAATACATCCTATAGAAATTACCTCGATCGATTGCGGTTTTACGCGGACGAAATGGGTAGAAATGTGATGTTACAAATCAAAATTCAACATTGATTCTATGAAGATTATTTTCTTGCTTTTATTTTTTTTGGGGGGACAACAATCGGTTTTCAGTCAGGAATATGAAGAATATCTTGAGCCTCTGAACGATCCCTCTGCCCAAGGACAACAGTTTTTTGTAGAGGATTTACTTGATATTGCAGGCTATGTCCCAGAAAAAATTGAGATTTATCAAACCTTACCCAACCAGGCCCGAGTCTTTAGGGTAAAATTGGACAGTGTTAATGGAGGGTTTGTTTTTGTGCGATGGGATAAAGCCAAAAAGGAAAATTATGTAGCCAATAAAATGATTGATCGCGGTGTATATTTCAATCTCAAAGCGGCTAAAGAAATCAGGAGGAAGCAAACTCAAAAAGCCCATTTTTCCAAAGACGATGTGGCCTTGCAAGCGCCAGATCAAGAGCAGATCAACAGCGCAGAACTGAGTGAGCTCAGAGCCGAGTTTGATGCAAAAAACGAAGAAAAAAGACTTTTAGAAGAAGAAGCTCTTTCCCAAAAAAATCCCAAAAGGGATAAGAAACAAAATAAGGAAGTAGAGGATACCCTCAACTAACGGGTCACGGTCAGTGTATTGCCCTTAATGCTGGTGGAATAACAGGTCAATTTTAGACCAGAACCGGAACAATCGTCATTAAAGGAACGGTTGTGATTGCTACAAGTGAATTTTGAATCTTTGTGAGACCACTGATTGTTGGCCCCTGCATGAGGACACACGTTGCTAAAAGCTCTAATTTCAGTGGTACTGATTCTTAACAATAACATATTTTGGCTGGTGTAATTCATCCAACCACCAACTTCGGTTAAATTTGAAAAACCAGAACTGCTAAGATCAATGCTTACGGCACTGTCGCCACTATTGTTCGAATTTCCGTTATTATTGTTGGATGTAGTAGTATCAAAATCATCATCGTCACTTGAGCTACAGGCTTCAAGCATGGAAATGCCGAACATTGAAAAAACAACGGGAGCACAAGCGTTTTTTAAAAAATCTCTTCTTTTATTTTCCATGATATTTAATATTTGCTTCAAATATAATCACATTAGTTTAATCTTTTATAAAAAAAATTAAACAAAAAATAAATTCGAGTCATAAGTTTAAGCTATTTTTACCCAAAAAAGTAATGCTTAAGTTGTATTCCACATTACTGTTTTCTCTGACGACCTATTTGTTGATTGCTCAAAATGCGGGTCAACTCAGTGGCAGAATTTTAGACCAACAAACGCAATTGCCTATTGAGGGGGTAAGTCTCATCCTGGAGGGTTCTACCCTGGGGGTTGCGACCAACGCGGAAGGTTATTTTAACTTTACGGACGTTCCTGCCCAAACCTATAATCTGATTGTCAGCCACTTGGGCTATAAATCCCAAACGGTTTTCAATGTCATTGTAAAGGCTTTTGGAACCCCTCCCCTCCAAATTTTACTTGAGGAATCGTCCAACGAATTGGAGGAAGTAGTGATTTTCCAGAGTCCTTTTAGAACCTCTGTAGAGACCCCATTGTCCACCCAAACGTTCTCTGCGGTAGAAATTGAAACCTATCCTGGAGGAAATAATGATATTACCAAAGTCATCCAAAGTATGCCTGGAATTTCTCCTTCGATAGGAGGATTCAGAAACGATATCATCATCAGGGGAGGAGCGCCCAATGAGTCTGTTTATTATTTGGACGGTATTGAGATTCCCAACATCAATCATTTCAGTACCCAAGGAAGTGCGGGGGGGCCAGTGGGAATGCTTAATGTTTCTTTCATCAGGGAAGTAACACTTTCCAGTTCTGCATTTGGTGCAGAATTTGACAATCCTTTATCGGGAGTATTGTCTTTTGAACAAAGAGAAGGCAATCCCAATCGTTTTGGCGGTAATTTTAGATTTGGAGCCAGCGAAGCCGCTTTGACTTTGGAGGGGCCACTGTTTAGAAAAAATAAAGACCAACCTGCTCAAACCACTATGCTGTTTTCTGTGCGTAGAAGTTATTTACAGTTTATTTTCGAATTGATTGGTTTGTCCATTCGTCCCGATTACTGGGATTATCAGTGGAAAATCAATCACGAAATAGACGCTTATAATACTTTGATTTTTCTGGGTTTGGGAACCTTAGACGATTTTTCAATAGAGCCCCAAAAGGATTTTAAAACAGATCAACAAACTACAGCAGAACAGGCCCCTATCATAGAACAAAAAACCATAACCATGGGATTGTCCTGGAAAAGAAAATATAAGAATGGTAGGGGGTTGATGATTACTTCATTGAGCACCAACAGATTGCAAAATATTTTTTCGAGATACCGAGACAATGTCCAAAAAACAGGTCTGATATTTCAGAACGATTCCTACGAGCAGGAAACCAAGCTCAGGTACTTGACCCAACATTATCTTGACTCCTGGAAAGTAGCCGCAGGAACCAATATTCAATATTCCGACTACGGTAACGATACCGAAAGAGCTCTCGATAATTTTGATTACAGCACAAAAATCGATTTTGTGAAATACGGATTCTTTGCCAAAGCAGAGCGAAAATTTTTTGAAGACAACTTGGGGGTTTCTTTTGGTTTTCGATTTGATGCCGACACCTACTCTGAAGGATCGACTTTGATAGATAATTTTTCACCCCGTATGGCTTTGACGTATAGTTTGACAGAAGATCAAAACTGGAAGATCAATGCCTCGGCGGGTAGGTATTACAAAATACCCACCTATACCATGTTGGGTTATCAGAACAGTCAGAGTATATTTATAAATAAAAGCGCTCAATACACCCAAAGCGATCATCTTGTGATGGGGCTTGAGTATGCCCCTGGAAACGCGTCCAGAATCACCTTGGAAGGGTTTTATAAAAAATACAGTCAGTATCCAATTTCGATACTCGACGGTGCGTCATTGGCCAATAAAGGTGGCGGTTTTGAGGTATTGGGGAATGAGGCCATCAACAGTAACGGAAAAGGCAGAAGCTATGGCATGGAAGCCTTATACCAACAAAAGTTGACACAAAACTTTTATGGTGTTTTTGCATACACTTACTTTCACAGTCAATTTACCACGCTCACCGGCAATTATTTACCTTCGGTATGGGACAGCCGTCATTTGATTTCCTTTTCGGGGGGGTATAAACTAAAAAGAAATTGGGAGATCAGTGCTCGGTGGCGATTTTCTGGAAGAACTCCTTACGTCCCCGTAGATGAGAATGCATCGACTCAGACCTACCCCGAGCTCATTCTGGATTATGACCAATTGGGTAATGAAAAGTTAGATCCTTTCAATTTGGCGGATATTCGTTTTGATAAAAAATGGAATTTCAAACGCTATTCATTCAATTTTTATTTTGAACTTCAAAACTTCTTGATGCAAACCGTTCCAAGACCGGACGATTATGCACTCAACAGAACCCCTGAAGGAATGGTGATTTATCCTAAAAGTTTGGTCAAATTTAACACCCAAAACAGGGATAACATTCCGATTCCCTCTATTGGGTTTGTAATCGACTTTTAGAAATTATTTAAAGATGTCTAATAATCCCTCCGGCAAATTGAGGTGAATTTTTTTTTCCTTTCTGTCCAGATGATGGATAAAGTTGTCATGGACGGGAATCAGAATTTCTGTTCCATCGGCATCGATAACAAACAAAGGCTGAGGGCCGGAGTCATTGACAGTTTTGACGGTACCAATAGGGGAATCAAACTGGTCAATAGCATAAAATCCTGTCAGTTCGTGATAGTAAAACTGATTTCCACTCAGCGGGGGAAGCATCTCTAAGGGGAGAAATAAATCTTTTTTAAGCAGAGCTTCGGCTTCACTTTCTGAATCTACTCCTTCAAATTTTATGCGGAGCAGAGATGATTTGTGCAACCGACTGCGGTTGATGAAATAGGGGACCAGTCCTTGAGGGGTATCCACCAAAATAGATTGGATGTTCAAGTAACTGTCGGGCTGATCGGCATCCAATTTGGCAAGAAGTTCGCCTTTAAAACTGTATTTACCGACAATAGTTCCCAAAAAGAAACAATCTTCTTTCAACATAATAAGAGGGAGAAGAAGTAATTATTCTTTGGTTTCCTCTTCTTCTGCGGACGTTTCTTCTGTGCTGGACTCTTCAACAGCAGCTGGAGTTTCTTCTGATGCGATTGCTTCGGCAGGAGCTTCTTCAACAGCAACCTCTGCTTCAGGAGCAACCTCTGCTTCAGGAGCAACCTCTACATCAGGAGTAGCCTCTGCTTCAGGAGTAGCCTCTTGCTCAGGGGCTTCGGCTTCGGCCGATGGAGCCTCTTCAGCGATAGCCTCTGTACTCACTTCGGGGGCTTCTGTATTTTCAGTTTCAGCAGTTACTTCGGCTTCGGGTTCAGCGGTTAATTCGGCCATTCTTTTTTGATTTACAGCTTTTTCCGCTTCCATACGTTGGGCCAAATGGTTGGCTTTATCCTTATCTAAGCCCTCTATTTTGGCTTGAATTTTAGATTGTTTTTCTTCCAACCAAGCTTCAAAACGCTTTTCGGCTTCATCTTCAGAAAAGGCTCCTTTTCTGACTCCACCGTTGAGGTGAAATTTCATCATGGCACCACGATAAGACAATAAAGTCCTGGCCGTATCCGAAGGTTGAGCACCGTTTTCTAACCATTTTACTGCCTGATCAACGTCAACTTCGACAGTGGCAGGGTTGGTATTAGGATTGTAAATTCCGATTTTTTCTAAATAACGACCGTCTCTTTTGGAACGGCTATCGGCCGCTACGATCCAATAAAAGGGTTTGTTTTTTTTTCCGTGTCGTTGAAGTCTTATTCTTACAGGCATATCACATTAATTTGTGGAGGTTCCCGACCTCCTGATTATTAATTCTAGGGCTGCAAATTTAAAACAATATTTTAAAAACAAACCAAATAGATTTAATTTATCTACAATTCCTCTCAACATTCGTTACATTCATCGCAGTATGTTGGCGAAACTACTTGTCAAACCAGTATAAAAAATGTATTTTTGCGCCCATATTTTTGCCAATTCATATGAAGATTTCACGGAAAGACAGTGGTGCCCTCAATACTCTTATTACCATACATATAGTGCGCAATGATTTTGATGATAAAGTCAAAAACGTACTTTCGGATTACAGAAAAAAAGCCAATATCCCTGGTTTTAGGAAGGGTCATGTGCCCATGGGTATGATCAAAAAGCAATACGAAACGGCTGTTATTGCAGACGAAGTCAATAAGTTGTTACAACAAAACTTGGAACAATACTTAAGGGATGAAAAGCTCAATATACTGGGTAACCCATTGCCGGTAATGAATGAAGATTTGGATTGGAATGCTCATGAATTTTCATTTGATTTTGAATTGGGATTGTCTCCCGAATTTGAAGTAAAACTCAATGAAAAGAATAAAGTGATCCATTATCAAATCACGGCCAGTGAGACGATGATTAATGACCAAATCAAACACTACCGTAAACAATTTGGTAAATTGGTGGCTCAAAAACAGGCCAAAGGGGATTTTGAAATTACAGCGGTCATCAAAAATGAAGCTGCAGCAATTGAAACCACCCATACCTTCGACTTGGGTCAGATCAAAGGAAGGTCGAATGTATCCGCATTGGAAAAAGCCACAGTAGGAGATATCGTTCGACTGAAATTCAAAAAATTATTCAAAGACGACGCTACTGCCTCGAGTATACTGGGTGTTTCGGTTGCCCAACTGAAAGAAATTGAAGGTGAAATCGTTTTCGACCTCAAAGAGATCAATGAGCGTGTCATGGCAGAAATGAACCAAGAGTTTTTCGATAAAATCTACGGACCCGATGTAGTGAAATCCGAAGAGGAGATGAAAGCAAAAATTATGGAAGGTCTTGAAAAACAGTTTGAGCAGCAATCCGATCAAAAACTACTCAACGATGTAACGGAGTATTTGGTCGCAAAGACCAAGTTCGATTTGCCTGCTGCCTTTCTAAAAAAATGGATGCAAAACTCAGGAGAACACCCCTTGACTGCTGAGGCAGCAGCTGAGGAGTACGATCGATCAGAGAAAGGAATCCGGTACCAATTGATCGAAGGAAAAATCATTACCGATCACGATCTTCAAATCAAATTTGAAGAGCTCAAGAATTTCGCCAAAGAGATGATTGTCATGCAAATGGCGCAATACGGTCAGACGGGATTGCCCGACGAAGAGTTGGAAGGTATTGTCGCACGGGTCATGTCAAATCAAGAGGAAGCGCGAAGACTGTCCGAACAATTGATGAGTAAAAAGCTTTTAGAATTTTACAAATCCAACCTCACCCTTAAAAAGAAAAAATTATCGTTCGATGCATTTGTGAAAGAGGCTTATGGTCGGGCCTGATTTTTTGATTAATTTTAGATAAATAAATATATAAATGGATTACGGAAAAGAGTTTAAGGAGTTTGCAACCAAACACCACGGGATCAATTCTATGTACTACGACAAGATTGTGAGTAGTATGACGCCTTATATCATAGAAGAGCGTCAGATGAATGTCGCCCAAATGGATGTTTTCTCACGACTGATGATGGACAGGATTATGTTTTTGGGAACGGCAATCAATGATAGTGTAGCCAACGTGATCCAAGCCCAGTTATTGTTTTTACAAAGTACCGATGCCAAGCGTGATATTCAGATGTACATCAATTCTCCTGGAGGAGGAGTGTATGCGGGATTGGGGATTTACGATACCATGCAGTTCATAACTCCCGATGTCGCTACGATCTGTACGGGAATGGCTGCCTCTATGGGGGCAGTTTTGCTCTGTGCTGGAGAAAAGGGGAAACGCTCTGCGTTGCCTCATTCGAGAGTTATGATTCACCAGCCCTTAGGAGGAGCTCAAGGACAAGCCTCAGATATCGAAATCACGGCTAGAGAAATTTTAAAACTCAAAGTTGAGTTGTATGAAATCATTGCCCAACAATCGGGTCAAAGTTTAGAAAAAGTCAACCAAGACAGTGACCGTGATTATTGGATGAAGGCTGAGGAAGCCAAGGCCTATGGTATGGTTGACGAAGTTTTGGGTAGCGTAAAATAAAATGCGATGAGCAAAGAAGAATTAAACTGTTCCTTTTGTGGCCGTGCCAAACCTCAAACCCAATTGCTTATTGCAGGTTTGGATGCACACATTTGTGACAAATGCATTCTTCAAGCCCATGGTATTGTAAAAGAAGAAACTTCCTTGGAAAAGGAAGAGAAGAAGTTTGATGTAGAGTTGCATCCTCCCAAACAAATCAAAGCTTTTTTGGACCAATACGTCATTGGCCAAGAGTCAGCCAAAAAAATACTTTCTGTAGCCGTTTACAATCATTACAA
>JAURMQ010000122.1 GCA_030830625.1 Flavobacteriaceae bacterium
ACATGAAGTCAGCCATAATATATGGATCTGCCATGGCCTCCTTTACTGTAGAAAAGTTCGGTACCGAGAATCTGGTTAATTACACCCAAACTATGATGATCGACCGCCTCAAAGCTTTTAAAGAATTAACTACTTTTGAGATAGAGATTGAATAAAGCAAATCAACTTACTATATGAGTGACGCCATCAAACATGAATGTGGAATAGCCATGATCCACCTAAAAAAGGATCTCCACTACTTTAAAAAAAAGTATGGTACCGCTATGTTCGGAATGAACAAGATGTATTTGATGATGGAAAAACAGCACAATCGAGGTCAAGACGGTGCGGGTTTGGCTTGTGTGAAATTGAACATGAAGCCCGGTCAGCGTTATATCGCAAGAGTGAGATCCAATGATCAAGCCCCAATACAGGATATTTTTAGAAAAGTCAATAAAAGCCTCAATCAGGCTATAAAAAATCATCCCAATTTATTAGAGAATATCGATCAATTTAAAGAGGAAGTTCCTTATGCAGGAGAATTATTGCTCGGGCATCTGCGCTATGGGACTTTTGGAAAAAATAGTATTGAGAATGTTCACCCCTTTCTCAGACAAAATAACTGGATGCATCGTAATTTAATTGTTGCGGGAAATTTTAATCTCACCAACGTTAACGAACTATTTGACACTTTGGTGGATTTGGGACAACATCCCAAAGAAAAGGCTGATACCATTACAGTAATGGAAAAAATTGGTCATTTTTTGGACGATGCCGTAGCCCAGATCTATAAAAAACTCAAAAAGGAAGGTTTTACAAAAGCCGACGCCTCCCCTCAAATTGCGGAACGCCTGAGTATGAAGAAGGTATTGCGTAAAGCTTCCAAAAAATGGGATGGGGGTTATACCATTGCTGGTTTGTTGGGACATGGAGAATCTTTTGTATTGAGAGACCCTGCAGGAATCCGGCCCGCGTTTTATTACGATGATGATGAAATGCTTGTAGTAGCATCAGAAAGACCTGCCATACAAACGGTTTTTAATGTCCCTTTCGAGAAAATTCAAGAATTACCCCCAGGATATGCCCTATTGACCAAAAAATCAGGAGCTTTAAAACTCAGTCAAATTCAAGAGCCCGTGGAACGCAAAGCTTGTGCTTTCGAACGTATCTATTTTTCGAGGGGGAGTGATGCCGAGATTTATAAGGAACGCAAAAAATTAGGCAGATTACTTTTTCCTCAAATTCAAAAAAGCATCGAAAACGATTTGGAGAATACCGTATTCTCCTTTATTCCCAATACGGCCGAAACTTCTTTTTATGGACTTTTGGGAGCAGTGCAGGACAACATCGTTCAAGCACTAAAAGACACGATTCTGAACCAGGGGAAACTCAAAAATGGCGAGCTTGAAAAATTATTCTCTTTACGACCCAGAATTGAAAAAATAGCCATCAAAGATGCCAAGTTGAGAACTTTTATCACGGAAGATGCCAGTAGAGACGACCTGGTTGCCCATGTTTATGACGTAACCTATGGGGTGATCAAACCCTCCGATAATCTGGTCATCATCGATGACAGTATTGTACGAGGAACAACATTGGAGAAAAGTATTCTCAAGATGTTGGATCGACTCAATCCTAAAAAAATAGTGATCGTATCCAGTGCACCCCAGATCCGTTATCCAGACTGCTATGGTATTGATATGGCCAAAATAGAGGACTTCATTGCTTTCAAAGCGACGATCAAACTGCATGAGGATCAAAACACTTTAGAATCCTTATTGGACAGTATTTACTCCAATTGCAAACAGAATAATGAGTTGCCTTTGGAAAAAGTTGAAAACTGTGTAAAAGCCCTGTATGATCCTTTTACCGACGAACAGATATCGGCCAAAATAGCCCAAATGTTGAGAGGCGATAGTATCAAGTCGGAGGTGGAAGTGATCTATCAAACTATTGAAGGATTGCATCAAGCGTGCCCCAAAAATTTGGGGGACTGGTATTTTTCTGGAGATTATCCAACTCCAGGAGGCAATCGGGTAGTGAACCGCGCTTTTATGAATTTTTACGAGGGAAAATCGGTAAGAGCCTACTAATGAATGTTTTATTCTACAACAGCGGATCAAGAAATTTATTCACTTATATAATAAAAATTTACTCAAATTCCTTTAGTCTAAAATATGTGTCTTTTATCGGTTTATTATCAGCGTACTTACCCATTCATCTACTTTTATATCACCAGAACATAAGTAGGTTAAGTTCATGGTAAGATTTGGGGCAAAAAGGGAGGATTTATCCTCCCTTTTTATTTTTACCCCCTTTTACAAAGGAGAATTTATTACTTCCTCTCCTGGTACCATTCACTTACTTTTTCCCAATGGATCAGATTGAAAAAAGCTTCGATATAATCGGGTCTTCTATTTTGGTAATTCAAATAATAAGCATGTTCCCAAACATCTAGCCCTAGGATCGGTAATCCCCCACATCCTATACCGGGCATCAAAGGATTGTCCTGATTGGCAGTAGAACAAACTTCTACTGCGCCCCCTTTTTGGACACACAGCCATGCCCATCCAGAGCCAAACTGAGTCGCGGCAGCATTGGAAAATGCAGTTTTGAAATCTTCGAATGATCCAAAAGCGGCGTCTATTGCTTCTGCCAAGGCTCCTGTTGGAGTTCCTCCTCCATTTGGACTCATTGCTTCCCAAAACAAACAGTGGTTGTAATACCCCCCTCCGTTGTTTCTCAAAGCAGCATTACTCATGTCCAGGTTCTCTAAGAGGGCCTCAATGGTATCGGACTTCATAGCCGACCCCTCCAAGGCACCGTTAAGCTTGGTTGTATAGCCAGCGTGGTGTTTTCCATGGTGTATCTCCATGGTTTTTGCATCGATGTGCGGTTCCAATGCATCTATTGCATAAGGTAATTGTGGTAATTGAAAAGCCATAATTTTTTTTTATTTAACAACAAAAGTAGAATTTCTTTTACTCATTCCGTAAGGGATGATGACGAAAAAAACTAAATTTAAGAATTATATGAGGTCATGAAATCGAGTCCCTTTCAAATCATAAATGCAGCAGCAGGATCGGGGAAGACTTATGCCCTGGTCTATGCCTATCTCCAAAAACTACTTTCTTCCGACCGAGAAGATGTCTTCAAAAATATGTTGGCGTTGACTTTCACCAACAAAGCAGTCAATGAAATGAAATTCAGAATTTTGGATAGTCTCTATCATCTTGCCTACAAAACAGACGACCCTAAAATAAAACCAATTCGTTCCAGTTTGATCATTGATTTGAATACCGATTTGTACTCCCTTAAACAAAAAGCCAAAAGAATACTGCATAAAATCCTTCATGAATATGCGGCTTTTGAAGTGATTACTCTCGACAGTTTCACCCATAAAATCATCAAAAGTTTTGCCAAAGATTTAAAAATACCCGCCAGTTTTGAGGTGACTCTCGACAGCGACTTACTGTTGGAGGAAATGACCGAAAACCTCTTAGATCAAGCAGGGATTGACCAACCGTTGACCGAAATTCTCGTCGATTTTAGTTTGAGTAAAACCGATGAACTCAAAAGTTGGAACATTGGTAAAGACCTTTTCGATTTCTCAAAATTATTGCTCAATGAAAACGATCGTTTGCCTCTGTCTCATTTAAAAAACAACGATCCAAAAGCATTTCATATTCAAAAACAAAGTTTTCAAAAACAATGGGTTGCCCTCAAAGAAGAACTCCAATCGATTGGGAATGACACCTTGAAATTGATTACCGATCATGGACTGACTGAGGATGATTTCAACCGAAAAACCCTATACAATCATTTTAAGAAAATAGCGGCTGGAACTCTGGATAAGATTTATGAAAATCAATTAGAGAAAAATCTTACAGAAGGGGAGGGCCTTTACAAGCAATCTCTCCCTCCAGCCAAAAAAAGTATCATAGAGGGGTTGATTCCCCAATTACGCATCCGTTTTAACCAAGCCCAATTGAAAGTGGGTCAAATTCTGCTGCTCAAAAGTGTGATCAGTCAATGGACCCCTTTGTCACTGATTGGTCGAATGGAAAAAGGACTCGAAGCCTTGCAGATTCCCGAAAACCGACTACTCCTCAGCCGTTTCAACGAAATGATAAATGATGAAATTGCAGGGCTTGATGCACCTTACATTTACGAACGTTTGGGAGAGAAATATCGTTATTACTTTATAGATGAGTTTCAGGATACTTCCCGTTTGCAATGGAAAAACCTCATCCCGTTGATATCCAATGCTTTGCAGAGTCTTGACCCTGCCCAACAAATGGGACTGCTGTTATTAGTGGGCGACCCCAAACAGGCTATTTATCGATGGAGAGGTGGAGATAACGAACAGTTCTTGAGTCTTTTAAAAAAAGAATCTCCGTTTCAGTTAGTCCCAGACATCACCCTTTTACCCAAGAATTACCGGAGTCAAAAGGCCATCGTTGATTTCAATAACCAATTTTTTGCTCGGGTAGGTGCGGTATCCGAAGATTCTGTGCAGAAACTAATGTTTGAGCAGCAAAGCCAACAAGAATTTAATGACAAAGAGGGAGGACAAGTAGTGATCCATTTCATCGAAAAAAGCAAAAACAAGGAAGGCACTACTCCTCAGTACCAGGAACAAACGATCAACGCCCTGAGGACTGCATACTCCAATGGTTTTTCGTGGAACGACATGGCAGTATTGGTCAGAAAAAAAGAGCAAGCCACTTGGATTGCCATGGCACTTCAATCGGTAGATATCCCTTTTATTTCCTCTGAATCCTTATCGGTGGGGAGCTCCCAAAAGGTAAGTTTTCTTATGGCCTTTATTCGATTGGCAATCGATCCTGATGATCATGTACAAAGAAAAAATATCATTCAATTTTTACGCGCTCAAAAGGAGTCCCAAACAGATTTGGATGAAACATTAAGGGCACTGGTTTTTCTTCCCATTTATGGATTCCAAATGGAAATCCAAAAACGTTTTGACGTTTCTTTTGACTTTCAGCTTTTTTCTAAAAAATCCATCTATAATGCGGTAGAGTATGCCATTGCCTGTTTTGGACTGACAGAAAACATGGAAGCCCATTTGAATGCATTTTTGGACGATATATTTGAATTTACTTCTCTAGACGAAACGAGCTTTTTGAGTTACCTAAATCACTGGGAACTAAAAGGAAAGGATCAAAAAATTGTAATCCCCGAAGGCACAAATGCCGTTAAAATTATGACCATTCACAAAGCCAAAGGATTAGAGTTTCCCTTTGTAGTTCTCCCTTTCGCATCAGAGGACTTGGTCTCTTCCCGAAGCCGAAAGGTTTGGTATCCCATCAAAAATCATTTTGACACAGCCTTTGATTGGGGAAGAATCCAATTTTCAAACAAATTGAAATATTTGGGAAAAGAGGCTACTGAATTTTATCTGCGTGAGGTATTGGCAGAACGAGGCGATGCCCTCAATACATTATATGTAGCCCTTACTCGGGCTGTTTCTCAAATGCATCTAATTTGCACCCTCGAAAAAACCACCACCCCCATCGATAAAAGTTATGCGAGCCTGCTCAATGATTTTGTGAGAAATCAAAATCAGGAACCTGATATAGAACATCCTTTTGAATGGGGAACCCCTTGCATTCAACAAAGCCAAATCCCTAAAAACATTAAAAACACAGTAAAGCCCGATTATAAAGTCCAGCCCAATTGGCAAAAGAAACTTTGGATCCAAATGGAGGCTCATCATGACCCTACGGCTATTAGCGCACGTCAAGAGGGCTTGTTAGTTCACGATTTGTTGGCCGATGTGAGTTGCTCTGCCGATGTCTCCCCTGTGGTGACCCAAGCACTTCATTCTGGCAGTATCGGTCGTGAAGAATACCAACACTATTTACAAATGGTAAACAAAATAGTCAAACATCCGCAGCTTTCTCCTTATTTTGAGGAAGGGGTAGAGGTTTTCAATGAAAAAGACATTTTAATTCCCCAAGGGACATTCGTACGCCCAGATCGTGTGGTTAAAGACCAGGACGGTTGGATCATCATTGACTACAAAACAGGAAAGCAAAACCCGCATCACGAAAGACAAATCCTGGAGTATGCCAAGGTACTTCAAGAAATGACCCAAGAAAGATCAAAATGCTTTCTGGTATATATTGGCGAAAACACATGGGTACAATCGGTCGCCGGATGAGCTCCCCAAAAATTAAAACCCGAATATGAACACATTTCTGGATGAAATAGCGCAAGAAATTATCAATTCTAATGATCCTTTTGAATCGGTCAAAATAGTGGTGCCCAGTCGGAGGGCCACTTTGTTTTTAAAAAATGCATTGGCCCGTCAAATTCAAAAACCTGCCTTTTCCCCCGAAATTATAACTATCGAAAATTTTGTAGAGGAACTTTCCGGTTTAAAAAAGGTAATGCCTGTCGACTTGATGTTCGAATTTTATTCGACCTATCAAGATGTGTCTAGGGAAAACCATCGAGATTCATTCGATCAATTTTTGGGTTGGGCCCCTGTAATTTTGTCAGATTTCAACGAAATAGATGCTCGCTTAGTGGAGGCAAAACACGTTTTTGACTTTCAATATTCGCTTCAAGAAATGACCCAATGGACCAAAAGTGAGGGTCAAAGCAAAATCGTCCAAAATCACTTGGAGTTTTGGAGCATCATGCCGGCTCTTTATGAGGGCCTAAATCAACGACTACAGCAAAAACAACAAGGTACTTTAGGGTTGATTTTTAGAGAGGCTGTCGCCAATTTGGAATTTTATCTTAGCCAAAATGATAAACAACACTATTTTGTCGGATTTAATGCCTTGAATGAGTCTGAAGCTCAAATCATTCAGGAGTTTATTTCTAGAAATAAGGGGTCGGTTCACTGGGATATTGATCAATGTTTTTTTGAAGACAAGGTTCATGCGGCTGGAACATTTATCCGAAAATATCATAAGGATTGGAAGTCCCTAAGATCCCAATCCACTTCATTTAAAAAGCACTTCAGCCAACCCAAAAAAATTGAGATCATTGGGGTAAGTAAAAACATTGCGCAAGCAAAATATGCCGCTCAATTGGCTGCCAAATTATCTACCGATCATCCTGAAGAAAAAACCGCGGTTGTACTGGGCAATGAATCCCTTCTGACTCCAGCACTCTCTGCGATTGAAGATACAGAACAGGCCTGGAATGTTACGATGGGTTATCCTATAGAAAATACCCCAACCGCTGACTTTTTTGAGCTGTTTTTTCAGTTGCATCTCAAGGCCAGTAAAGGATCTTTTTTTTATAAGAATCTGAAAAGTTTATTGTCCTCCCCTTGGTGCCTTCCGCTCCTGAAATGGCATGAGCTTGATGTAGAGAAACATTTAAAAAACATCGAGTCCAAAAATCTATACCGTTTCCCAAAACATACCCTCTGTTCAAGTGATGATCCCGCTTCGCTCGATCAGTGCTTTTTTGGTCCGATAAATAGCATAGCCCATTTTATTGAAAGACTGGTTCGTATATGTGACCATTTTATTCTTTTTCTGGAGCAATCCAAGGAGAGCAGTGCGGCTTTGCATGCCTCGTATTTCCAAAAATTCAAAGTCCTATTCAATCGCTTAGGAGCCATGCATGAAAAATACCCCTACGTTGAAGACCTTTCCCTCCTTGTATTGGTTTTTAGGGCGCTCATTAAGGGGGAAAAGATTGATTTTTTGGGAGAGCCATTAGAGGGCATTCAGTTTATGGGATTACTGGAAACCCGTTTACTGGATTTTGATAATTTGGTCATTACCAACCTCAATGAAGGCATATTTCCGGCGGGAAAAAAGAACAATTCTTTTCTTCCCTTCGATCTGAAGAAAAAATTCAACCTTCCCACTTTTTTGGAAAACGATGCCATATATACCTATCACTTCTACCGTTTGCTTCAAAGGGCCAAAAGAATCTATTTACTTTACAATACCCAGAGCGATGGTTTGAACTCTGGAGAGCGGAGTCGATTCTTATACCAACTGAAATTCCAAGAGCAACCAAAACATCAGATTGAAGAAAAGCAACTGGTGTTGGACTATCACACTCCTGCTGCTCCTGTCCGTGAAATCAAAAAAACAGATAACATTCAGAACCGTCTGCGTGAGATCGCTCAGAAAGGGTTTTCTCCTTCCTCTCTTTCGCTCTACCTCAGAGATCCCATGGAGTTTTATTACCAAAGGGTACTGGGGATCAAAGAGAAAACGACCATGGAGTCCACCATCAACCATATGGATAAAGGAAATTTGGTACACGAAGTAATCGAACAACTCTACTTGCCCTACAAAAATCAACTCCTTGAGCTCACAGATTTTGATGAAATGAGGAAGCGACTACTTCCTCTGATGGAAGAACGGTATGAATCGATTTACCACGGCACCTCACAAAAAACAGGGAGAAACCTCATTATTTTTGAAGTACTTAAAAAATCCATTTTAGATTTCTTGACCTTAGAACAAAAACAGATCCAAGGCGGAAACCGCATCAAAATACTTCACTTGGAACACGAATTTGAGCAAACCGTCGAGATTCCCGGGATTGATTTTCTTGTCAAACTCATCGGAGTGGTCGATCGCATTGATCTTTACAATGATACACTGAGAATCATCGATTACAAAACAGGAATGATCCAACCCAAACAACTCAAATTACCCCATTGGGAGGCGTTGGTTCAGGATACAGAATACGCCTATTTGTTTCAGATTTTATTGTATTCTTATGTACAAAAATCGCTTTTACAACAACATAAAAAAACAGCCGCCGGGATCATTTCATTTAGAAACTTACCCGAATATTTTATGCCCTTTTCCTTCGACAAGAATCAAGAGGACGCATTGAATGCGGATCACTTGAACCGTTTCGAAACCACATTATTCAACGTCCTAAATGAAATTTTTGATCCGAAAGTTAATTTTACCCCCAAAGTTTGATAAATTGAAGTTTCAAAAACTTATTCAATATATTTATAAAATATTAAGCAATGAGCGATCAATTGGATAACAATCAAAAAGAAAAAGGGATAGAAAAGGAACAACTTCATTGGTTGTTGCGGATCATCACACTGGGAGATCGTTTTTCCATTCAAGACTTTTACGATCGACTCAAAAAGGGCTTTGTGGAGTTTTTGATTGTATTTTTTGGGGTATTGGTTTCTTTTGGGGTAGAGAGTCAAGGAGAGGACTTTGGGGACAGAGAGTCCAATATCGATAACCTCGTTGGCTTGCGAAATGAAATGATTGATATCCAAAAATACACCCAAAAATACATGGAAGAAAATCAATGGATTCGTAGCCTATACAACAAACTATACGACCAGTGGGAACAGGACAAAGACAGTGTTTTTCTTTTTATTGACGAATCAGATGGCTTGCCCTATTCTCCTCTTTCTTTTTACAACAATTATAATCCCTTCAATCCTCCTCGAGTCGTTTATGAGGCCATAAAATTGGATGGAACTTTTAGATTTTTGGGTTCAGAAGTCGGGCGATTTGTAAACAATACCTACGATGGTACAGATCTGAAATACTTGATGCTCAACACAGATCGGGAGGAAAAAGTATATGTAGATCAGTTTGAAGGACAGGTTGCCAACAAATGGATTTATGATTTACAAGAAATTGATTTATACGACACCGATTTTTGGATTGAAAATCGAAAATACTTTCAAAAAGAGAAATTTTTGAAGTACAATCTTTTCAAACGATTGGGGTTGTGGGAGCAGATATCTGAGCAGTTGATCAATTACGATGTTACCTTGGAACGCAACATCAAGAAATTAGATTCGGTCATTCAAGTCAAAAACGACGAATTTGTTTTTATTTATTGGTGGTTTTAGGCTTTTTCGATTAAGCCAGCGACCAGTTTTCCTGAGATCAATGCAGGAGGAACCCCAGGTCCGGGTACAGTCAATTGCCCAGTAAAATAAAGGTCTTTTACTTTTTTACTTTTTAATTTTGGCCGTAAGAAAGCCGTTTGCAAAAGGGTATTGGCCATACCATAAGCATTCCCTTTATAAGAGTTGTAAACAGAAATAAAATCATTTACACAAAAAGACTCTCTAAAAAGAATATCGTTTCTTAAACGTTGATCGGTGAGTTTTTCCAAACGTTCCAAAACAATATCAAAATAACGATTCCTGAGGGAATCCGTATCCTCCAATCCAGGTGCAATAGGAATCAAAATAAAACAGGCTTCTTTGCCTTTTGGAGCCATATCGGGATCGGAAATCGAGGGAAAGTTGGCGTAGAAAAGAGGTTCCTTTGGCCATTGGGCCGTATCGTAAATGGTTTCTGCGTGGGCATCAAAATCTACATCAAAAAATAAAGTATGATGGGACACATTTTTAACCTTTTTATTCAAGCCCACATAAAAGAGTAGGGAAGAGGGGGCAAATGTTTTCTTGTCCCAGTAAGCCTCACTATAGGCCCTGTATTTTTCTGGCATCAAAGTTTCTGTATGATGGTAGTCGGCACCACTCAAAACAACATCCGACAAAATCCTTTTCCCACCAATTGTTATGCCTATCGCTTTTTTATTTTCAACCAATATTTCATCTACTGGACTGTCCACATGGATCTTTACGCCCAGACTTTCAGCGAGTTTAACCATCCCCTTAACGATACTGTACATTCCGTCTTTGGGATGCCAAGTTCCCAACCCAAAATCAGCAAAATTCATAAAGTTGTAAAAAGCAGGCGTATCGGCGGGTTTAGCCCCGAGAAACAAGACTGGAAATTGAAGAATTTGGGCCAGTTTAGGATTCTTAAACTCTTTGGTGACCTCTTTTTTTACATTAGAAAAAAAATAACCTAATTTTTTGAGGGTATCGGGGGTAACCAGTTCCAAAGGAGAAATCCCAGGACGATATACCAATTCATCAATGGCAATTTTATAATTGTCGGCTGCTTTGTCGATGAATTTTTTGAGTTTGCCAGCACTTCCTTTCTCAACCGCTTCGAAAGCAGTATAGATTTTTTCCAAAGAATCGCCGATCAATAGGGAATCGTTCTCCCCAAAATAAACTTGGTAACCCGGGTCCAAACGCTCCAGCTGGTAATAGTCACTTACCGACTTGCCAAAATCCCCAAAAAACTTTTCAAAAACGTCTGGCATCCAGTACCATGAAGGGCCAATATCAAAAACAAACCCCTCTTTTTTGAGCTGTCGAGCTCGACCTCCCGGAGTACTGTTTTTTTCAAACACTTGAACTTCATGTCCCGACTGCGCCAAATAACATGCTGCAGACAAAGAGGAAAAACCGGAACCTATGATGCTGATGTTTTTTTTCATATGGCTACAAAGCTATTAATAAACGGAAAGCTTTACGGAAAAATTTAACGATAAATACCCCGTCTTTACAACCTATTGTAATCAATTTTCACAGCAACACAGAAAGGATCACCTTTTTCTTCTGGTTTCTTCGTTGATTTCCTGAACAAAAGAAGCCGAAATGATTCCCGTAGGGATGGCAACAATTCCGATTCCAATTAAAGAAATGATAGAAGCAAAAATTTTACCCCCTGCTGTTACCGGATAAACATCTCCATATCCCACTGTAGCGAGCGATACGGTTGCCCACCAGATGGATTCCGTAATACTGGAAAACTTTTCAGGCTGAGTTTCATGCTCCAAATAATAGATGGCAGAAGCCGAAAATAAAATGGTTAGGGTAGAGAGAAAAAGAGTGAATTTCAATTCATTTCTTACCCTGTTCAAGGCTTTTATAAATAATTTTAGTGAATTGCTATCACGTCCCAATTTAAAAATACGGGTCAAGCGGAAGAGTCTCAGAATTCTGAGGAACCTTCCGTCTATTGTTACAAACTGATTTAAGAAAAACGGCAAGATCGATATCAGATCAATCAATCCATAAGTACTCAACACGTATTTAAAGACGCCTTTGATTTTCTTGTCCAAATAGGCCAATCGAATGCGGTAGAGGTATTCCAAGGAAAAAATATAGATAGAAACCGCCTCAAAGAGGTAAAAAAAGTCACCATAAAGCTCGAGGAGGGAAACGTGAGATTCCAAAATCATTGCCAGTACATTGGCAATGATCAATAAATAAATGAATTTATCGAAAAGAACCTTGGACTTTGAGGACATTATTTTTTGGAAAGATCAATAAAAATACCAATCAAAACGGCAAGGGTAGTGGCAATTACCACAAAAGCTACAAAAGAAGGAGTCATATCTATAAATATTAATAACCAAATATAACCAATTTGAAGTCCAATTAAAACTCCCAAATTCCAATTTTACTTTTTTTGTTTAACTTTTTTTGTTTGAGTTTTTTTACTTATATTTAAACAGTTTAAATTCAATTTGGTTTATTAGCGCCTCTGCAACTACGATCTCCTAAAGTCAAATTCTAAAATCCTAGCAGAGGCGTTTTTTTAACCCCTATTTTCATTAGCGTTTCGCAGTTTTTTTCTAATTTTGTATGGAGGTATTATGAGGATTAAATGGAAGGATTGACGACGATTACCTTTTTCAAATTTCGAAAAAATAAGGCTTGGGCTTTCGCCCAAATGGGACTTGTTCCTTCAAAACTTCAACAAAATGAAGGATTGAGGTTTTTCAAGCTTATGGGAACGGGTGGCGGAAATGGTTTCAGCCTCTGGCCCGATTTTTCAACCTATGCTTTTTTAGGGGTTTGGGATAATGAAAAATCGGCCGATGACTTTTTGAAAGACAACCTTATTTTCAAATCCTATTTTATAAAATCTGCTTTCTACAGAACCCTCAAAATGAGGTCCGTTAAAAGTCATGGATTGTGGAGTGGACAAAATCCATTCCCCGAACATGAATTTAAAAAGGAAGTTTCCGAACTTCCTGTTGCAGTCATTACCCGAGCTACCCTTCGCCCTTCTCGACTCCTCAATTTTTGGAAATCTGTACCCACTGCCAGTGCCGCTATAGAAAAGGCTCAAGGGGTCCAATTTTTTAAAGGAATTGGAGAGTGGCCTTTTGTTCAGCAAGCCACTCTAAGTCTTTGGGATAGTTTTGAGGCAGTCAAACATTTTGCCTATCGCGATCAAAAGCATGCAGACATCATCAAAAAAACAAGAAGTCAAAACTGGTACAGCGAAGACTTGTTTGCACGCTTTCAAGTCCTGTCGGATACGGGATTTATTAAAATCCCTCCCAAAAAATGAAAAAAGCGGTTGTGATTGGTGCGGGAATTGGAGGCATAGCAGCCGCTTTGCGTTTGTCCAAAAAAGGCTATAGTGTATCGGTTTTTGAGGCCAACACTTATCCTGGGGGTAAACTCAGCGAATTTCGTTTGGGAGACTACAGATTTGATGCGGGGCCCTCCCTTTTTACCATGCCACACTATGTGGAGGAATTGTTTACACTCCATGGCGAAGAACCTGCCCAATTTTTTAACTACAAAAAGAAAAAAATTGCTTGTCAGTACTTTTGGGAGGATCAAACCCAAGTTACGGCCTATGCCGATCAAAAAAAATTTCTCCAAGAGGTCGAAAACAAACTGGGGGTCAAAACGATTGTACTCAAAAAATATCTAAACCGCGCTAAGAAAAAATTTGAATTGACGGCTCCCTTGTTTTTGGAACAATCGCTGCACAAACTGAAAGGCTTTTTAAACACCAAA
>JAURMQ010000123.1 GCA_030830625.1 Flavobacteriaceae bacterium
TAAAATTGAGGAACAGGATTCGGGAGAAATAACCGAATACCAAGTGTTTTCTAGCATATAAACGAGGTCACCTACTCCAATGCCTAATGCCCCTCCAGAGGCCCCTTCTCCAATAATGGTAACAATAATCGGAGTTTTGATGGACAACATTTGAAAGATATTATTGGCAATGGCTTGTCCCTGTCCCCTCTCCTCTGCCTCCAAACCCGGGTAGGCACCCGGTGTGTCGATCAAAGAAATGATAGGGATTCCGAATTTTTCTGCAGTTTTCATCAAACGAAGTGCCTTGCGGTATCCTTCGGGTTTGGCCATTCCAAAATTTCGGTATTGTCTGGTTTTGGTATTGTATCCTTTCTGGGTTCCAATAAACATAAAGGTTTGGTTATCGATTTTTCCCAATCCGCCTACCATTGCTTTATCATCGGCAAAATTTCGATCGCCATGGATTTCCAAAAAGGTATCCCCACAAAGAGCTCTGATGTAATCCAGTGCATAGGGCCTTGAGGGGTGACGAGACAGCTGAACCCTTTGCCAAGCCGTCAGATTACCATAGATTTGTGCTTTAGTATCCTTCAATTTTTCTTCCAATAATTTACAAGTCTCGGTCACGTCAACACTGCTTTCGTCGCCTATGGCCTGACATTTAACAATTTGATCTTGTAATTCCTTAACGGGAAGTTCAAAGTCTAAATATTCCATTTACATCGTTCTATTCTATACAAAAATAAAAATATTAGTGGATCATTTGTAGAAATTCGAGATTAAGTTGACCCTCTATCTCCTCGCCTGCCGAAGAAGCAATATCGCGAAAATACCAAAAATAAAAACAGGGAGCCAAGCGCCCCAAAAGGGAGGAAAATTGGACTTATTTACCATCACCGAAAATATTTTATCAAAGAAGATGAAAAGAAATCCCAAGGCAATTCCAAAGGCTAAGTTGATCCCCATTCCTCCTCTTCTTTTGAAAGAGGAAACCGAAACCCCAATGAGGGTTAAAACAAAAGCTGAAAAGGGCAAACTCCATCGTTTATGCCTTACCAACAAATGGCTATTGATCTTTACCGAACCGCCCTCACGTTCTTTCGCTATGAACTCGTTAAGAGGCCTAAAAGTTAGGGTTTCAGCTTTGTAATTTACGGGGGATAAATCATCGATTTGAAAATCAAAAATCGTATCCAAACGACTCTGCTGCTCGTAAATCTCCTCATCACCCAGAAAAGATCTTTTGACGTAGGAAGACAATCTGAAAACACTGTCTCTCTCGACCCAACGAATACTATTGGCCTGAATCTTAAACGTCATGAGGTTGTCCTCAAAATGTTCCAGAGTAAAGTTGTTAGCACTTTTACGAATGGGATCATAACTGCTCACAAAAATATATTCTTTGGGATTGATTTGTTGGTATAGATTTTTGGTTGTACGCTCACTTTTTTTGTCGATGTATTTGTACACAAAAGCATTAAAACTCGAATTGGATTTGGGAACGATGAACATGCCTGAGAAAAAAGAAAACAGGGCAATGATCCCCGCAGAAATCAAATAGGGTCTCAAAAAACGAGAAAAAGAAATTCCCGAACTCAAAAGGGCAATCACTTCAGTATTGTTGGCCAATTTAGAAGTGAACCAAATGACCGCTAAAAAAAGAAAAATAGGAAACAATAAGCTTCCGAAATACCAAGTGAAATCAAGGTAATAATCAATAATTGCTTTGGTTGGCACTTCATTTTCCTTGAATTTATCAATCTTTTCGGCCATGTCAACCATGATTCCGATGGGAATAAAAAGGAGAATCATCACTCCAAAGGTGGAAAGATATTTTTTGATGATATACCCGTCGATGATCTTCATGCTACAACCGTTTGTCCATTTGACGACACATTTGATTTTTCCAAAGGCAAAAATCTCCCTCTAAGATATGCTTTCTGGCCTCTCTTACCAACCACAAATAAAAACTGAGGTTATGTAATGTGGCGATCTGCTTACCCAACATTTCATTGACGGTAAACAAATGGCGTAAATACGCTTTAGAATAGTCTGTATCTACATAACAGTAGGCAGCCGTATCGATGGGAGAAAAATCGTTCTCCCATTTTTTATTCTTTATATTTATAGTACCCTCGACAGTGAACAACATACCATTTCTCGCATTTCTTGTGGGCATTACACAGTCGAACATATCAATGCCCAAAGCGATGTTCTCCAATATATTGATGGGAGTTCCTACCCCCATCAAATAGCGGGGTTTATCTTCTGGCAAACGATCGCACACTGTCTCGGTCATGGCGTACATTTCTTCTGCAGGTTCTCCCACAGAAAGCCCTCCAATCGCATTTCCTGGGGCCTCTTTGGAGGCGATATAATCGGCCGATTCCTTCCTCAAATCCTTGTAAACACTTCCCTGAACAATGGGAAAAAAGGATTGCCGATAATCGTACTCAAAGGGAATTTTCTTGTCGTGGGCTATGCATCGATCCAACCATCTGTGGGTCATTTGCATGGATTTTTTTGCATAGTCATAGTCGCAAGGGTAAGGGGTACACTCGTCGAAAGCCATGATAATGTCCCCTCCTATTTCACGTTGTATTTCGACGGCCCGCTCTGGAGAGAAAAAATGTAGAGAACCGTCGATATGGGATTTAAAAGTAACCCCTTCTTCTTTGATTTTCCGATTGCTGGATAACGAATAGACTTGGTAACCCCCCGAGTCGGTGAGGATCGGACCCGACCAATTCATAAATCGATGCAATCCACCCGCTTGTTTAAGGATTTCAGTCCCAGGTCTCAAATAAAGGTGGTAGGTATTCCCCAAAATGATATCGGGTTGGACATCCTGCTTGAGCTCTCTTTGATGGACTCCCTTTACTGTAGCGGCTGTTCCGACGGGCATAAAAATTGGAGTCTCAATGATCCCGTGATCGGTCGTTAGGGTTGCGGCTCTGGCCGATGACGAGATGTCCTTTTGAATTAAATTGAATTTCATGCCTTAGAAATGCTTACAAATATAAGACAGTAGATGATGATTCTTTTCCCTCTTTGATTTAAAACCTTTTATTTATTTATTTAATTTTTACAGAAAATAATTCTCTCAACTTTGTGGCTAAAACTTGAAAGCTTACTTTTGCTTTGAAAATTAAACACCATGCCAGACTATAATTTTTTGAATGCATTAGTCTCTCAAGTGAGAAGAGACATCTTGCGGATGGTTCACAAAGTAAATTCGGGCCACCCAGGAGGATCTCTTGGATGTACAGAATTCCTCGTTGCGCTCTATTACGAAATCATGGAACTCAAAGAGGGTTTTGAAATGGATGGAACGGGAGAAGATTTATTTTTCCTTTCCAACGGTCATATCTCTCCTCTCTTTTACAGTGTACTTGCGCGCAAAGGTTATTTTCCGGTAAAAGAGCTGGAAAGCTTTCGTTTAATAGATTCCAGGTTACAAGGACATCCCACCACCCATGAAGGACTCCCCGGAGTGCGAGTGGCTTCGGGTTCATTGGGTCAAGGACTCTCGGTGGCTATAGGATCTGCCCTTTCCAAAAAATTAAATCACGACGACAAAACGGTGTTTGTATTGATGGGAGACGGTGAGCTCCAAGAAGGGCAAAATTGGGAAGCCATTATGTTTGCAGCTGGAAATAAAGTGGATAATCTCATTGCAACTGTTGACCTCAACGGCAAACAAATTGATGGAAGCACCGATGAAGTGCTCCCTATGGGAGATATTGCAGGAAAATTTGCCGCTTTTGGTTGGGAAGTCATTGTTCTTGAACAAGGAAATGATCTTAAATCTATAATTGACGCCTTAAAACTCGCCCAATCCAAAACTGGAAAAGCCAAGCCTATTGTGATCATTATGCACACCGAAATGGGCAATGGTGTGGACTATATGATGCATACTCACGCATGGCATGGAAAAGCCCCTAACGATGAACAGCTGGAAAATGCATTAGCACAGAACCCTGAGACCTTAGCGGATTATTAAATTTGGAACGCCAAAAATCTATGAAAAAATATACGGATCAAGGTAAAGTGGATACCCGCTCAGGTTTTGGAGCCGGATTAGCAGAACTCGGGAGAACAAACCCCAACGTTGTGGCCTTGTGTGCCGACCTGGTAGGGTCGCTTAAGATGGAAGAATTCATCAAGGAAAACCCAAAAAGATTTATTCAAATCGGTATTGCTGAGGCCAATATGATGGGAATTGCCGCTGGATTGACTATTGGAGGAAAGATTCCTTTTACCGGAACTTTTGCCAATTTTTCGACGGGAAGGGTTTACGATCAAATCCGCCAATCCATCGCCTACTCTGGTAAAAATGTTAAAATATGTGCCTCACATGCAGGAGTAACATTGGGAGAAGATGGAGCTACACATCAGATTTTGGAAGACATAGGCATGATGAAAATGTTGCCCGGTATGACGGTCATCAACCCCTGTGATTTCAACCAAACGAAAGCGGCTACTCTGGCCATTGCTGAACATCAAGGCCCTGTCTATCTCCGATTCGGACGACCTAAAGTGGCCAATTTCATCCCCGAAGACATGCCTTTTGAAATCGGGAAAGGAATTGTTTTAAACTCTGGAAATGACGTTACCATTGCCGCTACGGGTCATTTGGTCTGGGAAGCTTTATTGGCTGCCGAAACTTTGGAAGCCGAGGGCATATCTGTCGAAGTCATCAACATCCATACCATAAAACCATTGGATACCGAATTACTCCTCAACTCTGTTCAAAAAACAGGCTGTATCGTATCTGCTGAAGAACACAATTATCTCGGAGGTTTGGGAGAAAGTATTGCGGGTGCCTTGGCCGCAAAACATCCTACCCCCCAAGAATTTGTCGCAACCAATGATACCTTTGGGGAATCCGGAACACCCGCCCAATTGATGGACAAATATGGATTGAATAAAAATGCAATCATCAATGCCGTGAAAAAAGTATTGAGTCGAAAATAATTTTTTAATGCTATAAAATGAAAACAGCCCCAAACTTCATTTTCTTATTACTGGTCTCACAAATTTGTTTTTCTCAACTGAAGTTTGGACTTCAAGGAGGGCTCAATTTTGACGCTCCGGGTGATATAAAACTCGTAGGAGATCAACTCCAAAAAGAAGGAAAATTAAAAAGTAACTCGGGTTTCCATCTCGGAGGCTACGCCCAAGTAGATTTTCTGATTTTTTATTTGAGACCTGAACTTCAATACACCCAAGTGAGCAGTAGGTTTGAGGGCAACGCCTTAAAAAAAACACGAATCGAACTTCCAGTATCTTTTGGGGTTAAAATGCTCGGTCCTTTGAGTATGTTTATCGGACCAACTGCTTTTTACCCTCTCTCCAACAAGAGCGATGAATTGAGTTTTGAGGAGGTTGAAAAAAAGATGAAATATGGAATGCATATTGGGACCAGAGTTCAGCTCGGTCCGGTCGGTGTGGACATCCGATATGAAAAAGGATTTTCGGCCGTAGAAAGCAAAATTTTATCGGAGGCAGGAATACCCAATAAGGGTCAGATTGATACCCGACCCAATCAATTTACAATTGGGCTTTCTGTTCAACTCAACTAATTGTTGTCGGCATCTAAATAATTGGGGATGCCGTCGTTATCATCATCGTCAGCAATGCCATCACCATTCCTATCGTATTCAACTTGGGTTGGAGTTCCATCGTTATCGTCGTCTGTATCGAGATAATTGGGATTCCTGTCCAAGTCGGTATCATCATTCAACGGATTGCCATCCCCGTCAGGATCCTCATCTCTAGACAAAATACCATCGTTGTCGTGGTCAGCAGGGTTCACCTTATGGAGTGCTACCGAAAAAATCAAGGGAGAATATTGAGGAATAGTAGAAATGCTTTGGGCATAGTATCCCAGAGAAGAGGGAATAAAGAATACCCCATTGCCGTAATGATCAAGTTCATAGGTGCCATCTGGATTAACAGTATGGTCTCCTGCTTTCAACTCGGGCAAAAAATGCTTAAACCCCCGAATTACTCCCGAAGCCAAATTAAACCACATGGGGAGATTTCTTTGGTCAAAAACTTCACCATTGAGTAAGCTTCCTTTGTAGGTTACAAAAGTAGAATCTACAAGGCTGGGGTTTTCCCCCACTCCCGTTTTGGCAACCAAAAAGTACATTTTGGTAGGGATCTCGTTATCGTTCCGATCGGTGATCTCTACTGTTTTGGTTTGTACCTGATCCCAAAGCGGGGTCTTATCGCTGTTTTCTTCAGCGATCGTATCCAAGGCTACTTCAATTTTGTAATTATCAGGATCCTTTGAAAATTCCTCATAATTGTAAAAATGGGTTTTTAAGTAAGCTATCAATGCTTCATCATCATTCAGCGTTTGTTCCTGAACATCCCTGATAGGTTCGGTTTCATCACTGTCTTTTTTACATGCGAAAACCATGAGAAATACAACTGACAAATACAAAAGTTTGTTTAGATATTTCATTGATAGAAATTGAATTGCAAGATACAATTTTACTTTATTTTTGTATTCTAAATTATATGAAGTTTAACAATGCGAATTGATCAATACCTGTGGTGCCTTCGCTATTATAAATCAAGAAATCAAGCCAGTATGGCATGCAAACAAGGGCATGTAAGGTTTGGAGGGCAAATTGTGAAACCCTCTCGAGAAGTTTTGATTGGGGATCAGGTTAAAGTGCGAAAAAATCAAATTTGGCACGAATTGAGGGTTATGGACATTCCCAAAAGCCGATTAGGAGCCAAATTACTGGATGTTTACAGAGAAAACATTACCTCAAAGGAGGCTTTTGACAACCATAGTTTACAATCACTTTCAAAAGGACCAGAGCGGGAAAGAGGAACCGGAAGACCCACCAAAAAAGACAGAAGAGAAATAGACGATTACGTTGGATCTCCAGATCCAAAACCTGAGCAGGAGGACTGATCTTCACCAATAAAAAACACCTGACAGATCAACTAAAGTTAAAATCTATTCCTATATTTCAAAAACATTAAGGCCTAACCCTTAACCATGCAAGAAAAAAACAAAATA
>JAURMQ010000124.1 GCA_030830625.1 Flavobacteriaceae bacterium
GAGGAATCCACCTCCCCATTTCCATGCACCCACTATGGGGTAAACCAATCCTACATAAAGGACTGCGAAAAGCATAAATCCTGATAATTTTATACGCTCGGCAACGGCACCCGAAACAATGGTTGCGGCTGTTGCGGCAAACATTCCTTGGAATAGAAAGTCGGTCCACCAGGTGTAGCCTCCATCAGCATATCCGAACCCCATCCCACCTTCGGGAGCTGTGATCCCAAATCCTGCGAATTTAAGAATACCCATGTCTCCGTCTTCAAAACCAGGATACATGAGATTGAATCCCCCAAGACAATACAACAAGAGTCCCATGGTGATTACAAAAAAGTTTTTAAATAAAATATTGATGGTATTCTTTTGTCGGGTCAATCCGATTTCCAGAAAAGAGAATCCCAAGTGCATGAAAAACACGAGGGCAGTACAGATCATCATCCATACATTGTTTACTGTTAAAATAGTAGTTTCCATATTTGTTTGTTATTAATTTAATGAGTCGTTTCCTTTTTCTCCAGTCCTAATTCTGTAGGCTTCCTCTATAGGTAAAATAAAGATTTTACCGTCTCCAACCTTGTCAGTAGCCGCAGTGGATAGAATGGCATTGATTGTTTTTTCCACAAAAGGCTCTGAGACTACTATAGAGATGTATCTTCTTTGTATTTCGGCTGTGCTGTAGGAAATCCCCCGATAAACATGACCTTGTTTTTCATTACCCACTCCAGTTACATCCCAATAACTGAAAAAATTTACTTCCACATTGTGAAGGGCTTTTTTAACATCATCAAACTTTGATTTTCTGATGATGGCTTCAATTTTTTTCATATTTTAATGATTAAATAGTTGTTTTTGAAAACGCTTTTATAGTTTGATGAGTCAATGATCAGATGGGAGGTTTTCTGTGTCCAACGTTTTGTCTTTATAAAAAAGTCTGATCAAAAATTTTTTATATGATAAACGATTCAAACCCCCGAAAAAATTTCATCGGGGGAGTGATCTGTTTTTTCAATCTTTTGGATTTAAATTCATTCCAATTGTTTAGAATGAATAGATTGCAGCCACAATAAATGCAGCTAAACCATCAGTAGCTCCGTCAGCGTCGGTATAAAACTTATCTGATGCAGAGTCAATTCTAATTTCGGGTTTGAAGATAAAATTCCCCGAAGTGTAACTCCCTGTGATGGTAAATGAGGTGTTGTCACCCTCTCCACTGACACTTCCTATTGCGCCTAATCCATTTTCAGAGAAAGCTTCAAATCGAGCGCCTAAAGCAAAGGAGTCAGAGAAAGTATATTGAGGATATAATGCAACCCCAGAAAATTCAACATCACTATCATCACTGTAACTTGTAGCGTTGATTCCAAGGAAGAAACTGTCTCCAAGGTTGAAACCTCCGGTAAAGTCAATTTGAGATACACCTGCAGTTCCGCCCCCCAGATAATTGATGTATTGTCCAAATATTCCAAGTTGAACTCCAAACATATAATCGTCGTCTATAGGTTGAAATTCGGTTGCGTCAGTAGTATTCAACACAGCAAGCATTATGGAAGTATTTTCACCTGCAGCGATATCCGCTTTGATACCGGTATGGGAGAAAGGTCCATAGGAGAACATGTAGGATGTTGAGTAGTTGAAGTTTGCAACTGGTGAGATGACTTCATACCCTAAAAAGGTGTTAAAATTCCCCATGGTAAGTGTGAAAGAATCACTGACGTTGTAGTAAGCGTAAAGCTGATTTACAATGTTTGAGCTTCGGTAAAAATGAGGATCCCCATCAATACCTTGTTGAGGTGAGCCAAAAACAGCGTCTGCACCTCTTGGTCCAAAAACAAGGTCTGCCACAAATCCTGATTTGGCTCCTTCATATGACATGATGATATTTGCCATACCCAATGCAAATCCCGGAAGGTTTGCGAATGAGGTTCCTGGAGCGTATTCGCTACTTCTGTAATAAGTGTCAATGGATCCGCTAAGGTCAAAAGTAGTTTGTGGAGCCGATTCTTCTTGAGCGATAGCGGAATAACAAACTAAAGCTGCAACTGTTGATAAAACGGTGTTTTTAATAAAATTCATAATAATAGTGTTTAATTAATAGTGTTTATGTTAGTGTATTGGTATTATCTTTTATCCAGGCTTCGAAACCTCCGCCTTCAAATCCTCCGAATCCGTATTCTGATTGGTCTAACCCTTTAATTTCAACCTCTTCAGATACCCTTAAACCGAAAAACCTATAGGATAATGTTCCTACTGAATTATCCAGAATGTTTTTCATAGAGATGTTTACCGCATTTTTTGAACGGGTAAAACCTGATTCAACCCATGTAAACCCAGCTTGCATAAAGAAGATCAGAATCCCTGAAAGGAAGATCCATAACATAGTGAGGTCATCGTTGACTTCAACTGCTGTTGTCGCATTAAAAAGTGAATTATTAGACATAGTTAATAATATAAATTCACTTCAAAAGTATACTATTTACATTTTTGCCATAAAAAACATGGGGTATGAATACTCATTTTTATTATTTTAAAAAAAATACCCCCTAATTTTAGGGGGGTATGATAATTAAAATAAAAAATTTAAAGAATATGTCAAAAAATTATTGAATGTGTTTCTCGATCAGTATACCGAGATACACCATTACGATTCCAGATACCAAACTCAATAAAGTGTAGGACAACAGCATGAGATAGTCTCCCGATCGAATAAAGGAGAGGTTTTCGTTGGCAAAAGAGGAAAAAGTTGTGAAACCTCCACAAAATCCAACGCTGGCAAATAATATAAATGCAGATTGGTTTTCGTTGGCATTCCTTAATAAGTATCCGGTTAGTAATCCAATTAATAAACAGCCTATTACATTGGCATAGAAAGTATTCCACGGAAATCCCTTACCGGAATAAGGAAGGAGTTTACCGATAAGGAAACGCATTACGGTTCCAGTGCCCCCTCCCAAAAAAACAATCAAAAGCTGTTTCATGAATTGGATTAGGATTGCTGGGTAAAAGTTTTGATGAGAAAAAGTACCCCTATGGTCAATAAAAAAACAATTAAAATTTTGTAGCTTCCTTTATAATGTAGTTTGTGATTTTTTAAATCTTTGCGGTAGGAAAATATCATGAGAGAAATGAAAGCAATCACAAAAAATACTGCAAACAAAAGTTGACCTTGGCTGAACATTTTTATTTTTTATCTAAATTAGAAAAAAAAGATTGACCACTTTTACATTCCATTAAAATATAGAAATGATTAAAAATGAATTGAATGCAGTAGCAGAATTTCACCAGGTATTTGGTATTGAATCCGCAGAGCTCCCTACCGTTAGTATTTCGCAAAATACAGTTTTATTGAGGCACAATCTGATGAAAGAAGAAAATGAGGAATATTTAGAAGCTGCACAGAACCATGACTTGGTCGAGGTGGCCGATGCGCTTGGAGATATGCTTTATATCTTGTGTGGAACCATACTTTCTCATGGTATGCATGACAAAATCACCGAAGTGTTTAACGAAATTCAACGCAGTAATATGAGTAAATTGGGGGCAGATGGTAAACCCATTTATCGAGAAGATGGGAAGGTATTAAAAGGTCCCAATTATTTTAAACCCGACATCACTTCAATATTGGAGAAGGGTTAATCCAAACATACACGCCATCCGTAGGGATCTTCGGTTAAGTTATATTGGATGGACATGATTTTGTCTTTCAATTGAGTAGCCATTGGAGCTTCCAATTCAGGAAGTTTATAGTTTACTCCTTGATAACCAAAGCTTTTTATGGGATTGATGACCACAGCCGTTCCACTACCAAACATTTCTTTGAGCTGATTGTTTGTTGAAGCCTCAACTACTTCGGCAATTTTGATAGGTCTTACTTCAACTTCAATTCCTGAATCTCGAGCGATTTGAATAACGCTTTTGCGGGTTACCCCATCAAGAATACGGTCATTGGTTGGAGCAGTAACCAATTTGTCATTGATTCTGAAAAAGATATTCATGGTTCCCGCCTCTTCCAGGTATTCATGGGATTTGGCATCCGTCCAAACTACTTGCTGATATCCTTGTTCTTGTGCCAAAGCGGTAGGATAAAATTGTGCAGCATAGTTTCCTGCAGCCTTAGTGAATCCTATTCCTCCATCGGCAGCTCTACTGAACTCCTCTGCTATTAAAACATTTACCTCACCACCGTAGTAAGCTTTTACGGGACAACAAATGATGATGAAAGTGTATTCCTTGGAAGGTGATGCTTGAACACCTGCTTGGCTTGAAAAAACAAACGGACGGATGTACAGAGAATTTCCAATACCCGGTTTGATCCATTCTTTATCCAAATGCAATAAAGTTTTTAAACCTTCAAAAAAATAATCTTCAGAGAATTTAGGGATTTGAAGTCTTTCGGCAGAACGATTGATTCTCTTAATGTTTTGGTCGGGTCGAAAAAGCCAAACCTTTCCTTTCTCATCTTTATAAGCTTTCATGCCTTCAAAAACAGCTTGCCCGTAATGAAGTACACTCATGGACGGTTCAAATGACAAGGATTGATAGGGTATAACTTCTGGGGTCTGCCATTTTCCATCTTTGTACTTGCATACAAACATGTGGTCTGTAAAAACAGACCCAAAAGTCAAGTTTTCAAAATCCACATGGGCTAATTTTGACGCCAAAGTTTTTTCTATCTTCATTTTAATCAAGAAATAATGTCAAAATTACTTTTTTTACTTTTAATACATTCTATTGTAACTGGTTTTTTAACGTGTAATTTACTTATCCCTTAAAAAAAATACCGAGCCATTTACATAATGTTAAAAGGGATCAAATAAGTATAATAGAATCTGATAAATGCAAAAAACAATTTTTACGACGGCAGATGGATCTCCCTCCATTTTCATTGAAGAGTTACAAGAAACCTATCATTCCAAACATGGTGCTGTGACCGAATCCGATTATGTATATATTGAAAAGGGTTTGGGGTATTGGCTCGAAAAAAACAACAAAATGGAATTTGAAAAA
>JAURMQ010000016.1 GCA_030830625.1 Flavobacteriaceae bacterium
ACCCCCTCAGGATATTGAAAGACTACTTTGGTGTTGTCGTAGGTCTCACGCCCATCTTTCCAGTAATTGATGCCGCCCATACCGATCGCTTTTTCTGGAACAGCTTTCAGTATCCAATTGGCAAAGTCGATCTGATGAGAGCTCAATTCCGCCAAAAGACCATAGGAATAGTCTCTGTACATCCTCCAATTGATTTGTCTTTCCAATTTTGGATCTGGAACCGCTCTTCTCCAATCGCCATTTCTATTCCACTGAGCCTCAATCGAAGATATCTTCCCCACTTTTCCTTGCCAAATCATTTCAACCAATTGACTGTACATTCTAGAACTGTGGTACTGGTGCCCCGTTTGAAATATCTTATTGGAGGTTTTACATTTGTTTACAATACTTGCCGTAGCGGCAGCTCCTTTAGCCAAGGTCTTTTCACAATAAACGTGTTTGTCGGCATCCAATGCATCGATAGCAATTTTATCGTGCAAATACAAAGGAGTGGAAACAATTACAGCATCAATATTTTTATCCTCTAAGAGTTTTCTGTAATCGTCATAGGCTTTGGCTTTTTTATTGTTTTTTATCAATGCGTAAGCCTCTTCTAAACGAAAAGTCAGATTATCACAAACGGCAATCACTTCACAGCCAGGGATCGAGTTGAGTAATTTAATGATCCCTTTGCCTCGTCCTCCGGTTCCTATAACACCAAGGTTAATGCTGCTGTTTAGACTGTAATTTGCCATCAAATTTGGAGCAACCATTGAGCCTAGAAGTAGGCCACTAGAGTTTCGAATAAAATCTTTTCTTCTCATAGGAAATAATTATTTTTTATGAATCATTGAGTTGATTTCTTCAAGAGATTTGCCTTTAGTTTCAGGCATTACAAAAATAGAAAATATGAATTGTAGTATCATCATCAAGGCAAAAAAAGAGAAAATGGGCCACGGATTGGTTTGATAGAAAGCGATTATCGGAGGACCTATCAAAGTAATCAATGCTGCGAATATCCAGTGAACACCAGCGCCAAAAGATTGCCCCTTAGCTCTGAGCCTGTTGGGGAAAATTTCAGAAATAAAGACCCAAATCACCGTTCCCTGCCCTACAGCATGTGAGGCGATAAAAGCAAAAATATAAAAAGCAATCCACTGAGGGTTGGCTCCCATGTAAAAGGAAATGGAGACACCCGACAAACTCATAATATATCCCAATGAGCCAATGATTAATAGCTGTTTTCGTCCCAATCGATCAATCAGAAGTAAACCCGTAAAAGTGAAAATGATATTGGTTAAACCGATAAAAATCGATTTAAAAAGGGATTCTTTGGTGGCAAAGCCTGCCATTTCTAATATCTCTGGAGCGTAATAAAGTATAAAGTTGATGCCCGACAATTGATTGAAAAAAGAAATAAGAAAAGCCAAAACAAGGATCTTATTGTTCTTGTCGGTAAATAATTTTTTTTCATGATTAGCCCCATGATCAGCCGATTTTATTTCATCGATACTGTTTTGTGCATCGACCGTTTCACCGTAAATCTGGTTCAGTATTTTCAAAGCTGCTGTATCATTCTTTTTGTAAAGAATGTACCACCGGGGCGTGTCGGGTATTGTTAACGTCATCCATAAATATAAGGCAGCGGGTAGGGCTTCAATTCCCAACATCCACCTCCAGTCTTGAATGCCCTGAAAGCCCGTAAACAGATAGTTTGAGAAAAAGGCAATCAATATACCAAACACCAAACTAAACTGGTACAATACCCCCAATGAACCTCTTCTTTCTGGGGATGAGATTTCTGATATGTAAATGGGTGCTGCTATGGAAGAAACCCCCACTGCAAGACCCCCAATAAATCTAAAAAATGAAAATGTATATGGGTCCATTGCAAATGCCGAACCCAAAGCAGAAATGAAAAAGAGAAAACCTATCCCAACTAATGTTTTTTTACGACCAAATGTATTGGTAGGGTAGGCACCAAATAATGCCCCTATCACAGTTCCCCAAAGTGCCATAGACATAATAAAAAAGCCGTGAAAAAACGGGTCGGTTTCCCACAACTCTTTTATGGGGAGGTTGGCTCCTGAAATAACCACTGTGTCAAAGCCAAACAAGAAGCCCGACAAGGCTGCAACAAGAATCCATTTAAATGATTTATTGATCACAAAGTCAAATTACGTGTACGCACACATGTTGTAACAAATATATACAATCGAAATGAAATGTAGGCTTACTTTTATGGTTTGATATCGCGCAATTTAATTTAAATTAAAAAAAAATATTTTTTTCAACATTTTGATATTATATTGAAGTAAAATTTTTGGTTGATTACTATCAAAGACATAGCGAAAGAAGCCAATGTATCGGTGGGTACTGTTGACCGAGTCCTTCATAACCGCGGAGGGGTCTCCCCCAAAACTGAAGATAAGATCCGAAAGATTTTAAAGCAAAAGAAATTTAAAATCAACACCATTGCCAGTTCGTTGGCCATGAAAAAAAACCTTAATCTGGCTACTTTAATTCCCCAATACGATGGAGAAAATGTTTTTTGGAAATCTCCTATGTCTGGAATACAAAAAGGGAGTCAAGAAGTCAATCCCTACGGAATAGAAAATCACATCTTTACCTTCGATCAATTTAATCCGCAAAGCTACACCGATGCGTTCAAAATGTTGATTCAATTACAACCTGATGCGGTAGTTATGGTTCCCATATTTATCAAAGAAACTACTGAAATCATCCAGACTCTGAGCCACAGAAAAATCCCCTATTTGTTTTTTAATGTAGATCTAAAAGGGTATAATAACCTCTGCTACATCGGCCAAAAATCATTCGAAGCTGGAATTTTGGCTGGAAAACTTACCCGTCTATGCATTGATTCGGAAGATGAAGTATTGATTGTACTCACGCGAAAAAACTTGTACGATTATGAGGCCAACTTTGAACGCGTCAAAGGATTTGTTCATTACTTCAAAGAGAACAAGCCCGAGACTAAAATTCATGAGTTACAATTTGACGAACCCAGCAAAGTAGAACAAAGCGGCGAAAGAATCAACGATTTCTTAAAGAAGCATCCCCAAATCAAAGGAATCTTGGTGCCCTCCAGTAGGATTTCTAATGTTTGTCGTGTGATAGATCATGATAAATTAAAAGAACTCAAGCTCGTTGGCTTCGATACTACTCCTCAAAACGTAGAAGCATTAGAGAAAGGTTTAGTTACCTTTTTGATTTCTCAAAAATCTTTTAATCAGGGGTATAAATCCATCAAAACCATGGCCAATTATTTGGTTCACAAAAAAATACCCAATAACGAAATTCCTACTCCTTTGGAAATCATTACCAAAGAGAACTACAATTTCAGCCACTCCGAAGAACGCAAATATTACAACGAAAATTAGAATACAACTTCATGTACTGCTTTCCCCTCCACGTCGTGGTGGGTAAATTGAATTTTTGATTTCTCACCCTGCGTAACCGAAACCGATAGAAACCCCCCTTTAACCCTCAAAAATTGATGCTCAGGCCTTAAGTCCTCTTGCTTCCAGCCTCCAGCATGAACATCTGCACCCGCCCCACAACCAAATTCCCAGAGGTTGGTGTTTTTGATATGGGTAACATACTGCCAATGGCGGTCTCCATTGACAATAAACAGGTTTTTCTGTTTTTTTATAAAATCCAATATCTCTCCTTGTTCATAAGAATAAGTAGCATTGCTGAGGTTGTCATTTTTATTGGAACGATCGGGACCCAAAATAGGAGAAGAAGTAATCAATACTTTAAATGTAGCATCCGACTCAGAAACCGTATCGTAAAACCATTGCTTTTGGGCTGAACCCCAAATGGTTTTATCGGGTCCATCTGCCAAATAGTTTTGATTTCTGTAGTTTCTACCCTCTATAATCCATACCTGAAGGTCCTTCCCCCATCGCACGGTTTTATATCTTTTGGGATGACTCGGAAATTGTTCCTGATCAAAAATTTCCAATCCCCTCTCAAAAGGAACGGCTCCATAATCCTTGCCAGGATAACTGTCATCAAAACCCACATCATGATCGTCCTTCATAAAATAGGAAGTATGTGTATTGAAAAAGTATCGTTGATTGGGAAGGGCAAACAAACGGTTCCATTTGAAACGCATCAACTCCTCGGTCAGCGCATAAGGAGTTGGTTTGTCCATGTATTCAACATCCCCAGTATGTACATAAAAATCGGGATGTAATGCCGACATACTGGGGTATATTTTATGACCGTTTTCCATATCATCTCTGCGGTTATAATCGTGACAAGAGACGACACAAAATTTCACACTCTTTGAAACATTTTTTGGAGCGGGTAATAAAAATTGACCCGAAATACTATCGGAAACCTGAGCGCCTTGAGTGGGTCTTGCATAAATTTTTAAACGGTATTTTTCACCCGCTTTTAAGCCCTCCAACTTCCACTGATGGGTAAAATCTTTTTGAGGATCAACATCTGCCCAGTCCGAAACAATCTTTTCGGTCTCATGGCCTTCAATATTATACTGTAATTGAACTTGACCTTGAGCTCCAGGACAATAGCCTTCCATTTCTTTGAGCAGCATACCTTCTGGAATCTGGGTATTATAAATCGCTTCGAGATCAGGATTTTTGGCCAATGATTTCATTTGTTCAAGCGGAATCTCAATAAAGGGTTGTCCCTCAAAAAGAGCCGATTGATTTTGTGTCAACCGCGTCCAAAGAACGATGGAGTTTTGATCGGCCCAACCATTTTTTATTCCATTTGCCAAAAAGGGGCCTGTTTCGGTTTCTGGAGTGAGACCGCTCAAAGAAAGAAATCCCAACAGTATAGCAAACAGATTCCTCATCATCAAAAAAAATTACTCGTTAAAACGTGACCTAATCCCTAGCGTATAGCTTAACCATTTCGGAACCTGCACTCAAAAAGGCTCCAACTCCATACACTTCAGTCTTGTCGGGGTAGGCCTCGCCTGGTTCTGCCCCGATGGGTTGAACATATCCCAACATTCCGTCTTCATTAACATAACCTACCATAGCACTCCAAGCTTTTTCAACTGCAGGTCTATAGGTTGCTTCATCCAAAATTCCCTTATTAATTCCCCAGGCAAGTCCAAAAGTGACAAATGAGGAACCACTCGTCTCTGGAGTAGGATAAAATTCCTGACCTAAAAGACTCATGGCCCAATGCCCCTCAGGAGTCTGAATCTCCAATAATTTTTTGGCCATTTTTTTGTAAATCTTCAAGAAATAAGCATAATCTTTATCGTTGGGATCGAGTTCCTCCATAATGTTTGACAAACCAGCAAAAACCCAACCATTTCCTCTACCCCAGAAAATTTTAGTTCCGTTATCGAGTTTATCAAAATAGGAACCGTCTCTGTAATAAAGGTCTTCTTCCTTGTCGAATAAGTGATTCGTCGTTGCCTTAAACTCTTTAACCATAAACTCAATGTACTTTCTGTCTCGGGTCAGATTAGACACCATAACCCAAAGAGGGGGAGACATAAACAATGCATCACACCAATTCCAACGGTCTTGATGAAAAGGAGATTGCCAATCCATTTTGGTTTGAGCAGGGTGATAAAGAATAAAATCAAACTGTTTGATCGTTTGCTTTATCATGTTTTCATCTTTGTATTTTCTATAAAGATGAAAATACGTTTGACCTACTGTATGATCGTCTGCATGATACACTCTTGCATAATATCCATTTCTTAGGTGAAGTTTCCAATCATGAGCATCTCCAATTCCCTTTAACCACTCATAATATTTGTCGCTATCGGCCATAGCGGCCCATTTTGACATTCCTACATAAAGGGCTCCATTCGTCCAATCCAACGGATGATGTTTATCTCTGCTAAGTCGTTTGTTTTGTGCGCGATATTCCAGATTATCGTGATTATTTATTTGCCAATCTGCTACTTTTTCCATGATTTGTTTGACTTCCTCTACACGATTATTTTGTGCGAATAAGCCAGGAAAGAAAAGTAAAAAAATGATGTTGTAGATAATTGTTCTCATGATTCTTATTGTTAATTATTTGTTTTTTATAAATATAAATTAAGTTTTGATTTAATTGATAACGAAATCCGTTAAGCTTTTCTTGTAATTTTAGTTTGTGTTTTTCTTCAGCTTGTAGAGGTAAAGTTTACTGGGATTGGGCCAAGGCTTTGGACGGGGTTTGTCTCTGAAACGATCGAGCGCTTCCCATTTGAGAACATATCTAACGTCCTCCTCTTTAGACTGTCCAATGTCTACAGAACTCACCACATTCAAACCTTCAAAAGTCCCTTGAGTGGTTATCCTTTTTTCGAATCGATAACTTGAAAATAAGGGCAATTCTCGGATCACTTTTCCAATAGGGTCAAATTTTTCGTTAAGTAAAATTATACCCTCCCCATATTTGATGTGCCAATAGCCAATTTCGTAATATCCGCCTTCTCTTTTATCAAAGTTTCTGATTTTAAACTCACCCATGATGCTCCCATTCCCTGAAAATTCCCAACGATAGTCCCATTGTGTAATTTGCTTATACACCCATTGATTTCCTTTGATCTGGGCAATAAACAATTGAAGG
>JAURMQ010000017.1 GCA_030830625.1 Flavobacteriaceae bacterium
AACAGAGCCGATGGAGGGACTCGAACCCACGACCTGCTGATTACAAATCAGCTGCTCTAGCCAGCTGAGCTACATCGGCATTTTATGTTAAAAAAAAGACCGTAAAAACGGTCTGCAAAGTAAATATTATTTTTTCGGGTTTCAAAACAATAAACTAAAAAAATCAGCCCAAAAGACGTTGCTTATTTTTCCTTCTTTTTAGGACCCTTTCGGCAGAATCAGCAGCATTATTAATGGCCTCCTCAAAAGACTTGGCCGTTTTCTTTACAATTACATCATCTCCAGGGATTCCGATCTTCAATTCCGCAAATTTATTGATCCTATCGGAAGAGTTTTCAACCTTGGTGTAAACATACACATCTACGATCTGATCGTAAAACTGACATACCTTCTCCATTCTCTTTTTGGCAAATTCTATCAACTTGGCATCGGCGGTGTAATTGACAGATTGAAAATTTACATGCATAGTATATAATTTTAAAGTTAAAATCAATCTTTTTTACCCCTAGGGTGTGCCTTAGAGTAAATCTCCTGTATCCTTTTTAAACTGCTGTGGGTGTACACTTGCGTAGCCGCTATACTTTCATGACCCAACAACTCTTTTACCGAATTTAAATCGGCTCCATTATTCAAAAGATGAGTAGCAAAGCTGTGACGCAACATATGCGGGCTTTTTTTCACCTTAGTGGATACTATACTAAAATAATGATTTACCGTTTCATAAACAAATCCTTCGCTGACTTTTAATCCCGAGGGCATGCAAAAAAAATAAAAAGTATTTGGGGCAGACAATTCTTTTTTGTAGTTCAGATATTCTATCAAACGATCCCTTGCGCCAAGCAATAGGGGGATAATTCGTTCCTTATTGCGCTTCCCTAAGACCTTAATGGAGTTGGTTTCGAAATCTACCGCAGTACATTTGAGATCGATCAGTTCTTGACGTCTGATCCCTGTGTAATACAATAATGTTATGATGGTTTTTTGCAGTATTCCTAAATAATCATGAGGAAATAAATCCCCACTCAACAAACGGTTCACTTCTTCAGGGGAAAAGGGTACATTCAGCTTCTTGGATGCCTTAAGAGGGCGATGCAGTTTAAGCGGGGAGATTTTGATGGTCTCGGTTCTGAGTAAAAACTTATAATAGGATCGGAGTACAGAAATTTTACGATTGACCGTTCGGTTGGTGTTTTTCTTTTCGATCAAACTAATGATCCAAGCTCTGATCAGGGGGTAATCTACCTGCTCAATCTCTTTCAACTCATAATGTTCTGTACAAAAATCTCTAAAATCGGTTAGGTTTTTTTGATAAGCAGCACAGGTATGGTGCGAATATTTCTTTTCGTGGGTAATGTACTCCAGAAAACGATTGATGGACATATAAAAAAACGTTGTAAATCAAAGTTATGAAACTTAAGACTTACAACGTTTAAGCTGCACGCAAATTAACGAGATTATTGGTTTTCTAAATCTCTTAAGCGTTGAATGTATTGAGCTTTTTTGATTTTATCGCGGTTTCTGATCGAAGGCTTTACAAATTGCTTTCTACTGCGCAATTGACGCATACCGCCCGTTTTATCAAATTTTCTCTTGAATCGCTTTAATGCGCGATCGATATTTTCTCCGTCTTTTACAGGTATAATTAACATATGTTGGCACCTCCTTTCATAATGGTGCGCAAATATAGGAATAGTATTCCTAATGCAAGTAAGAAAAAAAGAAATATTACGATTGCAGAAGGTTGCGTGCGATGACCAATTTTTGGATCTCACTGGTCCCTTCACCTATGGTGCACAATTTGGAATCGCGAAAGAATTTTTCGACTGGAAAATCTTTGGTAAAACCGTATCCACCGTGAATTTGAACGGCATTGTTGGCTACTTTGACACATACTTCGGAGGCGAATAATTTTGCCATCGCTCCAATCTGAGTTACATTTTTACCTTGATTTTTATCTTCTCCCGCTTGGTGGGTCATCAAACTGGCCGCTTCGATTTCGGTAGCCATATCGGCCAACATAAACGAAATGCCCTGAAAACTCCCAATGGGTTTTCCAAATTGTTCTCGTTCTTTAGAATATTTAACCGAAGCCTCAAAGGCACCTTTAGCGATTCCCAAAGAAAGTGCGGCTATAGAAATTCTTCCTCCATCGAGTATTTTCATAGATTGAATAAACCCCTCACCAACATCTCCTAAACGATTACTGTCTGGAATGATGCAATTGTCGAAAACCATTTCTGCGGTTTCCGAGGCACGCATACCCAACTTATTTTCTACTTTTCCAGAGCTAAAGCCCGGGGTTCCTTTTTCGATCACAAAGGTGGTCATCCCGTGACTGTCTCCTTTTTCTCCATTTCGAAAGATAACAACCGCCAAATCACAAGACTTCCCGTGAGTAATAAAATTTTTGGTTCCATTCAACACCCAATGATCTCCTTCTTTTCGTGCTGTAGCATTCATGCCTTTGGCATCGGAACCGGTATTGTATTCGGTTAGACCCCATGCTCCCAACCATGTTCCTGTAGCCAAATTGGGCAGCCATTTCATACGCTGCTCCTCATTGCCAAAAAGATACAGATGTTGGGTCGCCAGAGAATTATGAGCGGCAACAGATAACCCAATGGAAGGGTCAACCTTGGAGATTTCTTCAATTACAGCGATGTATTCATGGTAACCCATACCCGATCCTCCATAGATTTCAGGAATCAACAGTCCCATAAAACCCAGTTCACCCGCTTTTTTAAGTACTGCAGAAGGAAAAAACTGAGCTTCATCCCAATCCATCACATTCGGACGAATGTACTGCTCTGAAAAATCTTTTGCGGATTCAGTAACCATTTTTGTGGTCTCTCCATAATTCACGCCCACCGCATCGTTCAATTCAAACATAGTCTTATAATGATTGCAAATATAAGGTTATTCTGGCTATTTTCAATGAGTCAAATCCTTCAATATTGCGCAGATCGTCGGTCGCAATCCCCTCGTTTTCTGTTCTCCAACGAATGATCTTTTGGACATCTTTAGCACTAATATAGGGCAATCGCATCAAATCATGGTAAGAGACCGTATCCAAAATTGCTTTATTGATTTTGGGTAAAACCTTTACCTCAAATTGCATTTTGATGCGTTCAACCACTGAGCTATCCAGCCCGAAAACTTCGTACAACTGATCCATGTCGCTGTACCCGGCCAAGAGCTTTCGGTACTCAATGATGCGTTGAGACAGTTTTTCGCCTACTCCAACCACCTTTCTTAAGTCGGCCGCTTCAGAATTATTGATGCCCATTTTTTGGTAAATAACTTTTTGGGTGACGGCCCATTTTTTTCTTTCAGGAAAAATCAAATAGGGCGTTAAAGTGGCCATAAAACGGTCATCAATTCCAGCTACTGTTTGGAATTGATCAAGGGTATTGAACCTATTCCCTGCGGCTCTATAAGCCATTAATCGATCGATTGATTCGGAATCCAATCCCAATTCATAGGCACGATAGTCGGTCAAATGATTGGGATTAAAAGGATAGATGACTGGAGCTTTTCTGTTTAATTTTGCCAATGAATCAATGGATTTCTGAAGGCGATTCATGGTCTTTTCATCCAAGGGCAAGGATTTCTCTGGCGTGTTATTGTTATGTATGAAAATAAGACCCAGCAACACTACCACAAGGATCAAAAGCGCATTGCGCTGAGTCTTGCTGATGTAAAAATGAGGGGCAATAAATTTCATAACAAATTGGGGATCAAGGTCTTTTGCCTCGAATCGCAGACATATAGACCGTCAATTCTTCTTTTACTTTAGGATAAAGGAGCATCAACCCAATCATATTGGGGAAGACCAGTGCCAATATCATAGCATCGGAAAAAGTCCAAACCGAAGACATATCTCCAGCGGCACCAATCACAATAAAAATCAAAAACAGAATTTTGTAGGAAAGGTCAGCTGCTTTACTTTTTCCAAATACATACATCCAAGACTGCAGTCCATAATAAGACCAAGAAATCATAGTTGAAACTGCAAAGAGGACAACGGCAGTGGTCAGAAAAGGTCCTGCAAAAGTGATGTATTTTGAAAAAGCCGCAGAGGTAATCGCAGAACCTTCGACGGCTACGCCATCAATGATTACTTTCCCCCCTACACCGCCATAATCAAAAACAGTACTGTCCCCGTTAAAAATAATGATCACCAAAGCCGTCATGGTACAGATCACAACCGTATCAATAAAAGGCTCCAAAAGCGCTACCAATCCCTCAGAAGCGGGGTATTTTGTTTTTACGGCAGCATGGGCGATGGAAGCCGAACCCGCTCCCGCTTCATTGGAAAAAGCAGCCCGTCGAAACCCCGTGATCAATACGCCCAAAAGCCCTCCTAATCCCGCTTGGGGATTGAACGCTTGGGTAAAGATCATTCCAAAAGCATCGTCTATAAAACTAAAATTGGAACCGATGATATAAATACAGGCCAATATGTACATCAAAGCCATAAAGGGTACTATTTTTTCTGTAACTGCTGCAATGCGCTTAATCCCTCCAATAATGATGATGCCTACAAAAACCATCATGATCAATCCGATGATGGTTCGGGCAGAACCACCCGTCATGCCGAATGTAGTGACCAATTGCATCGCAGCTTGATTGGACTGGGCCGCATTGCCTCCTCCAAAGGAAGCACCAATACACAAAACGGCAAAAATCATGGCCAAAACTTTTCCCATTTTCCCCAAACCGCGTTCTTTTAACCCTTTGGTCAAATAATACATAGGACCGCCATAAACGGTTCCGTCCTCGCCTACATCTCTGTAGCGTACCCCAAGGGTACACTCCACAAATTTGGTGGACATGCCCAGCAATCCGCAAAGGATCATCCAAAAGGTAGCGCCGGGACCTCCAACGGCGATGGCCAATGCCACTCCAGCAATATTTCCATTACCTACTGTTCCTGAAACGGCTGTTGCCAGTGCTTGAAAATGACTCACCTCTCCCTCCTGACTTTCGTCTTTGATGGTATCTTTGATGTCTCCTTCAATGGCCAAATCAGGAGCTCCTGCAGCATGATGATCTAAAGCATCGTATTTCCCCCTCACCGTTTGAAGGGCGGTGGAAAAATGTCTCACATTCACAAATCCAAAATAAAAAGTAAAAAACAAGGCACCCCCGACCAACAGTATGATGATCGTTGGAATAGAGGTTCCAGGAAAATGATGTAAAACCAATCCTCCCCACCAATTGGCAATGGGGGTAAAGGCTTCATTGATTCTTTCGTCTAAACCTTGTTGTTGTGCCTGAGCGTTCCAAGGAAGGAACGTCATCAAAAAAAGAAAAAAAAGGGATACAGGAGGAGAAAGATGCTTCATGAATGATTTATTTGGTTTTTGCAATATCCTAAAAACAAAAGGAAAATCAAATTAATCCATATTAAACATTGTATTTAATTTGGAAATTGACGTTGCATCTCCCAATACGATTAGCTTACTATTAGATTCCAACTTCAGATGGGCATCAGGATTGATCAACAACTGACCTTGTGCATTGCGATAGCCCACAACATTGCATTGGGTTTTTCGTCGAATATCGAGTTCAGATAGGCTTCTGTTGAGGTATTTATTGGGAAGCGCGTCGATGGCAATCTCCTCCAAGTTGGGACTGTCCTCCAACCAGCTCAATTCCTCCATAAATCGAATCAAATCGGGCACCATCAATAAACTGGCCATATGATCTCCCCCAATTTTATCGGGCATGATGATGTGGTTGGCTCCCGCGCGTTTGAGCCTGGAACGGTTTCCTGCTTCTGTCAATCGACTGACAATAAGCAGATCAGGATTGAGTTCTTTCGCAGACAGAACCACAAACAAATTATCCACATCGTTGGGTAAGGCAGCGATCAGATTTTTGGCTTTTTTAACATTGGCCTGCTCTAAAATACTGTCTTGACGGGCATCTCCGGGTACAAAATTGATGTTTTCTTGGCTTTTGATCAAGGCCTCCTCTTGTTCAATCACCGCAAAAGGATGATCGTGATTCAATAATCTTTGGGCTGCTTGACGTCCATTACGACCATAGCCACAGATCACGGTGTGGTTTTTTAGGGAAGCGGTCATTTTCTTCATTTTTTTTTGTTTGATTTTTTCAAAAATATTTTCCGACAGTACAAACTGAGTCAATTCTTTTATTCCAAAGGCAAAAACCGTCAAACTGATCATGATAAATAATACTGTAAAGACTTTTGCAGAAGGGGTCATTGGGGCGACTTCACCATACCCCACTGTGCTCAGTGTAATGGCTGTCATGTAGAGAGCGTCCACTATGTTTATTCCAGGGATTAGAAAATAATACCCTATTGTACCCATAATGGAGACCAGTAGAATGAGAAGAATTGCAGTAAATAAATTGGGGCTGTAAGATTTCACGTCATAGGTCGAATACAGAGGTTCGGTTGGTGTAAATCATATCTTTAAGTTTAAGCCAAAACGCCAAAGTCAGGTAGATGATAAACCCCCCCACTATGGTGGTAAAGGAAGCGTAAATAAAAAAGAGGCGTACACTTTTTACACTCATACCCAGCGAATCCGCCAATCTTGTAGAAACGGTAAAGCCGTACTTTTCAAAAAAATGACGCAAAGAACTCATTCGACTCATGCCTTAAAGTTAAGACTTTATGTCGAACAAATGAAATCCAACCGCACAACGCAAGCATCTTTTTTATCGCAATAATGGTTTTTGAGCTGCACCAAAGACTGAGAATCCAAGGCCGACTGCAGTGCCATTCCAAATTGTAAAAAGCCATTGGCGATACTGTTTTGCTCGACGGGAAGGGTCTGGATCCATTGTAGAATCTTTTCGTCGGTGGTTCCCAATTGTTTTTGAGCATAGGCAAACCTCAAAGGAATCAGCGTATTGATCAAAAGCAATTCAAAAAAAGATTGAGACAAGCGTTTGGGACTCGAGGCAGATGCTTTATCAAAAGTATAATGGGTTTTCCAAAAATCCGATACGCCTACGTTCCGAATCCAAGCCAAATCTGTGAGATGTTGCGCTTCAATGAGCTGGGAAAAAGGGCGAGGATGTTGGGTGTAAAACTCAGCCAATTGTGACAATCGAACCGTAGGAAAATTGGGAGGGCGCAGTCGACTGAAATGGACTTGTATTCCTGGGAGGTCCTTAAACCCAAATTTTTGCTTCAAAAAATCATATTCCCTTCGCAGTTGTTTTTTATAAGGAATATCCATTGCTCCTTCCAACAGTCCTGATATTCCAAAAAAAAAGGCTTCTAATTGTCCCGATTCAAAACTGCATTTTCGAATGACGTCAAAAGGAAGGTGTTGGGCCCATTTTAAAAAAACGTTTCCATTGCGATTCAGACCAAAATTTTTGGCCAAAAGCTGAAATAGCGTCTGCTCCCAATTGTTCTTATTTCTCTTTAGGAGCTGTTCGATGAGTGCGGTCTTCTCTTCCAATCGTTCGATATACAAGCGTTCTTTCCAGTTTTTCCATTTGAAATCGGGAAATTGAGTAATCAATTTCTCACAGGGAATCCAATGGGGTTTAATTTGAAATTTTTTCTGGTATTGTTGAATCCTCTGGGGCGAGATATGAAGAGACAATTCTAAACAAGTAACCAATCGACCAGAAGGATAACAAACCTCACTGTCGTTTTCCCAAACCACATGAAGAACCACAGCATCGTAGTTTTTGTCTAAATGATGCCGATGGTGGTACCATGAAGAAGCTTTGAGGTGAAGCTCTATATCTCCTGCCCACAAAGTATCCCCGATCCACAATTTGCCATTGATAAAATCGGGTCCCTCGCCAGAGTTGGGGGTACCCGGGTGGACGACACTGATAAAATCTCCGCCAGTGCAGGTCAGTGGCAAATTCCCCAATTTTTGGAAATGCCACAAATAATGAAGGAAGTCCTCTTTCATTTCGATTTGGGGTCGTTAAGTTAATGCAGGGGATCAGGCAGTGTCGCCCTCCCATTCCATAAATCCACCCAACAAATTATAGGTGTTTTCGATGCCCATTTGATTCATCACTTGGCAAGCTTTAGCGCTTCTTGCACCCGATCGGCAATAAACATAGTAATTTTTGGAAGCATCCATAGATTGGATTCCCTCGACAAAATTTTGGGATTGATGAATGTCCAACAAATCTGCATTAGGAATGTGTCCCACCTCAAACTCTTCTGAGGTTCTCACATCCAACAGATAGGCGTTCTCATCTTGTTCAAACTTATTTTTCCACTCTTCTTGAGATAAATCCATAATCTATTTTATTTCAAATTTAATAGACTTAAGGGAATAAAAAAATGAATCTGCATTAATTTAATCCATAAAAATTTTAAATTTGTACCCACAAAATTTGTGTAAACAAATATGAAATCTTTAGACATTGCAAAAAATACGGTAGTCGGGATTCTCAAAGCGGGGAATAAAGCTGAAGATCATTTGAGTAAAGCTTTAAAGCCTTTTGACATTTCCCTTCAACAGTTCAATGTATTGAGAATTTTGAGAGGACGTAAAGAAAATCCAGCCAACTTAAAGACCGTTCAAAAGCGGATGATTCATAAGATGAGCAATACCACACGTCTGATCGATAAACTGATCGATAAAACGCTGGTAAGCAGAAAAATTTGTGAAGAAAACAGACGGAAAATCGAAATATTCATTACCGAAAACGGACTGGAAGTTTTGGCCCAACTCGATATAATTATCCAAAATACAGAAGCAGAAATACTTCAGCCCCTAAGCCTGGAAGAACAAAAAACATTGCGTAGCTTAATCAATAAAATAACACTTAAATACTAACACAAACACTTTTTTATGAAAAACACAATTCAATTATTATTCTCCATCAGTCTGAGTTTTATGGTCTTCGGTCTGGTTCAAGCTCAAAGCCTTAAAGTCAATACCGAAAAAAGCAACATCCGATGGTATGGAGAAGACATCACTGGAAAAGCTCACTTTGGCAACCTTACCCTAAAATCGGGTACACTCGACCTTCAGAATGATATCATTTCGGGAGGAAGTTTTACAGTAGATATGACTTCCCTTTCTGTTGAAGACCTTTCAGGAGGAGGAAAGGCGAAATTGGAGGGACACCTCAAATCAGACGATTTCTTTAGTGTAGAAAATAATCCAGAAGCCGTTCTAATCATCACCCAAAAAGGGAAAGTTGAAGGGGCTACTCAAACACTGGTCGGTGACTTGACCATCAAAGGAATCGTTCACCCTGTGGAGTTCACCCTAACTATGGGAGACGACAGTAAAGCAGCAGCACTACTTACTTTCGACCGCGCCAAATACGATGTGCGTTTTCGTTCCGGTTCTTTTTTCGAAAACTTAGGAGACAAACTGATTTTAGACGACATCAGACTCGAAGTGGCCTTAGAAATGGAAAATTAGAAAAATCATAAGTGGGTTGCTTTAAAGTTTTTTTCATTTATATTTGTATTATGAATTTTAAAAATGGAAATAACAGCTGGTGGAACGAATTGATTTAATCAATTCGTGATACTGCCATAACCATATTAAAGGCTTGTCGTCACGACAAGCCTTTTTTAATTTTACACCCTAAGGCGTCTATGATTAATTTTGAATCACAAAAGAAAAAGGCAATGTTGATCTTCCATGTGACGGTTGAAAAACAATAAAAAACAACACATGAATCAAAGGTTTAAATTACATTCCGAACACAAAAAAATATTGGCCGATACCCTCACTCCCGTGAGCGTGTACCTCAAAATCAGAGATCAGTTTCCTCACAGTCTATTACTGGAAAGTAGTGATTATGACGCTAGAGCGAATAATTTTTCCTATATCTGTTGCAACCCCATTGCCAGCTTGAGCATTGCCCAGGGTAAAATTCAATACCGCTTTCCCGATGGGACACAAGCGCAAAAAACCATAACAGCAGAAGATAAAGTACCCCTGCTGATTGAAGATTTTGCGCGACAATTTGAATCTAAAAAAT
>JAURMQ010000125.1 GCA_030830625.1 Flavobacteriaceae bacterium
AACAAGACATTAAAAGTATCGGGATGTGCTTTTTCAATTTCATCCAGTAAGACGACAGAGTAGGGCTTTCTTCTGACCGCTTCGGTGAGTTGCCCTCCTTCCTCATATCCCACATATCCTGGAGGAGCGCCAACGAGACGGCTCACCGCATGTCGTTCTTGGTACTCACTCATGTCGATGCGGGTAATGTTGTTTTCATCATCGAAAAGCACTTCGGCTAATGCTTTTCCCAATTCGGTTTTTCCAACGCCTGTAGTGCCCAAAAAGAGAAAACTCCCGATCGGACGATTTTGATCTTGCAGTCCCGCTCGGCTGCGTCTGATAGCATCGGAGACTGCTTCTACCGCAGTTTCTTGACCCACCATGCGTTTGTGAATTTCTTTTTCGAGATTCAGCAAGCGGACTTTGTCGGATTGCAACATTTTGTGGGTAGGGATACCCGTCCATTTGCCGACCACCTCTGCGATATCATCGTAATTCACCTCTTCTTTGATGAGGCTGTCTTTATCCGGATGTTCCAATAATTCGCTGTGCAGGCGGTCCAGGTTTTGCTGAGCGGATTTAATTTTACCATAGCGCAATTCGGCCACAGTGGCGTAGTCGCCCTCTCTTTCAGCTCGATCGGCTTGCAATTTATAGCTTTCTATTTCTTGTTTGACATGCTGGATTGTGTCTACCCGTTCTTTTTCTTGACTCCATTGGGCAAAAAGAGTATTGCGATCTTCTTTGAGATTGGACAATTCTTGATTGAGTTTTTCTACTTTCGCATTGTCTTTTTCCCGTTTGATGGCCACAATTTCAATTTCAATTTGACGGATTTTACGGTCCAAAGTGTCAAGTTCTTCCGGTTTGGAATTCATTTCCATTCTCAATTTGGAAGCGGCTTCATCCATAAGGTCTATGGCTTTGTCGGGAAGAAATCGATTGGAAATATAACGATCGGAAAGCATCACAGCCCCAATGATGGCCTCATCTTTAATACGAACTTTGTGATGGGCTTCATATTTTTCTTTTATCCCCCGCAAAATTGAAATGGCACTTTCGATATCGGGCTCCTCTACAGCTACTTTTTGGAAACGTCTTTCCAGCGCTTTGTCTTTTTCAAAGTATTTTTGATACTCGTCGAGTGTGGTGGCTCCAATGGCTCTTAGTTCGCCTCTTGCTAAAGCGGGTTTTAGAATGTTGGCAGCATCCATTGCGCCTTCCCCACCTCCAGCTCCTACCAAAGTGTGTATTTCATCGATGAATAGAATGATGTTTCCATCGCTATTCACAACTTCTTTGATCACGCTTTTGAGGCGTTCTTCAAATTCGCCCTTGTACTTTGCACCCGCAATAAGAGCCCCCATATCTAGAGCAAAAATCTGTTTTTCTTTAATGTTTTCGGGAACATCCCCATCGATAATGCGATGGGCCAATCCCTCGGCAATGGCAGTTTTTCCCGTTCCTGGTTCTCCCACCAGCATAGGGTTGTTTTTTGTTCTCCGTGAAATGATCTGGAGAAGGCGTCGGATTTCTTCATCTCGACCGATTACGGGATCCAATCTACCCTCTTGAGCCAGTTGATTGAGGTTTTTGGCGTATTTTTCTAAAGAATTGTATTGATCTTCTGCCGAGGCAGAAGTGATTTTCTCCCCTTTCTGTAATTGGGCAAGCGTTTCTTCTAGGCTTTTTTTGGTGATCCCTTGGTCTTTGAGGATTTTACCAATGCTGCCCTTACTGTCGAAAAGCGCCAAAAGAAGATGTTGAGTAGCTACAAAATCGTCTTTGGAGGTTTTGGACAAATGGATTGCATCGATCAGGGTTTTGGAGGCATTGGGAGACAGCATTACCTCTCCACCCGATACCTTGGGAAGGCGCTCAAGGACACTGTTGGTTAATTTTTCTAAAAGGGAAAAATTGACCTGTAGCTTTTTGAACACAAAAGGCAAAACATTATCATCAACCTCCAACAAAGCTTTGAACAAATGTTCATTTTCAATGTGTTGATGACCCAGTTGCTGAGTGAGCTGTTGGGCAGTTTGCACCACCTCTTGCGATTTTAAGGTAAAATTATTTAAATTCATGGCCCTTTTTTATGAACTACAATCAAGATTTATTCCACAACAGTATTGCTGTCTTTTTGTCGGAAAATACAGAGGATCAGGTGACAATTTGTCTATTCAAAGATCATTTTTTTCCAAATCACGCCACACCGTATTCAACCCTTCGATAAGGTCGGAGGCCAATAAAAAGGGAGGGGCTAATGTTTTGGTTTGATCATCCGCCGCCTTACCGTGAGCATATACGCCAAGAATTGCTGCAGATTCCGGGGAATATCCTCTGGCCAAAAGACCACCGACGATGCCTGTAAGCACATCTCCACTTCCTGCAGTTGCCATTCCGGGGTTTCCAGTACTATTGAACCAAACGGTTCCGTCGGGAAGCGCAATGGCGGTATGAGCCCCCTTGAGAATGCAAATGAATTCATGTTTTTGTGCAAAATGGGTCAGACGTTCTAATTTTTGTTGATCGGTTTTCCACGGTCCTATAAGTCGTTCAAATTCTTTGGGGTGGGGGGTGAGTATGCTGTTTTTAGGGAGTACATCCATCCATTTTTTATGCATTGCCAAAACATTGATGGCATCTGCATCGATTATCATTTGTGCCTTGCTTTTTTCGAAAAAAGAATTTAAAAACCCCTCAGTTTCTGGAGTAATGCCCATACCAGGGCCAAGGGATACTGTCATATAATTATAGTCATAATAACCTGATATAAAGTATTTTCCTGAATTTGCTTCAATCATGGCTTCAGGTAATGAATTCTGCAAAATATCAACACCGCATTGAGGGGTGAGAACCGATAGTTTTCCCGATCCTGCTCTTAATGCTGCTTTTGCTGCTAAGAAGGCGGCACCCATTTTTCCTTTGCTGCCCGCAATCAATAAAAGGTGCCCATGGGTGCCTTTGTGGTCGAATTTTTTTGAAGGTCGATAGAGCTCCTTGGCTTTCTTGGCCGTCAAATAGTGAAAGGGGGTAGCTACTTCTTCCAAGAAAGGAGGGTAGAGTCCGATGTCTAAAAGATGAAATTCGCCCACTTTATTTCCCATTTCGGGAAGAAGAAAAGCCAATTTGGGGCATTGGAAACTCAGTGTATGATGCGCTTGAACAATGCCTTCAGCCGGATTTTCGCTATTGAACTCTGTGAAAAGTCCCGAGGGTACATCGATCGATATTATCTGATGAGGAAGTGCATTGAGTTTTTCAATCATTTCTTTTAAGTTTCCCCCTGCAGTTCGATTGAGGCCTGTACCCAGCAGTGCATCAATGATGATATGGTTTTTGGGAATGTTCGTTAGGGCTGGGCAGGTAAGTTTTATTATTTTTTCATCCTGTATTCTTTTTCTGTTTTCCGCATAATCTTTACTACTTCCGCTGCCAAGTTCGAACTCGTAGAGCACACAATTGTATTTTTTTTGAGTCAACAAACGATAAAGGGCCAGTCCATCGCCTCCATTGTTTCCCGTTCCGCAGAGTAGGGAAAAGGCTTGGGTTGGGTCATACCGCTCGACGATCCAATTCATACACGCCAATGCCGCCCTTTCCATAAGGGCTATAGAAGTTATAGGCTCCTTGGCGATGGTGTGCCGGTCGGCTTCTCGAATTTGTGCTGTATTGAGAATTTTCATCTTATAGGGACAAGTTATTAAGGGTTGGATTGCCCGTTAATCTCATATAAAATACTGTTTTTCAATTAATTATTATTAAAAGCTTGTTTTTTGTAATGAAGTGTTTAAAATATTTGGATTTTAATTTACGAATAAATTATCAAGCTTTTTTTAAATCATTATTTTTGTGACTCTAAATTTATGGAACGATGGATGCACGAGACACTACAATTTTTGATTTAATTGATTCGGAAGAGCAACGCCAGTTGAACGGCATCGAATTGATTGCCTCTGAAAACTTTACGAGCCCGGCAGTAATGGAAGCTACGGGATCGGTTTTGACCAACAAATACGCAGAAGGTTACCCAGGAAAGCGTTATTATGGCGGTTGTGAAGTGGTTGATCAAATCGAACAAATTGCCATTGATCGAGCGAAAGAGTTGTTTGGCGCAGCCTATGCCAATGTTCAACCTCATTCGGGTTCTCAGGCCAATACAGCGGTATTTCATGCATTTTTAAAACCAGGAGATAAATTATTGGGCTTTGATTTGTCTCACGGAGGACATCTTACCCATGGTTCCCCAGTAAATTTCTCCGGTCGGCTTTACAAAGCTCATTTCTACGGTGTTCAAGAGGAAACGGGGCGACTGGACTACGACAATATTTTGGCCGTTGCAAAGGAAGTGCAGCCGCAAATGATTATTGCAGGAGCTTCGGCTTATTCACGTGATATCGATTTTAAAAAATTCAGGGCTATTGCAGACGAAGTAGGCGCTTTTTTGCTGGCGGATATTTCGCATCCTGCCGGCATGATTGCCACAGGATTGCTTTCCAATCCCATTCCGCATTGCCATGTGGTAACCACCACCACTCATAAGACCCTAAGAGGCCCGAGAGGAGGCTTGATTTTGATGGGAGAGGATTTTGACAACCCTTTCGGTGTTGCCTTAAAAAATGGAACGTTGCGAAAAATGTCCCATTTGTTGGATATGGCTGTTTTTCCCGGCAACCAAGGAGGGCCCTTAGAACACGTAGTGGCTGCCAAAGCCATTGCCTTTGGCGAAGCACTCACCCCTGGCTTTAAGAGCTATATGGAGCAGGTCAAGAAAAATGCCAATGCTATGGCTCAGGCTTTTGTAAAAAGAGATTATCACCTTATTTCGGGGGGTACGGACAATCATATGATGTTGATCGACCTTCGCAATAAAGACATTACCGGTAAAGCAGCCGAGCAAGCTTTGGTGAAAGCCGAGATTACTGCCAACAAAAATATGGTGCCTTTCGATGACAAATCCCCATTAGTAACCTCTGGAATACGCTTTGGAACTGCTGCAATAACGACTCGCGGACTCAAAGAAGCAGATATGGAAACCGTTGTTGATCTTGTCGATCGGATCATTTGCAATCCTGACGATGCCGTTACCACTCATGCCGTTGCTCAGGAGGTTCATCAATTGATGAAGACCAGGCCATTGTTTGCAAGTTCATAATCCCGTTACGGTTTTTATTATGCAAAAGGTCGTCTCATTTTAAGTCAATCTTTGTATAATTTTATTAAATTGTAAATTATTATATTTTATCATTCTTGAAAAAACGCATACCAATACTCTATTTTATTGTTGCCTTTGTTTTGGCTATTGGATTTAAGTCTGTATTTGTAAAGCAACCGAATAGTGAAACGGTGCCCTTATCCTCCAATGCAGAGGTTATTGAAGTAGAGGCATCTGTACCACAGTTAGTGAATTACAACTTCGATGTTAAACCCATACTTTCAGATAAATGTTACGTTTGTCACGGCCCAGATCCGAATGCTGTAAAAGCCGACTTTAGATTGGACATTACCAAAGACTGGTATAGAGTGAGTGCAGAAGACCCCCAAAAACAAATTATTTTCCCTGCCGATTTATCCAAGAGTGAATTGGTTGATAGGATTCGCTCCACAAGGTCTTCTCATCAAATGCCCCCACCAGAGTCCAACTTGGAGTTGTCAGAAAAAGAAAAACAAATCCTTGAAAGATGGATAGAACAAGGGGCAAAATGGTCCACCCACTGGGCTTATATTCCTCCACTTAAAGAGACTCCCCCTCTCCATAATTTTGAGAAATGGAATACCAATTCGATCGATCATTTCGTTGGGCTTCAAATGGAAAAAAGAGGTTTAAAGCCCTCTCCTAATGCTCCAAAAGAGCTTTTACTCAGACGACTGTATTTCGATCTCACGGGACTTCCTCCCACATTAAAAGACATCAATGATTTTCTTCAGGATGACACCGAAAACGCATACGAGAAACAAGTAGATAGACTGCTTCAATCGTCTTCCTATGGCGAGCGAATGGCTTCGATTTGGATGGATATTGCACGATATGCCGACACCAATGGTTATCAAGACGACACGGAGCGATTCATGTGGCCTTGGCGCGATTGGGTGATTCATGCCTACAACAAAAACCTTCCTTACGACCAATTTGTCACATGGCAACTGGCAGGAGATTTGCTTCCTGAGGCAACTCAAGAACAAATATTAGCTACAGGATTCAACCGGAATCACATGATTACTCAAGAAGGGGGAGTGATTGAAGAGGAATACCGTGTAGAGTATGTAGCAGATCGTACTGTAACAACGGCCAAATCTTTTATGGGGCTTACCATGGAATGTGCGCGCTGTCACGATCATAAGTATGACGAGCTTACCCAAAAAGACTTTTTTAATCTCTACAGTTTTTTTAATCGTTTGGATGAAAAGGGTAAGATTGGATACACCGAAATTGCAGCCCCAAAAATCAAATTGGATCAGAAATTAGTACAATCCCAACTCGATTTTGTGCATTGGCCCGACAGCATACCCGACTTAGAAGTCATGATCATGTCGGAGGTGGATGATTTGAGAACGACCTATGTACTGAACCGTGGTGCCTATGATGCCCCAACAGGCAACGAAATTGAGGGGGGTATGCCCGATAACATTCTAAAATACGATTCTCGTTTCCCCAAAAACCGATACGGACTCACCCAATGGCTTTTTGATTCACAAAATCCTCTAACCGCAAGAGTAGCAGTGAACAATTTATGGCAACAGTTGTTTGGTAGGGGTATAGTGGCCACTCCCTCAGATTTCGGAAATCAAGGCGCTCTGCCTACGCATCCCAAACTATTGGATTGGTTGGCCGTAACCTATATTGAGGAGGGATGGGATACCAAAAAAATGATCAAAAGAATGGTCATGTCTGCCACCTACCAGCAGTCGAGTAAGCCCACTCCATTGCAGTCGAAAATTGATCCTAACAATCATTATTTATCTGTATTTCCAAGACAAAAGCTCACCGCCGAAATGATCAGGGATAATTTATTGGTGAGCAGTGGTTTGTTTGTAGATAAAATTGGAGGCCCCAGCGTAAAACCCTACCAACCCCCTGGTTTGTGGGATGAATTGACGGGTGGAAGCACCTCCAATTCTCTCAAACGCTACCTCATGTCTTCTGGAGGAAATCAATACAGAAGAAGTCTTTACACCTATTGGAAGAGAACCTCTCCTCCCCCCGGAATGATCACCTTTGATGCTTCCACAAGAGATTATTGTACCGTGGAACGACAGAAAACCAGTACGCCATTGCAGTCGCTCATTTTACTCAATGATCCTCAAGTTCAAAACGCTGCCGAGGCGATCGCTACACTGATTTTGGAGGGTGAGTTTAAAACAGATAATGAAAGAGTGATCGCCATACACCGACGTATAACGGGAAGAAGGCCCAACAAAAAAAACCTGTCGGAAATGATGGATTACTTAGAGTTGGTAGAAAAGATGCACTCCGAAAAGCTTCAAGAAACTCAAAGCGCAGCTGTAGAGAAGAAAAGTTATATCTCTCTGGCGCTATTGATTTATAATTTGGACGAAACCTCTCAGAAAAGTTAGAGCATGGAAGAATTAGACAAATATTTTTTAAACAATAATCGACGCCATTTTCTTAAAAATTTAGGTTTTGGGATTGGCGGTTTGGCCCTGGGAAGTTTAGTCGAACCGTTTGGAATGGGTTCAAATGATGGAATAGGCCCTCAACTTCAAGCGGGACCCCTGCCTTTGCCTCATTTTGCTCCTAAAGCCAAGAGGGTCATTTATCTTTTTCAAAGCGGTGGTCCTTCTCAACTCGATTTATTTGATTACAAACCTTATCTGAACAAATATAGAGGAACAGATTTGCCCGACTCGATCAGAAAGGGACAAAGACTCACCGGTATGACTTCGGGTCAAGATCGATTTCCAGTAACGGGTAGTATATACAATTTCAAACAGTATGGAGAATCACGTGCTTGGGTAAGCGAATTGATGCCGCATGTTTCTAAAGTAGTTGACGAGTTGTGCTTTGTCAAGTCGATGCACACGGA
>JAURMQ010000126.1 GCA_030830625.1 Flavobacteriaceae bacterium
ACGGAAATGGATGGATTTGGAACCGATACCAATGTCATTGTATTGGCCGCAACCAACCGTGCAGATGTATTGGACAAAGCCTTGATGCGAGCCGGTCGATTCGATAGACAGATATACGTTGACCTGCCTGACTTAAATGAAAGACGAGAAATTTTTAAGGTTCATTTACAGCCCTTGAAATCCGTTAAAAATTTAGACATAGAGTTTCTGGCCAAGCAAACTCCCGGATTTTCTGGAGCTGACATAGCCAACGTTTGTAATGAAGCTGCCTTAATTGCAGCTAGAAAAAATAAAAAGTCGGTTGGCAAACAAGATTTTCTTGATGCGGTAGATCGAATCATAGGAGGCCTTGAAAAGAAAAACAAAATAGTCACTCAAGAAGAAAAGAAAACCATAGCTTTTCACGAAGCTGGACACGCAATTGTAAGCTGGTTATTAGAACATGCCGCTCCTTTGGTCAAAGTGACCATTGTACCCAGAGGACAATCTCTAGGTGCAGCCTGGTATTTGCCTGAAGAGCGAATGATCGTAAGGACCGAACAAATGCTCGACGAAATATGTGCGACCTTAGGAGGGAGAGCTGCGGAGAAAGTCATGTTTAATAAAATCTCTACCGGTGCACTCAGTGACTTGGAAAAAGTTACCCGACAAGCCCGTGCCATGGTGTCGGTTTATGGACTTAACGATACTATTGGTAATATCACATATTATGATTCTTCTGGTCAAATGGAAGGTAGCTTTACCAAACCTTACTCCGAACAAACAGCCCAAATTATCGATAAAGAAATTTCTGAAATCATTGAATTGCAATACAAACGTGCTTGTGATCTATTGAATAAGAATAAAACCAAACTCATGCAACTTGCTGAAAGGTTATTGGTTAAGGAAGTCATTTTCAAAGACGACCTTTTAAATATTCTCGGTGAGCGACCTTTTGATGTTAAATCCGACGATAAAAAAGACGGTAAGAAAGGGGACAAGGTTGCTGTCAATTAATGATTTGTGGGACTCTGGAGTAAACTGTTCGGTGGAAGAAAAAAAAGCAAGCTCTCTAAAGCTGATAGCCCTTATCTACCCCAAACGAAAGATAAAGTTGAAGTTTTATTTGCAAAGAATTTCACTCAAAAAGGGGGAAAATTTATCTACAGTGAAGATGCCAAATCAACTGATGCGTTTTTTAAATTGATATTGGAAGAAAATCAATGGGAGATTCAGGACATTCTTTGTTTTGATTCTCAATTGATTCAAAGATTTGGTTTAGAGAAACACCCTATAAATTTTGATGTCAAAAAATTCAAAGTGTTCTTGATTGGTTGTGAATATTTAATCGCCAACAAAGGGAACCTTCTCATTTGCAATCATCAACTCAGGGATTACAAGCTTGAAAATTTACCCAATTATTTTATTGTTTTATCCGGAATAAACAATTTTGCAAATGATGTTAGTGAGGGAATGAGTCTACTCAAGAATAAGTATGCAAATCGTCTGCCCAGCAACATCACTGCCTTAAATGTTAGAAACTCCGATGATGAAAATGATTTTTTATCCTATGGAAATAGTGCGAAAAACTTATATTTAGTTCTTCAAGAGCATTAATTAATGAAAGAGCTATACATCAGAGGAGTTTCAGGTTCTCTATATGTTTCCCTGATTTTAGGTTCTGTTTTCTTCAATCAACTTCTTTTCACCCTAATCATCTTAGTTTTTTCAGTTTTTGCCATGATTGAGTTTCAACGCTTGGTTAAACATAAAAGTTATATGCCTGCTGCACTAATCATACTTTTAGTGTATAATTTTTACCAATCCAAAATCAACACTCCCGAACTACTCATTCCTTTATTGAGTGTTTTCATGGCCCATATTTTTTTGGTTTATTGGCTCTTTAGCAACAAAACAATGCAATTTGGCTACCTAACCAGAACATTACTCACTCTTTTCTATCTGGGATTGGGTTGCTTTTTTATAATTGCTATAGCAGGAAACGATGACCCATTTCAATCCAATAATAGTTTATTGTTTTTTGCATTAATATGGACCAATAATTCATTTGCTTATTTGGTAGGAAAAAGAATAGGTAAAAACCCATTGTTCAAGCGTATCTCTCCAAACAAATCATGGGAAGGTTTTTTTGGGGGAATTTTTTTCTGTATCATTACTGGCTTTCTTTTTCAAAGATTTCATCCGGAATACGGTCTCGTCTTCTGCTTGATCATGGCTTTATTTACAGGAATTTTAGCCAGTCTTGGAGATTTGATTCAATCCAAATTCAAACGCCTCGCAAAGGTAAAAGACAGTGGATCCCTAATCCCTGGACACGGAGGTTTTTTTGATCGAATGGACAGTGCTATTTTTGTGGCACCTTGGTTTTACTTGATACTAAATTTTAAAGAATATGTTTCATAAAGAAGGTTTTAAAATCATCATCAACACTTTTTTGCTCAGCACTGGCATGGCTTTGGGGGCCGAATATCTGATCGAAAATTTTTGGATACAAAAATTGCTTCAAGTGGCAAGTGTTGTCATTGTGCTATTGGTACTTCAGTTTTTCAGAAATCCAAAAAGAATAACCCCTCTCAATGCAAACCATATCATTTCTCCGGTAGATGGCAAGGTGGTGGTTATAGAGGAAGTTTTTGAAAAAGAATTCTTCAAGGACAAGCGGCTACAAGTCTCTATTTTCATGTCTCCACTCAACGTCCATGTCACTCGTTATGCCATAAGTGGATCGGTTGTTTTTAGCAAATATCACCCGGGTAAATATTTGGTGGCTTGGCATCCCAAATCCTCAGAAT
>JAURMQ010000127.1 GCA_030830625.1 Flavobacteriaceae bacterium
ACATTAAAACATGCGAGGCATTGATTTCAGATCGAATCTCAAGGGTCAGTACATCGGGTTCATGGAAGACTGCTCGATACGGCACCCACGGCACTTGGAACATATACAAAGGGGAGTCAAAAGTTCCTGACGACAACTACTACAACGCCATTATGAATCAAATTACCCCCGATGGTGTAAGTCCCGTAACCAATACCTATGCATGGTCGAGAGTGGGGGGTGGAGACAGTAGGATTTCAAAATCAGGTTATATGGATGTTCTTGAATTTACGGGGATCGATCAGCGCTACTACAATAACGATCGGATTAAAAAATTCATGCGTTGGTTATTTGGATCCAGCATCAATCCCGCCAAAGAATTAGCCATATTTGGAGACATGCTTCCAACAGAGAGCTTGGGCAATTCGTTGCTGCATCGACGGGTGGTAAATTTTGATGAAGAAGCCGCAACCTATGCTGCTTGGTTTCATGAGGGTGAGCCAGCAGTAGGTCATATGCTTACCTATATTTTACCCAAAAAAGCACTGCCAGACCCCGTTGTTCCCAACAGTATCATTTATGAAAATGGAGGAGCTTTTTTCAGGGATAAAGAGGACTATAGTAGCGGACTTCATGCAGTACTTTACAACATCAAGTCACAGAATGAATGGCACACCCACAACGAAGTGAATGGGCTGTCTCTGTCCGGTTTGGGAAACCGCTTGCTGGTCAATGGAGGAAGATTGGGGGCTCCTACTCGAGAAGCCAAACTCAACAATACGCTTACCATTAATGGGGAAAACCATGACGGATTCCTCGGAGGAGGAATAGTGGAAGGCTTCACTTCCGAAGGGTTGGACTATGCAAAAGGGGACGACGGCAACGCCATTCTTTCCATAAGTCATTACAGAAATATGCTTTTGGTTCAAACGACCCCTGAGGCCAACGGTTATTTTATCCTTTACGACGAGGTGAGCGCAAGTGCTGGAGATCAAGTGAAAAATTATTTTCATCCTGCCAGTCAAAACAATATCATAACGACTGAAAATCTTCAAGAATATACTGCTCCAATAGACCACTACGCTACTGTTCCTGATGGAATGGTTACTTTTTATTACGTTTCACCACCCGATGAGGTCAACATAGAAAAATCTCCTTCAGCCGTTCAAGACCGTTATCCAGGCTACCCAGATCACAACCGTTTAGAAGCCGTTTACCCTGTTGATGAGGCGGGTAAAAAATCTTTGACCACGCTCATTTTCCCCCACAATCCTCTTGTATCAAAACCCAGTTTTCAGAAAATTGATGCCCAAGATTTTGATGGCGTCCAGTTTTCTCAAGGCGCAGTAAAGGATTATCTCATAGCTTCCCATAACAGTTCTGTAAACGTTGACGGGATGTCTTTTACGGGAGCACTTTGTTGGGTGAGAAAAACAGAGAACGCTCTTTCCTCCTTTTTTGTAAAATCGGGCACAAGTTTTTTAGACAAGGGAAAGGGTTTTGAATCGAACCAACCCCTAACCCTCTATTGGAATGGATCTAAAGGCAACATCATAACCGATGGGGCTGTCCTAAAACTAATGGGGAGTGCATTGGCCAAGGTGAGATTTGAGGGTAGTGTAAAAGTATTAAGCACCACCGAAAATTATATTGAAGTGGAATTGACCAAAGGCAATTATAGCTTCCAGTAGTCAACCAGCCCTCAGAGATTCAAGAATTTAACAGAGATTCAGGGGCCACCTGATTGAGGCCCTCGTATCTTGGGTTGGGGTAGCAGTGCGCCTTGTTATAAGGACGATAATGGAAAATGAGTTGAAGAAAAAAGGAACCGAGCTTACCGCAAACAAAAAAGGTATGAGGAGCAACCATACTCATCATACCTTTTAAGCAAAAATTGCTACGTGAATAGCAATGCGCAAATGTAGATAAATATTTTTTATAAATTTATAAAGATTTGGACCCCAATCTAAACTACTACCGAAAAACCTACTGCTGGATTTCAATCGTAATTTTTATGGATGGGTTTTACTCAATGGAGGTGCGGGGCTATCGTTTTTAAAAAATATGAGTTGGAAGCCAGAAACCACTTAAAAAAACTGAGCGTAATCTGAAAAGCCTTACGAGTAGGAATTTTTAAGTAAAAAAAGATGAAAAAAACAGTTAAACTTTTTTTTGTAGTTATTGCTTTTACGATGGCAACTGATGAGCTGATCGCTCAAAATTTTATTGTAAAAGGGGGGTTGAATTTATCAAACATGCGCATAAAAGACAACGATGAAACCTTTAGTGATGAAACCAAAATGAATCTAGGTTTTCATATAGGTGCAACCGTTGAATTTCCATTATCTGAAATCTTTTCTTTTGAAACAGGTTTATTAGTATCAGCCAAAGGATTTAAGTTTAGTAAGAAGGTACAGATTTTGGTGGAACTTATAAAAGGGAATCAGAAGTAAACCTTTTATATCTGGACATACCTGTAACCGCAAAAACTTCGTTTGATTTAGGTAATACCAAAATCTATGGAGTTTTTGGCCCATATTTAGGTATTGGATTAAGTGGTAAAACCAAATTGGAATTAGAATATGATGGGGAGGTTGTATCGAAAGAAGAGGATGTTAGATGGGGGTCTGATGAAGAGGCAGATTTAAAAAAAATGGATTTTGGTTTAACAGTGGGAGCAGGAATTGAACTAAACTCTCTTCAAATGGGTTTAACCTATAGTTTAGGTTTAGCCAATATTTCGCCCTATTCTGAGAACGGGTACAAGATTAGCAATAGGGTTTTAGGAATATCTATTGGTTACAAATTTGGCGGAAAATAGAAAACCTGACCACAATTAAGGGTATAGTTAATGATGGTTTTTTATCATCGACAAACCAAGTATTGAAACAATAGTTCCTATTCTCAATTCGTCTTTCACCATACCCGAAACAGTTGGCATTCAATGGAGGAAACACATGAAATAGAAAATATGATAAAATAACTTATCTTCAATACGGATTATAATAGCAATGTTTTTGAATTTTCTAAAGGTTGATTTTTCAAATTTTGATATTAAATCAAATAATACGGGATTGTTTTTTTGGGCGCTTCAATGCTTCTAATTACATCCGTTAGATGGGTATTTGTTATTGAGAATTAAAAAAGAGAAATGATAAAATACTGGAAGAGGACAACCTTTAAACTTTTGTTTATGCTCTCCCTTTTATCAAGTGGATTAAATTCTTGTAAGAAAGACACTGTCGAAACTTTGAGTCCCCTTCAAAACCTGGGAACAGCAAAATATTACGACTCTGAAATATTTGCCGAATCTGACTTGAAAATCTATGGGACATGGAAATTATTTGCGGTATCTGGAGGATTTTTAGGGAATGGACATCGCTTAAATTTTGAGTATTTGGAGACAAAAAAATACGGAATTTATGGTTTTGTGAATCACGATACTCTTATTGAATATGGCAAAATTTCTCCTGCACTAAAGACAACCCATGATTTAAGATTGAAAATTGATTTTGAAAAAGATGAAAAATCAAATTCATTTTTTTTAGATCCAGAAAAATACGTTGAATTTACAGGAAATGATACTTTAAATTTAAATTCTCCCTGTTGTGACAGATACAACTATCACTTTAAAAGAGTACAATGAAAATGAAAAAGCCATAACCAGGTGATAATAGAGTTAGCCTTGTGGAACCATCACAATGTGAAACCTGTCGATAATTAAGACATCGTCCATGTTACGGATAAAAATGAATTAGGCCTTGTACTCATAGAAAGATATAAATCAAAAACCGCTACACTATAACAGTATAACGGTTTTATCATTTTACGTGCTCCTCCTCTTGGGCTCGAACCAAGGACCCTCTGATTAACAGTCAGATTCTCTAACCAAATTAAAGCTCTGTAAACATCAGTCTTTATTGGCATTGTTGATTTTTTACAATCCTAACCTATTGTAAAATGCCAAATACGCGCCAAAAATGCAAGTATCTTACCCTAAAGTGAAAAAGAAATCTAATGGAGATTTCTATATCGAATTTATCTTAAACTCCAAACGAATCAGACTCCTAAACGGTAGTAAAGCAGGGGTCAATCTAAAACCAAACGATTTTCCTCCCAAGGACAGAAAATCTAAAGCTAATCTATTGGCAAAGCTTGTTTATGAGCATTTGGTAAGTAATAATTACCAATTTACAAGTGATGAGCCAAAAGATGAGCTGGAGCTCTTCGATAAGCTTGTATCTCAGAAGTTAAATGAGCCTATTTCTGATAAATATAAGAGAGCTCTTCAGACAATAGCAAACGATCTTAGAACTCAAGTAATAACCCATAAAACGATCCCTATTGAATTCACAAATAACTATCTTAGAAGATATAAAAATGCAACGAGTTTTAACACTCTTAGACGCCATTTAAACGCCCTTTTGAGCTATTTGAAGAACAACGGGTTTGAGGTCGAAACAAGCTCTCTAAGGCCGCGAAAACAAGCTGAGAAGCTCCATAAACCAATAGAAGATGTTGGGGCTTTACTGAGGGATATAAAGGCCTATAATTACAACCTATTTCTTTGTTGTTGTCTAACCTATGGTTGTCTTTTGCGTCCCCATAGAGAAATTCGTTTGCTGAGGTGGGTAGATTTTAGTGATGATCTAAAATATATATCTATTGGTGGCGATAGAGTCAAATCAAAGAGAAATAGGATTGTACCGATACCAGATTTCATTAGGAGAGAACTAACTATAGGAAAAAAGGAGAACAATATATTCTCAAACACCCCTATTGAATTTAACGCTCACTACTTTAGTAGGCTGTGGTCTAAGTTTAAAACGAATTCAAATTTGATAAAAGAAAATCAAACGTTGTACTCTTTTCGCCATTCGGGAGCTATAGATATATACAAGAGAACAGGCAGCATAATCAAGCTACAGAAGGCTATGGGCCACTCATCTATAAATGTTAGTTTGACCTATCTAAGAGGTTTAGAAATACCTGAACTTAATGAAGAGGATATGCCTATGATTTAGTTGGTGTATATCTCGGTAACAGTCGATTCTAAAATATGACCTGATGCAGCAATATCTTCTCCACTTGATGCCATAAAATTTTGCATATGATCTTCACTTAAACAGTTTAAAACTACACAAACTTTCTTTTCATTTTCAGGAGCGTGTCCGTGATAAAGATGAAAAATTCCAGCAGCTCTTGCCATTGGTTGATGACTGTAAAAAGATTTTTCCCATTCAGAGAATGTATTATTAATGTTGAACTTAAGTACTGCAGTAATCATTTTGTATAATTTAAAGATTATGTTTTATAAATTTAAATATTTTATATTGGATATAATGAAAAGAAAATGACAATGATTTGATTAGCCTTTTAATTCTCCCTTTAGTTTGACTTACCTAAGAGGCTTAGAAGTGCCAGAGCTTAATGAACAGGATATGCCGGTGTTTTTTTATTTAATCCGGCACATAACCTGAATCTCCTTGGTCATTGTCTTGGAAAATTTCTCTTAGAGTCGCCTTACT
>JAURMQ010000128.1 GCA_030830625.1 Flavobacteriaceae bacterium
AAGGGAGCATTTCTGTATAAATTTGACGAAAAAAAATATCAACTTAAAAAGGAGGAAGGATTTAATTTCAAACTGTAAAAGCGAAAAGGGTTAACTTTTAGGAGCCTTCCCAAGGTTGAAAAAAGATGGGTTTTTTAAAAAGCAACGTTTTGAGATGAAGTGTCAATAAGCTATAAAATTAAAAATCCCCCCTACACCGGACTGGTCCAATTCCAGTTTGAAAAATTCGGCAATTGAAGCGGCGATTTGGTTGGTGAACAATTGTTCTTTTGTTTTAATTTCTCCCAAGGGTCTTACCCCTTTTCCAAAGGCAATTACCCATACCTGATCCGCACCAGGAATATTCTGTCCATGGCTCCTCCAAGTATCAAGAGGTTCGGTTCCTCTTCCATGATCGGTCGTAATGATAAATGTTGTATTCCCTCTGTAAAAGGAATCGCTCTGGGTAAATTCCCATAATTCCTTTATGAAAGAGTCGGTTGTATGGGCAGCGTTCAAGTAGGCCTCGTAATTTCCGTCATGGGCAAAATCATCGGTTTCACCATAGGCAATATAAATGAGATGGGGATGCGTTCTTTTCATATACTCTAAAGCATAGTAATGCGTAAAAGCATCGTACCGAACTGAATTCCAAGGTTTTGGAATTTTGGCCTGTAAATCATTTAAAAACTTCTCCTTCTCAGTGAGATCAACCCCCTCAGCTATTTCAAAACCGGCATTAACCTCAATCCCAGAGAGTTCTTCATTTATGATGAACGGAAAAACGTCCCAACTCCCAAAAGCACCTACCTTTCCTTTGTATTCGGCTTGATTGTGGACACGTTCTAAAATGGTCGTATTGGGATTGTTTATTTTATCGTTACTGTTTATCCTTTCATCGGCTTTACCGGTCAATATTTCACTGTACCCAGGATAAGAAAACCAATGTTCATTCGTCAGGTTCATTTTGCTCCCAACCGATCTGTTGCCATGAATTTGTCCCATTTCATGGATTGAATTCCATACAAAAGGCAATAATTTCTTTCTCCTTTCAAATTCATTGTCGTCCCAAAAAACATCTTTCAGCTGATTGGGATGTTTCACATAAAGATCATTTGAGATGAGTTCTGCATCAGCTCCTTTAAAAAGTTCCTGCCAACGAAAACCATCCAAAGTAATTAATACAATTTTTGGTGAATCTTCAGTTTGTGCAATTAATTTTTGTCCTGCAGTACACAATAAAAGGGCTAGTAATACTAAAATTTTCAATTTTTCTTTCATTTCGGATAACGCTAATTTTTGTTTGAATAAAGCTCGTTGGGCATCATTAATTTTTTATTTTCTATAATCGCACCCAAAAGCAACGGTAAATTACAATGAGCTCCTCACCGTCTAAAATAATAAAATTCAATTTAGCATAACGGTTGATACAATTATTTTGGATTATCTTTTTTATAAAAATTCAAGAAAAATCATTTCTACTTTTGAAACTTCTTGGACAAAAACATCCATCTGTTTGTGTTTCATTCCCTTTGATGGGGAGCATAATCAGGGTTTAATTCGGAGGGGATTGGGGCATTTGTTTCTTCCCACCAACTTTTTAAATCCCCTAAAAGCTGAGCCGTTTTCAAAGAATTGGTTTTTGATAAATCATTCAGTTCTCCTATGTCCTCTTTGAGGTTGTATAGTTCAACTTCACTGTTTTCAAAGTAGTAATGTAGTTTCCAATCCCCTTTCGAATGACCGATCCCGGTCGGGTTCTAAATAAAGAATCTCTGTTTTCATTATGTTCTATGTCGTAGCCCTGAAGATAAATGGGAAAATGCCAGAAAAGTGAGCGTTCTTGCAAAACTTGATTTTGGGTTAACAATGGTAAAAGTGAATGACCATCCCATTCGCTTTCCCCACTTTTATCTCCGAGGACTTCTATCAGTGTAGGAAAAATATCCAAGTGAGAAATGGCGTTTTCATTGTTTTTTCCACTCTTGATTTTATCTTTCCACAAAAAGAAAAAAGGTACTCTTATCCCCCCCTCATAATAACTTCCTTTTCCTGCCCTCAACGGTTTTTGCATGGTAATTTTCCCGTAATAGCCCCCGTTGTCGGAGGTGAAAATAATGAGGCTATTCTCGAAAAGGTTTAGCTCTTTTAATTTTCTGACCAAAAGACCAATATTACGATCAAGATTTTCAACCATAGTAGCATATTTTGGATTTTTTTGTCCCCTATAAGCCGGCTTATTTTTATACTTATACAAAAGAGAATCTACGGGTTCTATAGGGGTATGGACGGCATAGGGGGTATAATGTAAAAAAAAGGGTTTGTTGACCTCATCCAAAAACAATAGGGTTTTTTCCATGATCAGATCGGTCAAATATTCACTTTTACCTCCCTCTAAACCCACTTTTCCCTTTCCATAGGGAGGGTAATAACTCCCTGGAGCCCCTTGCTCTCCCCCAGCAATATTAACATCAAAGCCATAATCCAACGGATCGCTACTCAAATGCCACTTTCCAGAATGACAATTGACATATCCATGGGCTTTGAGCTTTTGGGCGAGGGTAGTAAACCTCTGATCCAACACTGTGGTGTTTCTAATAGGAATCAACTTTCTATCCTTAGTATTTCCTCGATCAGAATTGGATACTGTATAGATTTGGTGACGCGTGGTCCATTTTCCTGTGGTGATGGAGGCCCGACTGGGAGCACAATTGGAGGCCGCAGCATAACCCTGGGAAAACACCATTCCTTGAGCAGCTAATAGGTCAATATTTGGGGTTTCATAATATTCACTGCCCATAAAACCAACATCTTTCCATCCCATATCATCAATGTTGATGAGAATGATATTGGGTTTTTTAAAACCTTTTTGGGTTGAATGGCAAGAAAAAAAAGGAATCAGTATTGATAAACCGATTGCAAATGAAATGATACGCTTATATTTCATAAAACTTTTTAGTTATTTCGTTTAAAATAATAAAAAGTCAAGTGATCTAAGTATTTTTATCCGATAGTTTTATCACCGACACAATCGGTATTCAGCTACATTCTGAACTTATTGAGGCAAAATATAACATCCAATGATTATTAAATACCAATTCATAAGGATTACTCAGATCTTCCCTACACATGTTGAAAAACAATAAATAGTAACAGATGAAAAAAACAGTTGTATTACTCTTATGGATCTTTTTGTATTCTTCGGGATGCCATTTTAATAATGAAAAAAGACCAAATATTCTCTTCGTTATTTCAGACGATCAATCTTATCCCCATACGAGTATTTATGGGACTTCATGGATCAAGACTCCTGGTTTTGACCGAGTGGCCAAGGAAGGGTTGTTGTTTACCCATGCCTACACTACCAACGCCAAGTGTTCCCCCTCACGATCTTCAATCCTAACGGGGAGAAACAGCTGGCTGTTGGAGGAGGCCACCAACCACGTTCCCCATTTCCCAGAAAAATTCACCACCTTTCCCGAGGTACTCCAAGAGAAAGGTTATAAAACTGGATTTACGGGAAAAGGATGGGCACCCGGCAAAGCCATGATCAAAGGTAAACAGAGAAATCTTATCGGTCAGGTGTACCGAGATATAAAGTTAGATCCCCCTGCCATATTCATCAGTGATGTGGATTATTTTGAAAACTTTAAGGTTTTTCTCAATGAAAAATCAGAGCAGCAATCCTTCTTCTTTTGGGTAGGAGGACACGAACCTCATCGGGCCTATGAATATGAAGTGGGCATCAATAAAGGAAATAAAAGCACAGACGAAATCGATAAAGTTCCTGAATTTTGGCCGGATAGTAAAAACGTGAGAACCGACATGCTGGACTATGCTTTTGAGGTGGAATATTTTGATCAACACCTGGTCAAAATTATATCAGAATTGGAAAAAAGAGAGCTTTTGGAAAACACCATCATTGTAGTCACTTCCGACAATGGGATGCCATTTCCCAGGATAAAAGGACAGGTCTATCCTTTCGACAACCGCCTCCCTCTTGCGATTCGCTGGGGTAAAGGCATCAAAAATCCAGGGAGAGTGATCAACGATTATTTTAGTTTTTCAGACTTTGCTCCCACTTTTTTAGAGTTAGCGGGTATTACTGAGGAGGACCATGAAATGGAAGCCTTTTCAGGAAAAAGTTGGAAAAATGTATTTCACAATCTCCCCGACGAAAACCCAAGAGAGTATATGATCATTGGAAAAGAGCGGCACGATGTGGGAAGGGAGAACGATCAAGGTTATCCTGTTCGCGGAATTGTAACGAAGCAATATTTTTACAGCCAAAATTTTGAACCCAATCGTTGGCCTGCTGGAAATCCTGAGACCGGTTACCTCAATACAGATGGAAGTCCCACAAAAACTGAAATCTTGAACCTCCGTCGTGAAGGTTTGAATTCGAACTATTGGAATTACGCCTTCGGCAAACGACCGCAGGAGGAATTATACGAAATCGAAAAAGATCCTCAATGTCTTGAAAATTTGGCTGGTGACGAAAGTTACGCTGCCCTAAAGAACCAACTCCAGAATCGACTGATCAAAGATTTGAGGGAACAAGGGGATCCCAGGGTTTTGGGAGATGGAGATGTATTTGACCAATACCCCTATTCGGGCGAAAATGTAAAAAACTTTTACAATCGATACATGAATGGAGAAAAGATAGAAACCCATTGGGTTAATCCCTCTGATTTTGAAAAATAATGGGATCCGGCATTATTCATTCACTCCTTTCTCCAAAACAGGAATTCTAAACTTTTTCTGAGCCGCTGTTGTATGGGCCTCATCGAGAAAATCTTCCATTTTTTTAACCATTTCGGGATGTTCTGCCGCCAAATCATTTAATTCTTTAGGATCTTGTGTTAGGTCATAGAGTTCTATAGCCGAAGGGCCTTTAAATAAATTCTTTTTGAAGCCCTTCCAATTGCCCATTCTGATGGCCTGTTGTCCTCCATAGCCTGGAAATTCCCAATACAAATAATCGTGTTTTTGTTGAGGTTTTTCCGTTAATGCAGGATAGTAACTAATCCCATCCGTTGGATAGGGCGACTCAACTCCCAAAATATCGCACACCGTAGCAAAATAATCATAGAAAACACTGGGATGATCAGAAGTACTCCCCGCTTTTATTTTTGCAGGCCATGTTACAATGGTAGGGACTCTTATTCCCCCTTCATTGACGTTTCCTTTTACCGTATTTTTTGAATTGACAAAAATTCCAGTACTGTTAAAGAATTGAATGTCGACTTGTTTGTCTATGTGGGTAGGGCCATTATCGCTCGAAAATACAATCATGGTATTCTCATATTGTCCTGTTTTTTTTAGAAAAGCAACAATATCGCCAACCTGTTCATCCAAATAAGAAATCATGGCCGCATAGGTGGCCCTCGGTGTCCGATTGGGATAATAACCCGCGTTACCCAGATAGGGTTTTTCGGGACCGAGTTTTGTTTTGTAATGATCTACCCATTTTTGAGGAGCCTGAAGGGGTAAATGCGGTAAAGGACTGGCATAGTAAAGAAAAAACTTTTGGCCTTGATTGCGCTCCAAAAACTGCATGGCTTCGTGATGCATCAGTGTTGGGGCATAATCGTTTTGGATGTAAAGCGCATAGCTTTTATCATCATCGGGATCCCATCCCTCGGGCAAGGATCCTTTATCGACAATTTCGTTATTGAGTATATGTCGATCTTGATTTCTCCACAAATGTGAAGGATAGAGGGTGTGGGCTTGCCGCTGACAATTGTAACCATAGAAAAAATCAAATCCTTTCTTATTGGGAATGCTGGAGGTATTAGGAGCTCCTAGCCCCCACTTGCCTACCATTCCTGTTTTATATCCATTGGATTGTAACATATTGGCTACTGTAAGGATAGAGTCGGGCATGGGACGTTGACCCTCTAAAACAGAATCCTCAAACATGGCTTTAAAACTCCATACATCCCCTCTTTCACCCCATTCGCTATTTCCCCTCACTGGGTTGTTTCCAGCGTGTAAACCGGTCATCAAAACCGCTCTGGCGGGAGCACAAACAGGAGCTCCACTGTAATGATCGGTCATGATCATTCCCTCTCGGGCCAATTGGTCAATGTTGGGAGTTTCAATCCATTTCTGCCCCTGAATTCCTATTTCGCCGTACCCCAAATCGTCGGCTAAAATAAAAATGAAATTGGGAGATTCTGCTCCTTTTTGCTTAGTCGTATTGCAAGACATTAAGAATGCAAACAAAACGGTCATTAAAAAAATATTTTTCAAAATGTATGGATTTAAAAAGGTCCTTTATTATTGATGGTAATGGCTTTAGTTGTTGTTCCAGGCATTTCCCCTCGGATACCGTGTTGGGGGGTTCGTCTGGTTTTGGTTTGTCCCTTATTGTCTTTCTCGTTTTCATTAACCGCTTCCCTAAGATACCAATCTTTAGTCAGATGTTCAGGTAAATCATCCCCTGTTGCCTCAGACCAATGACCGAGTTGATCTCTCAAATTTTCATAGGCCAATGGTATATCGTCTCCCAGTAAAAGGTTATTGAATTGATAAGGGTCAGTACTTAGATCATATAACTCCTCTACCTGACGTGGACTTACAAATATTTCAGCTTGTTTTTTGGATAGGGTTCCTTGGAACAGTGCTTCTTTCAACTCTTTATAGGAGGGACTGTTGATGGCATCCAATGGTCCTCTTTGAGCAAAATGAGGTCTATTATTAACAATATACATATAACGATCGTCTCTCACCATACGCTCATAGGCTTCATAATCATGCCAATTGTGTTCCGCAAAAACGTAGTTTCTGAATTTCTGAATGGGATCGTTCAAAAGTTTTTTAAAGCTAACGCCCTGAAAATGATCCACTGGCTCCATTCCCGCTATATCAATGAGTGTAGGGGCAATATCTACAGCACTGATTAAACTGCTGGAACGTAAATTTGGAAGATTGATCATCTTGGGGAAATGTACAATAAATGGAGTCTTAATGCCTTGATCATTGACTCTAGTTTTACTTTGCGGAAAAGGTCTTCCATTGTCTGCCATGATGATGATCAAGGTGTTTTCATAGAGTCCTTTGTCCTTTAATTTTTGAACGACACTCCCAATAGAATGATCAAATCGGGTAATTTCGTCATAGTAATCTGCCAAGTCTTGACGGGTTTCGGGGCCGTTAATGAGATATTCAGGAACTTCAATTTTATCAGGATCATGGGTACCCCCAAAACGATTTTCACCCCATGAACGATGGGCATCATAGGAGGCTAACCACATAAAAAAAGGTTGATCTTTGGGTAAATTTTCAATCGATTTTATCCAATGGTCTTCTCCACCTGGGCCATTAATTTGAACGTTTTCATGCACCTCATCGAAACCCCGTTTCGCATAATCTCCCATATGAAATTTTCCTGCCTGAACGGTATAATAATCTTTTGATTTTAAAATTTCAGGCAATGAAATCATCTCAAGAGGAGGAGTAGTGTGCAGCTCTGCGGCACCCGTATTGTGGGGATAGCGTCCCATGATAATGGAGTTTCTGCTGGGACTACACGAACTTGTGGTAAGATAGGCGTTGGTAAAAACAATTCCCCCCCGAGCCAGCGCGTCTATATTGGGGGTATGAACTTGATCATTTCCATAGCATCCCAAGTCATCCCAACTCACATCATCGGCAATAAATACGTTCATATTGGGAGGTAAAGATTAGGGTTTACCTTTTCATTCTCTATTGTGATTGCAACAAACAAAAAGACCAATACATACAAATAAATTGATAGCGTTCGAAAAAGAAGTGATTGTATATGTTTTCATGTTATTTTTTGATCATTTAAAACGGTTTTACTCCCCCACGACTGTAATGACTAATTTCCTTGATCCACCATGGTTCCTATGTTCACAAAGATATATTCCTTGCCATGTCCCCAACAGTAATCGCCCTTGCTGGACGGGAACACTAACACTACTCCCCAGTAAACTACTTTTGATGTGTGAGGTCATATCGTCAGGCCCTTCAAGGGTATGTAAAAAATGGCTTGCTGATTCAGGTACCAATTGATTAAAATGAGTTTCAAAATCCTCCCTCACTGAGGGGTCGGCGTTTTCATTAATGGTCAAACTGGCAGAAGTGTGTTGAATAAATACATGAAGTATTCCACTTCTGTTGGGCAAAAATTCTATAATATAGTCGGTAATCAAGTGAAACCCTCTTGGAAAGGAAGGAAGGGTAATTTCCTTTTGAAAGATCATCTTTGCTATATTTTTTTTTAAATGTAATTTATAGTTTTTGAAAACTCGCATTTTTAAATCATTTTAA
>JAURMQ010000129.1 GCA_030830625.1 Flavobacteriaceae bacterium
AATAAAGGGCAATTTGGCTTCTGCCAATTCGGCTAATTTTGCTGAGGTTTTGGCCATTTGCATTAATGAATGAGCAGATTCCATCATTCTTGCCCCTCCAGATTTTGAGATGACGACCAGTGGAAGATGGTGTTTTATGGCATAGTCAGCGGCTCTGGCGATTTTTTCTCCCACTACAGAACCCATGGATCCACCAATAAATTTGAAATCCATACAGGCAATGACTAGATCTTTTCCTTTAGATTTACCTACTGCTGTTCTTATGGCATCATTTAAGCCTGATTTTTTTTGAGCGTCTTTCAGACGATCCACATATTTTTTTGAATCTCTGAAATTGAGGAAATCCTTGGACTTAAGCTTTTCATCCAATTCCTTGAAGTGGTTGTCATCAAATAAAATTTCGAAATATTCCTTACTTCCAATATGAACGTGATAATCGTCCTCTGGAGAAACATAATAATTGGATGCCAATTCTTGGGTTTCAATTATTTTTCCGGTTGGAGTTTTATACCAAAGTCCTTTGGGGATATCTTTTTTCTCCTCGGTCTTAGTCTGAATACCCTTTTCGCTTCTTTTGAACCAGCTCATAGTAGTAACATTTTAATTCCTAAAATTAAAGATCAATCAAGTGTGTTGACGTTGTTAAGGTCTTCGAAGGCTTTTTTCAAGCGGGATTTGAACGTTTCTTCCCCGTTTCTGAGCCATTTTCTGGGATCATAATATTTTTTGTTAGGCGAATCGGCCCCTCCGGGATTTCCGATTTGTGTTTTGAGATAATCAATATTATCGACCATATAGTCACGGATTCCTTCGGTAAAGGCAAATTGCAAGTCAGTATCAATATTCATTTTGATGACTCCATAGCCTATGGCTTCAGTAATTTCTTCGATCGAAGAGCCAGATCCTCCGTGAAAAACAAAATCAACGCTATTGTCTGCCACTCCAAATTTTTGTGAAATATACGCTTGAGAATTCTTTAAAATTTTGGGGGTCAATTTTACATTACCAGGCTTGTAAACTCCGTGAACATTACCAAAGGCAGCTGCCACAGTAAATCGGGAACTTATCTTGCTCAATTCTTCATAAGCATAGGCTACTTCCTCTGGCTGAGTGTAAAGTTTAGAAACATCAATATCCGTGTTGTCAACTCCATCTTCTTCGCCTCCAGTTACCCCCAGTTCGATTTCGAGGGTCATGCCCATTTTTTCCATTCGAGCAAGGTAGCTTTTACAAACCTCGATGTTTTCTTCAAGAGGTTCCTCCGAAAGATCGAGCATATGAGAACTGTATAAAGGTTTTCCCGTTTGTTGGTAGAAAATTTCTCCCGCATCCAATAATCCATCAATCCAAGGCAAAAGGTTTTTGGCACAGTGGTCGGTGTGTAAGATTACTCTTGCACCATAGCCTTTGGCCAATTCATGGATGTGTTTGGCTCCTGCTATTCCCCCTGCTATTGCACCTCTCTGATTTTCGTTGGAAAGGCCTTTTCCAGCCATGAACTGAGCACCCCCATTGGAGAATTGAATGATTACGGGACTATTCAATTCGGCTGCGGTTTCTAAAACTGCATTTACTGTATTGCTCCCTACTACATTGACTGCTGGGAGGGCAAAGGATTTGTCTTTTGCAAATTGAAATAATTCTTGTACTAAACTTCCTGTTAATACTCCTGTTGGAAAATTTTGATTCATTAAAGTGGGTTTATCTGAACAAAAGTATCAAACTTTTTGAGTTTAAAACGGATAATTTATTCCAATATTAAAAACAGCATCTTTGATCGCATAATGCGTTTGCCATCGAGACGTTTGAGGAAGGGAAGGGTTATAGGTTTTAAAACCTGTATCCAAACGGAAAACAAAAAAATCAAAATCATACCTCAACCCAAAACCAGTTCCCATGGCAATTTCACTCAAATCTTTAAACCCATCAAAACGATAATCGGGATCCTCAACATTGTCCAGAACATTCCAAATGTTTCCCGCATCCACAAATAGCGCACCATTCAAATTTCCAATCAATGGAAAACGATACTCCAGATTTAAAGTGATTTTCAAATTGGCTTCATTAAACTCATTGAGGTTGTTGCTGCTTCCAGGCCCTAATTCATAGGCCCTCCATCCGCGGTTGTCATTAGACCCCCCCGAAAAGTAGGAGCGGGTAAAAGGAATACTGTTAGCATTTCCAAAAGGTATAGCAATTCCTCCAAAAGTTCTCAGAGCCAATACAGTTTCTGTCGACAATTGCCAGTGCTTGATGAAATTTAATTCTGTTTTGATGAATTGCGATGGGGTAACTCTTGCTATTTCATATTGATCATTTTCATTTTTTTGGGCATTAGTTGATTGGATGATTTTATTTAACAAAGATCCGACCAAACTGAGTTTCCATTGCAGTTGAAAAAAAGATTCATCCAGTATATTTTCTTGACTTTTGTAGTTGATCAATAAAGAAGAACCAAGAATGAGGTTGTTGGTGGTCAAACGGGTCTGCCTTTCTCTGATCAAATTGACCTCTTGATATTCACTATTTTGATTGTCTAAGAGGGTTTGCTGGTTGAGCACCTCCGAGATGAAATTATTGGCTCCCGAAGGAATTTTAAGATTGCCTAAAAGATCCATATTGTCTGGATTGGTATTGTAAATTTTACCAATTTCATTCAGCTTATCGAAGGAATTTCTGTAAACATTAAAATAATTGTTGATGTTTTGATTGTTGATGAATTCTAGATCAATGAATTTGAAATTGAGTTTCGCCAAAGCATTGGGTTGCCAATTGAGTTGATAGCTGGCCCCAAAATATTGTTTATCCAACCCAATATTTTGTTGGAGTGTAGCACTAAAAGTAATATCGGTTGAGGGGTTGTAGGTTTTGGGGATAATGCGGTCCAAATTTATGGGAAGCAATATTCTTGGAAATCTCAGTTTTATGTCCGATCCCAATTCGTAAAGGTTGAAAAATTGTCGATCGATGGAAGCAATATCGCTTGAAGATCCTAAAGTATTTTTCACTCCTATTTCCAGGGTTTCTGCCCCTCTAAATATATTTCTGATGCCAAAGGAAGTTCCCAGCGAAAATCCAAAATCTTGAATATTGGAATGTGAAAGATCCGCATCAAACTCCATAGAAAATCGTTCTTTGGGGTTTAAAAAAATATTAGCTTCCAAGTCAGGATGGTCTTGGTTTATAAGACTGTAGGTAATACTGGGGTATTTAAAATTCCTGAGATTAGAAATATATCGATAGGTTTGAGTCCTTTCCAAATCGCTATACGGTTTATCCTTTTGAATAAAGATCACTTCCTCCAAAGCTTTAGGCTTGTATTTTAATTTGCCTTTAAAATAAAGGGTAAAATCCTTGTAGGCCAAACTGTCTGTGAAACCAGACAATTGACCCAATTGGCCAGGAGTGTCCAAATACACATTAATTTTTGAAACAGGGTGTATTTGATAGGGAACATTTTTTAAGGTATTATTTTCTCTTTTTTGGAGATCATTAATGTTCACCAAAACAGGAATTTTGGTATCTACCCCGCTGCTGTCAATGGCTGCGGTAAACTGAATACTGTTTTGTTGAAAATTATATACGCCATTGTTTCTAAAAAAGTTAATGAGTCTGCTTCTTTCTGCTTCAAATCGATCGATTTCAAAAGGATTTTCTTTTTGAATCAAACGCTCCTTCAAAGACAATTCATAAAGTGAATCCACGGCAGGAGAATGTATATTTTTATCAATGGACTCTATGGTGTATTGATCCCCTGTTTCAACAAAATAATGAACGACTGCTTTTTGTCGAGTCCCCAAAATGTTTTCAGATTTGACATCGGTATCGAAATACCCCTGGTTTTTGTAAAACTGTTTTAAACGGTTGATGTTTTTTCGAGTGGCTACCGTATCTAAAAAAACGGGGGCTTCCCCACTTTCCTTGAGCCAATGGTTAAAACCCGATTTGTACCTGCCCAATTCCTTTACTTGTTTTGGAGAGAGCCAGTTATCCAAACGTTTTTTTCTTTTAGGTTTTTGGTGAAGCCATTCGTTAAATACCGAATCGGGATGGGGAGCTGCCAAAATATAAAGATTTCTTTTGAGAGGAATCCCAAGTACTTTTCTGTTGGGCTGATCCACCAATAAAAACTTTACGGGATCTTGGGTCAACTCTTGCTTGTTTTTGAAGATCACATTTTTCTCCAGCAAGTATTTTTCCCCCGCAATTTTTTTGGCACTAGTACACCCAGAGAGTGTCGTAATCAAAACAAAGATTATCGTTAACTTTGATGATAAGTAGTTTCCCATGAAAAGAATATTCGCTAAAATTACGTTTTTTGAATGTTAAGCAAAAATCAACTAAAGCATATCCGTAAATTAAATAAAAAAAAATACAGACAAGAAACGGGTTTGTTTGTGGCTGAAGGCGAAAAGGTAGTTCGTGAATTACTAAATTCGGGCTGGAAAGCCCATGAAATTTATGCTACTCATGCTCCCCAAGACATTCCCCATACGCCCATCAAACAATCGCTACTCAATAGTGTATCCCATTTGTTTACAGCCAGCCCTATACTGGCCATTTTTCACATGCCTAAATACAAGCAAACGCCTATCGGGGGCCATGGTTTTTCGATTGCTTTAGACAGTATTGCGGATCCTGGGAACTTGGGAACGATCATTAGATTGTGTGATTGGTTTGGGATCAAAAATATATATTGTAGTCCCAACACAGTCGATTGTTTTAACCCCAAGGTGGTGCAGTCCACTATGGGTTCAATTGCTCGAGTTCAATGCCACTACACGGATCTTGTTTCATTGGTGCATCATTGTGAATCGGAGGTTTACGCCGCTACCCTAAACGGGAATTCTCATTATGAACAAACGTTTTCTTCCAACGGTCTTTTGGTAATGGGGAGTGAATCTCACGGTATCGGAGAAGAATTATTAAAAAAAATCAGAAATCGCGTTACCATTCCAGCATTTTCGACAGACACTGGTCCCGAAAGTCTCAATGTTGCCAATGCCACTGCCATCTTGTTGAATGAAATTTTCCGCCCCTAAATACTTATGAACTACTCAAAAGTCAGATTGAGGGCAAAACCTCTACTCACCATTTTAGAAATTGGACTGGTCCAAGGACTTGCACCGTAGCTATTTGGATTGTCTGGGACGAGTTCATTTTGCATAGAGAATATTCCCCGGATGGAAGGTGAAAACTTGAAGTAGAATAAGTAAAAATCAAACCCTAAACCAATCTCATAGTTCATGTTTTTTGGACTGGTTCTAAAAACATTACTGAAGTTGTCATCTGTGTTTTTATGATTACTCGACAAATTAAAATCAGTTGAAATTCCAGTAAGTATAAAAGGTCTAAAATTATTGATGCGTTCGGTACTGAACTTCACCATTAAGGGGAGGTGAATATAAGTAGATTTTACCTCTCTCAATCGATCCGAATCATTGTTGAATCTTGAATTTGGAGGGTACATCAAATCTCGTTTGGTGTAATACAGTCCAGGCTCTATTCTAAGGTTGATGTATTTATTGATCCTCATGTCTGCAAGAAGTCCCACATTAAAACCATTTTTTGAGAGCACTTCAATATCCTGGTAATTTTTACGATAATAATCTTTTTCATAAGAAAACTTAAAATCGTAAGAATTGATTCCTACAAAATATCCGAAGTGAATGAAAAGATCATCAAAATTAGGAAGATTGGTAATGGTCTCTCTTACTGTGGGGTACTGTGCATGAACCCAATGAATTCCCAGCATTAGAAGAGAGGCTACAAAAAGAAGTCTTTTATTTTTCAGGTTTTTGTGCACGATAAATCGAAGCTACCCCTAAGGTTTGTGGAATATCTTCTATTTCTATAAACCCATTTTTTGCTAAAATATTGTTGAAGGCTTTTCCAAAAGGGAAAGCGGCTGCAGAATCCGATAAATACTGATAGGCAGATTTGTCTTTGGAGAACATATTACCTATAACAGGCATTATAAACTGGGTGTATAAGTGATAAAATTGTCGCAGGAGGTAATTGTTGGGTACGGCAGTTTCCAATATTATCAAGTCTCCTCCAGGCCTGAGTACCCTCAGTATTTCTGAAAGTCCTTTGTCGAGGTTTTCAAAATTTCTTACCCCAAAAGCTACAGTGGCGGCATCAAAATAGTCATCGGGATAGTCAATGTTTTCGCTGTCCCCGATTTGCATTTTGATTTTTTGATCCCACTGATTGTTTCTCACCTTTTGTTTACCTATATCGAGCATCCCTTCTGAAATGTCGATGCCGATAATTTCAGTGGCTTTAGTTTGAAGAAGTGCTATGGCCAAATCGCCGGTTCCAGTAGCTACATCTAAAATCTTTTCAGGTTGCTTTTCAATCAACATGGACACTACATTTTTGCGCCATTTTATATCGATTCCACCAGAGATAATACGATTCATCAGATCGTACTGAGGGGAGATTCCGTCGAACATTTGACGGACTTGTGTTTTTTTTGAACTTTTTTTGTCCTTGTAGGGCAGCACTTGTTTTTTGGCCATGTGCAAAGATATAATAAATGATTCCGACTATGATTTCAATAAATTAAAAAAGGGACCTCAAAGGTTTTATTATATTTGCAGTAAGTTTTCGAACTTAAATTATGAAAATAATAATCGCAGGAGCTGGTGAAGTAGGCTTCCATTTGGCAAAACTTCTTTCGTACGAATCTCTTGACATTACCTTAATCGACACTGAGCGGGAGCGTTTAAATTATGCCGAGGGGCATTTAGACATCAAAACGCTTAGAGGAAATGCTTCTTCTTTAGCAGTGTTAAAAGATTCGGATACAGCCGAATCTGATTTGTTCATTGCTGTAACCTCTTCCGAGACGGTAAACATTACTATTTGTGCTTTGGCCAAACAACTGGGCTGTAAAAGAACCATCGCCAGAATTTCTAACATAGAATATACGAACACCGATGAGTCCATTAGTTTTCAAGATATTGGAGTAGATGAACTCATTTCACCAGAAGAATTGGCTGCCCAAGAAATCCAGCAATTATTAGATCAATCCGCATTCAGTAACAGTTATGAATTTGAAGAAGGCGCTTTGACCATGATAGGAACACAATTGGGGACCGATGTTCCTTTTGTAGGAAAAACGGTTAAGCAAGCTGCCTCTATCTTTCCCGATGTTCACTTTATGCCTATTGCAATCCAACGAAAAGGAACCCAGTTTACCCTTATCCCAAGGGGGGATACTCTCTTTGAAGCAGGAGATACGGTTTTCTTTATTACTCTAAAAGAAGGGGTTGATGAAATTCAGAAACTTTCAGGAAAAAGTAACAAACCCATAAAAAATGTAATGATTCTTGGGGGCAGCAAAATCGGAATTAATACCGCTCGGGAACTCTGTGAAAAAAAGTTTCGGGTGATACTCTTGGAGCAAAACAAGCTCAAGGCAATGGAAATTTCTGAAGAATTACCCGATTTGATGGTGATTCATGGGGATGGAAGAAGTTCTGAATTGTTGGAAGAAGAGTCGATAGAATCAATGGATGCTTTTATTTCGGTTACCGAAAACTCAGAGACCAATATTATGTCTTGTTTGATGGCCAGCTCAAAGGGGGTTGAAAAAACCATTGCTTTGGTTGAAAATATGGATTATTTTCATCTGTCTCAAGCCATTGGAATCGATACTTTGATCAATAAAAAACTACTCACTGCCAATACCATTTTTAGGTACATCAGAAGGGGAGAAGTTGTAGACATGACTACCTTGAACAATCTCAATGTTGAAATTTTAGAGTTTGTGGTCAATCCGGATTCTAAAGTGGCTCATTTCAAAATTAAAGACTTAGATTTTCCCAGACTGGCAACCATAGGAGGGGTAATTCGCGAGGGTGAGGGGGTTATAGCCCTTGGAGATTATATCATAATGCCAGGGGACCGAGTGGTCGTTTGTGCCATGCCTCGTGCCATAAAACGTGTTGAAAGTTTGTTTTTATAATTTCTAAAATGTCCAAATTCAACTTTAAAGTGATACTCCACATTATAGGCGTTTTATTGCTTTTTAATGGAGGATTGATGCTTTTGGCCGCCTTGACCAGTTGGTTGATGAAAGATGGGGTGACTTTTGAGATGACACTTTCCGCTTTTTTGGTCATGACTTTAGGGGGATTTATGATGTTGGTTTCCAGAAACCACTTAGCTCAAATCCAAAAAAGAGAAGGATACCTCATCGTAACCTTGGGATGGGTGTTGATGACGGTTACGGGAATGACTCCTTTTTTATTGACCGACTCCATTGAGGATTTACCCTCCGTTTTTTTCGAAACAATGTCGGGGTATACCACAACGGGATCCACCATCCTGAATGATATTGAATCCTTGCCTGCCGGAATTCTATTTTGGCGTAGCATGACCCATTGGATTGGAGGTATGGGAATCATTGTTTTGGCTATTGCAATTTTACCGCTATTGGGTATAGGAGGGATGCAGCTGTTTACCGCCGAAGCTCCAGGACCCAACAGTGACAAATTACATCCCAGAATTACGGATACTGCCAAAAGATTATGGTTGATTTATGTTTCTTATACCGTGGCAGAAACCTTGCTTTTGTATGTAGCGGGAATGTCTCTTTTTGATGCCGTCAATCACGCTATGTGTACTATGTCAACGGGTGGATTTTCTACTAAAAATGACAGTTTAGCCCATTGGAATCATCTGCCTTGGGTTCAGTACATCATTATTGTTTTTATGTTTCTCGCTGCCTCAAATTTCGTCTTGAGTTATTTTGCTTTTAAGGGCAAATTCTTGAAGATTTTTCAAGACAATGAATTCTTGACCTTTGCCAAGTTTATTTTTGTCTTTTCCATCATTGTCTTCATCGTATTGATTACACAAGTAGATTTGACCAACGATTCCTTTGATCATCCTGAGGTTTGGGGAAAAATTGAAAGCAGCTTGAGGCACTCTTTATTTCAGGTTTTAGCCATAGTAACCACGACGGGATTTGTAACAGCGGATTACACTGCTTGGACGCCCTTTATGACCATTTTCTTTTTTGGTTTGATGTTTTTAGGGGGCTCAGCTGGAAGTACCTCGGGGGGCATTAAGGTGGTGAGACACTTGCTGATGATTAAAAGTGGATTTTTGGAATTCAAAAGAGCTTTGCATCCCAATGCCATTATTCAATCCCGATACAACGGAAAGGTAGTGAGTAAAGAAATCATTGGAAATATTTTAGGCTTTTTCATTCTATATATGATCTCATTTATTGTAGGAAGTTTGGTCTTTGGTTTGATCGGCTTGGATTTTGAAAATGCAATAGGAGTAGCAGCCTCTTCCCTTGGAAATGTAGGTCCAGCCATTGGGGATTTTGGTCCTGCAAACAATTACAGTCAATTGCCTTGGTTGGGTAAATATTGGTCCTCTTTTTTGATGTTGATAGGTAGGTTGGAATTGTTTACAGTATTGATTTTATTTACTCCATTTTTCTGGAGGAAAAATTAATATCCGTATTTGTCTTTCCACCTCAATTTCAGGAATTTTCGAATTTGATTTTCTTTAGCATTTTCTCCGGGTTCATAAAACCGAAATCCTTCAATTTCATTCGGTAAAAATTCCATATCAGAAAAATTATTGTCGTGATCATGGGCATATTGATAGCCTTTTCCATGATTCAATTCTTTCATCAATTGAGTGGGGGCATTGCGAAGAGGTAAAGGGACTCCAAGGTCACCAGTTTCTTTTACCATCTGCTGTGCCTTATTGATCGCAGTATAGGAGGCATTGCTTTTTTCTGAACTGGCGAGGTAAAGGGCACATTGGCTGAGTGGAATCCTCGCTTCTGGAAAACCCAATACATGGACGGCTTGAAAAGTGCTGTTGGCCAAAACCAATGCATTGGGATTGGCATTGCCAATGTCTTCGGAGGCGAGAATCAGCATCCTTCTGGCAATGAATTTTACATCTTCGCCGCCTTCAATCATTCTGGCCAACCAATAAACAGCACCGTTGGGATCACTGCCGCGTATGGATTTAATAAAGGCAGAAATGATATCGTAATGTAAATCACCATTTTTATCAAACATGGCCATCTGAGTTTGCACCTTTTCCAGTACCAAGGCATTGTCAATTTTTATGGGTTCGGGGGAGCTGTTGATCACCAGTTCAAGGGCTGAAAGCAGTTTTCGGGCGTCTCCCCCAGAGATTTTCAATAATGCATCGTCTTCGAGTATTTCAACCTTTTTATTTTTTATTTCAATATCGTGATGCAGAGCATTTGAGATCAGTTGCTGCAATTGACTTTTGTTGAGTGGATTGAGAACATAAACCTGACATCGAGACAATAAAGCGTTGATGACTTCAAAACTGGGGTTTTCTGTTGTGGCTCCAATAAGCGTAATACTTCCTTTTTCAACAGCTCCCAATAACGAATCCTGCTGAGATTTGCTGAATCGGTGAATTTCATCAATAAACAAAAGGGGGCTTTTGCCGGAAAACAAACCGCCGTTGTGTTCTGCCTTTTGAAGAATATCTCTGATTTCTTTTACCCCCGAATTGATGGCGGAGAGTTGATAAAAAGGTCTTTCTTTTTGAAGAGCAAGCAATCGAGCCAAGGTGGTTTTGCCCGTTCCTGTAGGACCCCATAAAATCATTGAAGGAAGATTTCCGCTTTTGAGGATAGGGGTCAAGCCTCCTTTGGGACCCATCAGATGTTCTTGCCCTACGTATTCTTCCAAATTCTTAGGACGCATTCTTTCAGCCAAAGGGGTGTTCATGTCACATAAAATTTAACGATAAAACTGTTGTCGTTTTACTTCGTACAGCATAATACCACAGGCAACGCTTACATTGAGTGAATCCATTTGATCGTTCATGGGGAGTTTTACCGAATCATCAGCCATGTTGAGAAGTCCTTTTTGAATTCCTTTATCCTCCGCCCCCAGAATGAATGCCAATGATCCTTCAAAAGGGTATTCATAAGCAGTTTTTTCGGCTTTTTCGCTCACGGCTACTGTTTTGATGTCATGGGCTTGAAACAAAAACAGAGCGTCTTTCAAATGGTTTACTTTTACCAATGGAACAGAAAAAATACCTCCAGCAGAAGTTTTTACCGTATCGGCATTCACTGGAGCAGAACCCGTCTGTGGCAAAACGATTCCCTTGACACCTACTGCTGCAGCCGTTCTGATGATAGCGCCTAAATTTCGCGCATCGGTGATGCCGTCTAAAAGGAGGTAAACGCTTTTTTGGGTTAAATTATTTTCTATCAGCTCTTCCAATGCAACAAAGTTGACTGGAGCAATTCGGGCTACCGCACCTTGATGATTTTGATGTGAAAACCTTTCCAGTCGTTCCACAGGAACATAGCTAAAGGAAATTCCTTTTTCGTGGATTTTTTGTTCCAACTGCTTGAACAAATGTCCCTGTTGTCCCTTGAGTAACCATATTTTGTCTATGGTTTTATCCTGAATAATGGCTTCCATGATGGCACGGATTCCATAAATTTCTTGAGCTTCTTTCATTACTGCAATTTAGAAATTACCCAGTAGAAATCTCGATTTATTTTTCCGAATCGATCGGTAATGGCAAAAAGCAGTCGGAATGGTTTAACGATTGCTATTGATGGACTCGTCGATAAAGCTATTGGTGTCGATCTCTTTTTGAGGAATTTTCAGAAAAAACTTTTTATCGTCGGGAAGAAGATTGGCTGAGCTTCCTACGCGGTGATTTCCTGTGCGTGTAATGCCTCTACGAAGTCTTTTGGCATCAAACCATTCTACTCCCATTTCTCCATAAAGTTCTTTTCTCCTTTCCACCAAAATTTCTTCAATTAAAGCGTTTCCGCTATTACCACTGGCACTCGCGTTGGGATCTCTATTTTTTTGTAAACTCAACAATAAGCTGGAAGCTTCACTTTCATTTCCCAAACGGGCCTTCGCCTCTATTTCGATCAACAGCATCTCGGGGGACCTGATGATGGGAATGTCGGAGCTGAAATCAAAAGTAAATTTTGAGGAAGCTCTTGCATAATACTGATTCCCATTACCAACCTTATAAAGATCTACAAATGTATTTCTTACATCCGTTGGCGTGAAGAGGGATACAAATTCTTTATTCCAAAAAGCCAATCCATATCCATCATTTACATTGTCTGTAAAGGCATGGGGGGCGATGTAAAAATAGTTGGATTGATCCGCACGCTGGGGCATTCCCCATATCCATTCACGGGCATTGATGTCGTCGAAACCCAAACGGTATTCACTTGGAGAGAGTTCAAAGCCTTGTCGGGCAATAGCAGCGGCATTGGCTGCTTCTTGCCAATTGCCCATTACTTGATGAACTCTGGCTAAAATAGCGTAGGCAACATTTCGGTTGATGTATGATTTGTTGACTCTGGTTTCGGGAACAATTTCAACAGCAGTATTGAGATCCGAAAGAATAAAATCGTAAAGTTCACCCAAAGTGGACATGGCTTTTCCTTCCAGTGCCGGTTCCTTGTATATCGGAGGGGCAGGGAGTGAGGTGTCGTAGGAATAAGTATGTTGAAATTCCATGGCTAATTGGAAATAATAAAAAGCGCGCAGGGCATATCCTTGCCCTAAAAAGGCATCTTTTTCGGGTTCGGAGAGCTTACTACTTTTTTTCACTCCATCAATCAAAAGGTTCAATTGATTGATCATGGAGTAGGGGAATTCCCAACTGAAAGTGGTACGAACGTAGGTGGACTCCCTGTTGTCATTTTCGTAATCATAAAGGTACCATTGGTAGCCCAGTACAAGATCATTTCCTTTTACGACTCTTGCAAAATACATTGAATACAGCCCTCCTGAGTCGGTTCGCTCAAATTGAGAGCGACTCAGCCTGAGGATTCCAGACATGAAAGCCTCTACTCCGTCAACAGATTCAAAAATTACGGATGCATTTACAGTTTCTGTAGGTTTGGGTTGATCCAAATAATCTTTCTCACAACCCAACAGCAGTAAATTGCTCAAAACCAAAAGTGTACAGTATTGTTTTTTCATTATTAAAAGATTTTACAATTGGAGATTCACCCCTATAGAAAAGGTTTTCATTTGATGCGATCTGGAGTTGGTCATTCCAGATAGTGCTTGCTCAGGATCAATTCCCTTATGCGATTGATAGGTAAATATATTATCACCTTGGAAATACACCCTCAAACTTTGAATCTGATATTTTTCGATCCAGCGTTCTTCGAAAGTATAACCGAGATTGAGCCCTCTCAAGCGTACATAATCGTTTTTAAATAAAAAACGTGAAGAAGAAGAGTTGAAGTCATTTTGTCCGTTCAGTAACAGCGGAACATCGGTCACGTCTCCCGGTGCTTGCCATCTCTTAGCAAGATCAGGGTGTCCCGTTCTTCCTGAAGACTCAAAACCACTCATCAGACTTGCGTAAACGCTGTCATATACATAGGATCCGAAACTGAAATTGATTAAAGCACTCAGTTCAAAATTTTTGTATGCCACATTCGTACTCAACCCTCCTATGACTTCCGGAAGAGAAGATTTATCTAAATAGTATCGGGTGGCTTCACCATATTCTTTGGTGGTTATTCTTTCTCCTGTCTTTTCTCCATCTTCGGTTTCTACATCCTTGTACCACATCTGGTAGCCGTCTTGGGGATCAACCCCAGCAGATTCTCTTATGAAAAACTCATAGAGGGATTTTCCAACTTGCCATTTTTTGGTGCCATTGATGAATTCCTCTTGTGTTAGATCGGTAATTTTATTTTTGTCGAATGAAAAATTGAGTCCCAACTTAACGCTAAGGTCCTCTTGTTTTAGGATCATAGAGCTGAGGGAAAATTCTAAGCCATAATTTTTTATGGCTCCAACATTGGTTTTGATCGATTCGTTACCTGTGGAAAGGGCCAGAGGCTTATCGTAAATCAAATCAATAGATTCTTTGCTGTAATATTCAATCATTCCCTCTAGTTTACCGTCAAAAAGAGCGAATTCTGTTCCTATGTTGTAAAGGGCTGTTTTTTCCCATGATAAATGTGGATCGACAAACTCTGAGGAAATTACTCCTGTATTGTCCAATTGATTGTAACCCGATTCAAAGACTTGTAGGTAGGGGAAATACCCGATATCTCTATTATTACCCAATTCTCCATAGGAGAATTTAAATTTCAAGTAATGGAGCCAGTCGATATTTTCAAAAAAGGATTCATTGGATGCAATCCAAGAGCCACCCAAAGAATAAAAATTCCCCCATCGGGTATCTTTTGAAAACCGAGTGGACCCATCCCGTCTGAATGAAAATTCCGCAAAATATTTGTTGTTGTAGTGGTAACTTAAACGACTGATGGCACTCAATATTCTTTCTTCATTGACGGCACCTCCAACCCCTTCCGGAACAGTACTCCCATTGAGTACTTTCACCCCCGGTAAATAACCCGTTCCTTGCGCCTGTAATAGATTTTCTTCAAATTGATAAGATTCAAATATAGCCGCTGCAGTGATCTGATGCAACCCCAAACTTTTGGTGTAATTAAGGGTTTGAATGGCGTTTAGCGTGGTGAAAAAATTACGGTCTTGTGCTACTCTTCCTTGAACACTTGAGGCAGCACCAAACTTATTATGGGTGTATTGGAAATCGTCGATTGTGGCTCTTTCATAGAAAATATTCGATTTGAAATTCAGTTCCGGAAGCAAATCCACCTTCATATACCCATTCATCGAAACATAGGTTCTGCTTTTCAGAATTTCGTTGTTGATGATGGCACCCAGTCCATTTTCATTTGACAGGGCAGGCCTCACCCCATTTACAATTTGACTGTTGTTATTTCCGTAATCTAGAACTGGAGAACCGCTACTATCATTGATTAGAGTACCCTCACTGTTTCTTCTGTATAATGGATAATAACCCGGTACAGTATAAATCCATTGAATAGAATTGGCATAACTACTTCCCGATTGGTTGGGTGAATTTTGTTTTGAGGTAGTGTATGATAAATTGAGACCCGATTGGATATAATCATTGACCTGCGAATCGATACTGAGTCGGGTGGCAAATCGTTCAAAATAAGTGGTTTTGACTTGCCCTTCTTCTTTGAGATAGTTCGAACCAAAATAAAAAGAGGTTTTTTCACTGCCCCCATTGACAGACAAGCCGTGTTGTCTTTTATACGCATTGGGATTAAGGATTGTTTTTTTCCAGTCGGTATCCCATAAAGCATCCCCCAATAAATTTCCTTGATTGTCCACAGGCTCGGGAATTCCATAAGGATTGTAGCCCATTGCAGAGACTAAGTTGGAAGAAGCAGCGGCAGCCGCCGCTTCAGGAGAAAGCTTGTTTTCATACAGTTCATTATTGCGGTAGGCTTCCCAAAAAAATTGGGTATAATCGTCAATGCCTATTAAATCGTGCATGGGAGTCGCCATAGTGGAATTACCGTAAACGGTTGAAAGAGAAATTTTTGTCGGTGTTGATCGGGTTCCAGATTTAGTGGTTACAATAATAACACCGTTGGCACCTCGAGACCCGTACAATGCGGTTGAAGAAGCGTCTTTAAGAACCGAAATAGAGGCGACTTGTTCTTGGGCAATACTGTTTAGATTGCCATTGAAAGGGGCGCCATCGACAATGATCAGAGGTGATGCCGAAGCATTAATCGAGCCTATCCCTCTGATTCTTATGGTGGGATTGGTTCCCGGTATCCCTCCAGAATTGATGACATTGATTCCGGGCACACTTCCTTGAAGGGCTTGGGTGATGGTGGTCGCCGGTTGGGATTGAATTTCACTTTCTGAGATGACCGCCACAGACCCTACAATGGATTGTTTGGATTGGACTCCATAGGCTACAACCACCACTTCTTCCAATTCATTATCGGGCATTAGAGAAATATTTATAGGGCTTTCGGAAGAAACCACAACCGATTGAGCTTGGTAGCCTACATAGCTGAAATCCAAACGGGCTCCCTCCAGTACTTCTATGGTATAATGGCCATCAAAATCTGTTGAAACACCATTGAGGGTTCCCTTTTCAAGTACAGTTGCGCCCGGTAAAGGCATCCCCATCTCATCTGAGACAACTCCACTGACAGTGATGTTCTGTTGAGCAAAAATCAAAAAGGGAAAAAGGAAGAAGAATACGGAGGAGTAGAGTATATATTTCATTTATAAATAAAGTGAATAATTAAATTTTAAACTTCAACACAACTTCAATACAACATGTATCAACAAAATTTGAGCGAAATTATTCAAATAAACGGTATAATCCTATTTTTCAATGGAATGGTAGGCTCAAGTGACACCTGCAACAATTAGAATACTCATTTATAAATGATCTACAGTTGTTTTAAAGTTTAGGTTTTCTTTTGGTCATTTTTATCATTATGTAAAATTATTGCGGGTCTTTTTCTTTGCTCATCTTCTATGAGTAGTGCTGAATTCCAATCAAAAAATAAAAAAAAATCACTGCGTTTTTCATGCCAATACACCGATACAACCGGAAATAATTTTAGAATATCAAAAGGATCCCTTAGATTTAAAAAAGGGATATTCGATGGGATCATTTTTTCGGATGCTGTTTTTTTTAAAAAAACTACAAAATTTGGGGGTTAAGGGTTTGAATAGAAAAAAATAATTTCTACATTTGCACGCCCATAAAAATGGGGTTTTATAAAAGTTTATGCCAACGATAGCACAATTAGTACGAAAAGGAAGAGTCACCATTACCAAGAAGAGTAAATCGGCTGCTTTGGATTCGTGTCCTCAAAGACGTGGGGTTTGTACCCGTGTGTACACCACCACGCCTAAAAAGCCGAATTCGGCGATGCGTAAAGTCGCTCGGGTTCGTTTGACCAATGGAAAAGAGGTCAATGCTTACATTCCGGGAGAAGGACACAACCTCCAAGAGCACTCGATAGTATTGGTCCGTGGCGGAAGAGTTAAGGACTTGCCTGGAGTCCGATATCACATTGTTAGAGGCGCACTCGACACTGCAGGTGTACAAGGTCGCTTACAACGCCGTTCTAAATACGGTGCCAAACGACCCAAAAAATAGCCTTAATTCCTTAATAACTAATTATGAGAAAAAGACAAGCTAAAAAACGCCCGCTCCTTCCTGATCCAAAATTTAATGACCAATTGGTCACACGCTTTGTGAATATGTTGATGTGGGATGGCAAAAAATCTACGGCATTCAATATTTTCTATGATGCCATGGAAATTGTTGAACAACGCAATCAAAACGAGGAAAAAACACCTTTAGAATTGTGGAAAGATGCTTTATCCAATGTAATGCCTCATGTTGAGGTAAGAAGCAGAAGGGTAGGAGGAGCCACTTTCCAAATTCCGATGCAAATCCGTCCCGACAGAAAAGTCTCTTTGGCCATGAAATGGTTGATTACAGCTGCACGAAAGCGCAATGAAAAATCAATGGCTTTACGTCTTGCCCAAGAGGTATTGGCGGCTGCCAAAGAAGAAGGTGCTGCTGTGAAGAAAAGAATGGATACCCACAAAATGGCTGAGGCCAACAAAGCGTTCTCACACTTCAGATTTTAATCAAAAATGTCAAGAGATCTAAAATACACCCGTAACATTGGTATCGCTGCTCACATCGATGCAGGAAAAACAACCACTACAGAAAGAATATTATTCTATACTGGAGTGAGCCACAAAATTGGTGAGGTACACGACGGTGCTGCCACAATGGACTGGATGGAGCAAGAGCAAGAAAGAGGAATTACCATTACTTCTGCTGCTACAACCTGTACATGGCAATTTCCCACCGAACAAGGCAATCCCACTGAAGATGCCAATGGATACCACTTCAATATTATTGATACCCCCGGTCACGTCGATTTTACGGTAGAGGTAAACCGATCACTCAGAGTACTCGATGGATTGGTCTTTTTGTTTTCTGCAGTAGATGGGGTAGAACCTCAGTCGGAAACCAACTGGCGTTTGGCCGACAACTATAAAGTCCCTCGTATTGGATTTGTCAACAAGATGGACAGACAAGGATCAAACTTCCTCAACGTCTGCCAACAAGTAAAAGACATGCTCAAATCCAACGCCGTTCCAATTGTGTTAAACATTGGAGATGAAGAAGATTTTAAAGGAATCGTGGACTTGGTCAAAAACAGAGCCATCGTATGGCATGACGACAACTTTGGATCTACTTTCGATGTTATCGACATACCCGAAGACTTAAAAGAGGAGTCGGAGAAACTCCGAGGACAGCTCATAGAAGCCGTGGCTGAATACGACGAGAATCTTTTAGAAAAATACTTCGAAGATCCCGATTCTATTTCAGAAGACGAAGTCCACAATGCACTTAGGGCAGCCACTCAGGAAATGAGTATCATCCCTATGATTTGTGGTTCTTCATTCAAAAATAAAGGAGTTCAGTTTTTACTGGATGCCGTTTGTCGCTATTTGCCTTCTCCAGAAGACAAACAAGCCATCATAGGTACCGACCCTGATTCGGGGAAGGAAATTGCAAGAAAACCTGATGTTAAAGAGCCCTTTTCGGCTTTGGCTTTTAAGATTGCTACCGATCCTTATGTAGGTCGTCTGGCTTTCTTTAGAGCTTATTCGGGAAGACTGGATGCAGGATCCTATGTGTTGAACAACCGTACGGCCAAAAAAGAGCGTATTTCACGAATCTATCAAATGCACTCCAACAAACAAAATGCCATCGATTTTATTGAGGCAGGGGATATTGGAGCAGCCGTAGGTTTTAAAGACATCAAAACCGGGGACACCCTCTCTGCCGAGAAATCCCCTATCATACTTGAAAGTATGGACTTCCCCGATCCCGTAATTGGGATTGCTGTTGAGCCCAAAACCAAAGCCGATGTTGATAAACTCGGAATGTCTTTGGCCAAACTCGCAGAAGAAGATCCTACCTTCCAAGTGAAAACCGACGAGGCTTCAGGACAAACCGTAATCTCTGGAATGGGAGAATTGCATTTGGATATTATCATCGATCGACTCAGACGAGAATTCAAGGTTGAGGTCAACCAAGGCCAACCTCAAGTAGAGTACAAAGAAGCGCTTACCGCAGCTGCAGATCACCGCGAAGTGTATAAAAAACAAACGGGAGGTCGTGGTAAGTTCGCCGATATCGTATTCACTCTTGAGCCTGCCGAAGAAGGAAAGGTAGGACTCGAATTCGTCAATGAAATCAAAGGAGGGAATATTCCTAAAGAATATATTCCTTCTGTAGAAAAAGGGTTTAGAGATTCCATGAAAAACGGTCCTTTAGCAGGATTTGAAGTGGATGCCATGAAAGTTACTTTGAAAGACGGTTCATTCCACCCTGTGGATTCGGATTCCCTTTCATTTGAATTGGCGGC
>JAURMQ010000130.1 GCA_030830625.1 Flavobacteriaceae bacterium
ATCCAATTGTGAAGTAAAAATAATAATGGCTAATCCGTTGACAAAACCAAATATCACAGGATGGGGAACCAACCGCATAAGTTTTCCCAATTTTAAAAAACCAACAGCCAATTGGATTATTCCAGCCAACACAACTGCGGCAAAGATATACTCAGGTCCGTGAGAAACTGCCAAAGTTACAATGACAACAGCTATCGCACCCGTAGCTCCCGATATCATTCCCGGTCGTCCTCCAAAAATAGAGGTGACCAAGCCCATCACAAAAGCAGCATAGAGTCCTGTGAGTGGTGATAAACCTGCCACCAATGCAAAAGCTACTGCTTCTGGCACTAAGGCTAAGGCAACCGTTACGCCCGATAATACCTCAATTTTATAATCTACCTTTTGATTAAAATCAAATAAATTTAAATACTTCTTCATCTAAGATTGGACCAATGATTAATAGGTTTAAAATGGAAATTAAAGGAATGGGGAATAACCAATCACTATGAAAAAGACAAAGATTGGGGTTGGAAAAAGTGATTGTAGTGCCATGTTGTTGATAAGGCCGCAAACTTAGGATTAATTTATGGCATAGGAAACGTTACGGCCAAATAAAAAATCGATGCTACAGTTCCCTTGTAGTCCCTGGACCAAAAAATAGATGTATGAAGGAGAAAAGCCGTTAGATCACTAGATTATTGAATCACAACCGATTGACCTGAGAAATTACCCTGAGGCAAGCTTATGAGGATCTCTGAACGGTTTTGCTCTGAATTCCAGAAGGTTTTAAATTGAGCTCCACTGGCTTTGAATTTTTTAGAAACCGTCAAAACCAATGCACTTAATTCTCTGTTGGGATCACTGGCAGTGATTTTAACAATTTCACCCTTTTGATTCGTTTGCACCATAATAATACAGGGAGCACTTGCTTGAATTTTTAAGTCCTCCCCTACTGTCAAGGCTCCTGCTTTGTAAAAAACAGCTTGAAGGAGATGAAGATCAGTATGGCGTACCGCCTGTAAATAAGGGGTATTGGAGAGTGTCTCCAACGCATTTAGTTTAGCCTCCTCTACTTCATCCAAGCGAATATTGGGCCAAACAATGTATTGGTAAGTAGCATTATCGGGAGATTGGCCATGATTGATCCAAGCTTTAAATACTTCTTTCCCAATGATTTCCTTGGGAGAGTCGATCTGCTTACTGATATTCAACCAAGAGCCTTTTGAGGTGTTGTTTTGTATAGAAACATCGATGGGTGTAGGGAGAAAGTACGCTATTTTATCATGGTAAATCCAATCCAAATCACGATAAATTTGAGCTCCAGGCTCAATTGCTTGACGCTTACCTTTGGAAGAAACCGTAACGGCTCCCTTCAACAAACACTGATTTAAAGTAGTATTGACTTCGTTTTCAGATTTTGATGAAATTCCCGACCCCATACATACGTATTGATCGTCAAAAAAGAACCAAGCTTTTCGGGCAACCAATGGATCGTGTATGCTTTTAAAATCAAAGCCTACGGCACCATAACGTCCATCGGTGACAGCACCCACAAAATCGGTCAGACCCAATTTTTTGATTTCATTGTAATGGGGTAATTTTTCTTTTTGTACGGTGGTTGTCCCGGTTATTTTTTGATAATCCAAAACAGGTGAAATATCGTCGTACTCGTTACCTCGGGTATAGAGGTGATTGGCCCCATCTCCCCGGTGATGATTCAAAAGTCCCTCACTGTTGTAGGGGCTTTCCATATTCATATTGCGCGAAGAGTAAAGTCTAACTGAGGTGTAAAACGTAGGCCTTTGATAGGTAAAGTGCTCGCTGTTCCAATAAAACGTAGCATGAGAGGTTGTATCTTCAACCCCTTTTCCGGACCGTAGTCGAATGATGGCTTTCATTTCTTCTTGCCTATAATCCGTTATGGCAATAATTTTTTCAGGAATATGGTTGTCAAAAGCTTTGGTACTTCCCGGTCTTGATATGCTTCTGTTTTTAGCTCCATAGTCTGGTTTAATCCCAAAAACTGAGGTCTTACATACACCATCTAAATAATAGTCGACCAAAATTTTAGACTTTTCGGCCGAAAAGGAATAGTCGGTACCTCTAACATAGTGAGCCCATTCAACAAAAGCTTGTGCCCAGCTTAATCCATAGGAAAGGGTATTGTTCACCCCATCGGTTCTGTGATGAAAACTATAATCGTACTGCAATCCCCTGCCATTGGCTTTTGAAAATTCATCAAAACCTCCTCGGTTGGATTTGGAATAGGTATAACCAAATTCTGAACCGATCCAATCCACAAACTTGATTTCATTTTCAATGATATCAATGATCAAATCAAATTGTTTTTTGTTGTTCAAAAAAAGTTGATTTTTGGCTGCAATGGAGGAAACCTTAATCCTATCTCCACCCGGTCTGGAACCTCCCTTATTGATATCAGCGCGATTGATCATCACTTGAGCTTGGACAATGAGATTTTGAGGAATTTCATCACCCACCAGCAACATTAAGTCAACCATACTTCTCGGGGTGCCTATTTGGTTGTTCCACCAATTTTCTCCAATAAAATCACGATCACACCAAAAACGCAATCCGTCAATGATTTTACCCAGCATGACCTTATCTTTAAAATACTTTGAGCTGCCCACTTTATAGGCTACGGCCATTTTGACCAGGTTGTTCAGGTGAATTCCATTATCGAATCCTTCTCTGGAAACATCATCGTAGTGAATATAAGGCCATTTTTCACCGTCAAATTCAGAAAGTATTGTATCGATTGCACCATCGTCAAAATGGGTTTCTTTATCCTTAACAGAATGATCAGAATAATCAGCAATGATACTGTTATAGACTCTAGTCTTTATGAGGTCTAAACTATTGTGTTGCGCTTGGAGATGGCCTAAAAAGCTAAATATAAAAAGTGAAAAAATCAGGAATCGTTGGGGACGACCGAAGTGTGTTTTTAGTGGTGATGACATCATTGAGTTTAAATTTTAGCCGCTTCTGGAATCAACTACCAGAAAATTAATTCGTCAATAAAAATCCAGGAATTTTTTTTGATCAATTTCCGGTAAACAGGGGCATCAGGAAACCTCATATGGTTCAAAGCCAATATCTTGACTTCACTGTAATCTTTTAAATCCACCTCTAATGTAAAATCCTTAAAATAGGAAATGCGTTCATCAGGAAGGTGCATCACGGGAATAGACATGTCTTTCAGTAAAATGTATTTTCCGTCTTCCGACTTTCCATACACCTCTATTTTTTTGGGAAAAATAGTTTTCATATCGTGATTCTCCAATAAACTTAAAGTGACATATCGTATTTTTTCGGGTTCCTTCAATTGTACTTCAATTTCTAAATCCTGCTCCACAACACCCAGCCACGTCTTCCCATGCTCAATGCTTGTTCCTCTATAAACCTTCTCACCTTTTTTACCATCAAAGAGAATGGATTGATTATCCTCAAAGGTAAAATTCACATGATGGCTGATGGAAAAACTATGATGAAGCTCGTTGTTTACCTTGTAATCAAGCACATGAAGATTGTTTTTAAAAATCATTTTATCTATGATATCACTATCGGTCCAGCCCTTTTTGATTGACTTGGCCTTAAGGTTTGAAGAGGAAGTCAACTGAAAAGGACCCTCATATAGAGGTGAACTTTCATGGGGTTCACTTCCATCCAAAGTATAATGGATTCTTATGTTTTTTACCTTAGGCTCCTCGAATGCAATACGCACACTGTCAGTAAATAAGGTATTGGTGTTTACTAACTTTGGTGGACTAAGTTTGAGTTGCTCCGAAAACAATTCGTAACTCCCAAAATGGATCAATGACGGAACGATTGACGCCAGTTGTTTTTGTTCCTCCTCGTTGATCTGGGTATTCCATGCATAAATGGTTTCGGGAATTGTTGTCTTATCAAGTAAGTTTCGAATGCCCCGAGGAGTAATTTGGGTATTACAGAGGTTCAAAACCTCTAAAGAGCTTTTGATCTCTTCTAAAGCGGCGTCACTGATTTGGGTTTGGTCCAATCGAAGTAGTTTTAAACGCGGTAAATCTTGGAGTACAAAGGCCATTTCATCGTTGAAATTGGAATGACTTAAATCCAATTCTATAAGATTATTTTTTACGTTTATTAAGGTTTCAAGATGCTTTTCGGTCAATTCCTTCTTCAAAAATTTGACCTTCAACAAATTATCATGCAATGCATTGGGCGTAATCCTGAACCCTAAAGTGGACAGCTGAGCCAAATCGTCTTTTGAGGCGGGTTTTATTTTTTCATCAAGTCCCATAAAGGACAATACGTGGGTTTTTAAAGAATCATTTTCAGCCCAACTCAAGGATTCTTCTTTTTTGAGATAAAAACCTGAGGTTACCCAATAGGTCAAAAGCCATTTTTCATTTTCAGTCAGTTGAGACTTGTTTTTTGGAGGCATATGCATTTTATCTTCCAAGGGTAGATTTATATACTTCAACAATTGACCTTCTGTGATGTTGTTGGGATCAAAAAGGCTTCCGCGCTCTCCTCCCTTTAAAAGCAAATCGTAACGATCCATACTCAATTTACTTTTGCTTTTGTTGGCGTTGTGGCAACTGATGCACTTGTCTTCAAAAATAGGATGTACCACCTCGCTGTAATAATCTAAGCTGTCTTTTTGAACCATTACAGGAGGGGTCTCAAACAGCTCTGCAGTAGAGAGATATTCCTCTCCATGGGTAATCATAGCTCCTTGGTGCCCGGTTATGGACAAGGCAATCAAGGTTAAAACGTATCCCCCGAAAAACAATTGTTCTTTCCCTTTTATGCGGTGTAACACACACAAACTCAAACTGAATATAAGGGTAATCACGCCGGCCCAAAAATGGAATTTTAAGGTGCCGAATTCATACGCTTCATCAAGAGAGAGAAAATAGCCTAAAACACTAGAGAGTAAAGCGCCTACAAAGGAAAAGTCCACTCCAATTCTAATGGCTTTATCCAGTGCTACCTTTTGAAACTTGGAAATCAGAAGTAACAAAAAAGTCATCAACAACGACCCAATAGGAAGATGCAACACCAAAGGATGAAACTTTCCGATATACTTTATTATCTCAAAGGTATAGTCCACGGGATCAGCTGGATAAAATATCTCTTTTCACTTCACCCGAAACATCGGTCAATCTGAACCTTCGCCCTTGGGTTTTGTAGATCATTTTTTCATGATCGATCCCAAACTGATGCAATAAAGTAGCTTGTAAATCGTGAACATGCATAGGGTCTTTGACAATATTATAACCGAAATCATCGGTCTCTCCAAAAGTGAATCCTGGTTTAATTCCAGCACCCGCCATAAAAATGGTAAAGGATCGAGGGTGGTGATCTCTTCCATAGTCGGTGTCGGTGAGTTTCCCCTGACAGTAGTTGGTTCGGCCAAATTCTCCACCCCAAATCACAAGGGTATCTTCCAACAATCCTCTCTGTTTAAGGTCCATAATCAAGGCTGCTGTACCTTGATCGACATCTTCTGCCTGTCTTTTGATTTGTGAGGGCAGATTGTCGTGTTGGTCCCATCCGGTATGATACAATTGAACAAATCGGACGTCTTTCTCAATCAATCGACGTGCCAAAAGACAATTGGCCGCATAGGTTCCTGGAGTATAGGAATTTTTACCATACATTCTCAGTATGTGATCCGGTTCATCGCTGATGTCCATCACCTCCGGAACAGAGGTTTGCATCCTGTAGGCCATCTCATAATTGGAAATTCGACTGTTGATTTCTGGATCCCCAAAGGTTTTTTCTTGAGCCTCGTTGAGAGCAGCCAAATGATCCAACATTTTTCTTCTCTCACGGTGAGAAACGCCCTCTGGGTTTTGCAAATAGAGCACCGGATCTTTTCCCGATCTAAACTGAACCCCCTGATGAAGAGAACTCAGAAAACCATTGCCCCACAACCTAGAATACAAAGGCTGGGGTTGTGGCTTACCATTTCCCGTTGACAACAAAACAATAAAAGAAGGCAAATTATCATTCAAACTTCCCAAACCATAACTCATCCAAGAGCCTATACTGGGTCGGCCAGGCAATTGAGAGCCGGTTTGAAAAAATGTAATTGCAGGATCGTGATTGATGGCCTCCGTGTGCAT
>JAURMQ010000131.1 GCA_030830625.1 Flavobacteriaceae bacterium
AACTTCTGTTAAGGCAGGAAGGTGGGCCTCAGAGGCAGCTGTAATTCCTTGAAGAGTGGTTGTTACAATTTTGGTTACTGAAGGAAGGTTAATATTTCCAGTAGTAGTAATTGAAACTTCACCTGTGAAAGACGTAGCGGCTAAAGAAAGAGTAGCATTTGTTCCGCCTAAGGACAAAGTTAATGAAGCTTGAGCACCTCCACCACCATGAACAAACTCAATACATTTATCAAGGGTCACAACAGAAGCTAATGTTCCTCCAAGTTTAACAGATGTAGCTTTCGCCAAAACAAGACTATTCGTACCAGTCAAAACTTTACCAGCAGTCAAGGAAGAAAAGTCAACAGAAGTTACAGTGGCATTTGCAGATTCAGTAATAGTAACAGCAACAACCGAACCTAAAGAAGGGAAACTTAACGCACCATTAATACCTGTAATGGTCATACTACCATCAACAGTAAGTAGTTTAGAGGCGGTAACGTTGGCCTTACCATTTGTTCCGTCAAAAGCAACACCTCCAGTTACATAGGTTAAAGCTCCCAAATCAGCATTTGCATCTGTGGTTACAGTAGCAGTTCCTTGAATGGATCTTATTTTAGCTAAAATAAGATTTACCGATGCAATACTGTCTTTGGTAACACCACCAGTACCTACAACAACATCAACATTACCTTTAACAGTAATGGTTGGGTCATCAGCACCTGTTTTTACCATTTCATGAGCATTCGCCAATTGACCTAAGTTCTTAATGACTAAATTGCCTTCATAAAAAGCATTAGCAGCCAATAAGTCTCCTAATTTCTCCAAAATTTGATCAATTTCTGCATTAATACCATCAACTTCAGTTTCGATGCTACTAACGTCAGTAGATTTGATGTTTGCAACCTCAGCTTTCACAGCAGCAACTTCAGCTAAGATTTTGGTTAAATCTGCATCCGTCAATGCACTTCCAGCAAGATTATCAAGCTTGGTTCCTAAGGCAGTAACTGCAGTTTGAACCGCCTGAAGACCACTTACAGAAGTTGAAAGATTAGTGATTTTCGTGTTCAGATCGTCAAATTGGTCGTCGTAGTTTTGACACCCAACAACCGCCAGGGCAAAAACCAAAAGACCTAATAAACCTTTTTTCATTTGATAAAAATTAAATTAATTAATAATGTTTAAAAATTTCGAATGTTTGTTCGAAAATTATAAAGTTAACTTTTACAAAAACTATGCCAAACTAATATTCGTGTTAAAAAAAGTGGGGAACTTTTCAAAAACATCAAAAAAAAGTCCCGTTTACCCATCCATCAAATAGGTTTTGGTTTTTTTCAACAAAATCATAAAAAAGTAATGTTCATCCCAAGGTAAAAGTTTCTCATCGGAGCCGGTTCGTAATATCTTTTGCCAAAGGCATTGATCCGAATGTTGTCATAATAAGCCCTGTCGAACAGGTTGTTGATCCCGCCAAAAAAAGAAAGGCGATCGAAGGACTTCCACAGTCGTATGTTGGCCAGAAAATAATCGGCTATTTGGGTCTGATTGGCATCATCGGCATAGAAAGCCCCAGTGTACTGCGTTTGAAGAGCACTCCCCAAGCCTTCAGAAAAATCGTATTGCAAGCCTGCCGTGAGTTGTTGTTGTGGAACTCCTGGCAAATGATTTCCAGAGAGATTATTGTTCCCTACACTGTACTCCTCAAACTTTAGGGAAGCATAATTATATGCGATGTTCCATTCCCAAGGTCCTTTTTGGTGCTCCCAAAAAAGCTCTATACCCATCCGACGGGTCTTCCCCGTATTTCGGTAAAAATCTTGATCGGGGAAAGCCGCCAATTCATAAGGCAGTATTTCGTTTTGAGTATTGATGGCATAAAGGGTCATTTCTATGCTATTTTGGGGAGAGCCGTATCGCCATCCCCACTCAAAGTTATGGGCTTTGGAGGGAGAAAGGTCGGGATTGAAACCCGAACCTCCACTGGGATTGGCCGAAAGTTCATTCAAAGTAGGTGTTTCAAAACTACTGGAATAGGAAACAAACATCACAAGGTTGCCCCAATTGGTATAAGTAAATCCGATACTGGGATTAAAACTGTTTAAACGGACTTCATCACTGCCTATCTGGGTACCCATACGCTGATGGTCATAGCGTAAACCTAAACGAAGGAGGCCAAAGTCCCATTTAAATTCGTCCAAAAAACTCAAGGCTGTATTAAAAAAAAGTTCTTCTTGATCAAGGGTGTTCTCCCCAGGCATCCCCGCTATATTTTTGAAACGTTTGCGGTGGTCGTTTTGATCAGTAAGCGAAAACCGCAACTGCATTCGATGGTGGTTCTTGGGTTGGAATTCCAGAGCCGACCCCAAGCCATAATAGTCTCTTTTGAGGTCCACATAGCCCCCATATTCATATGGCAAACGGCCTACAAAATCACGGTAAGCATAGAAAGCATAGGAATCCCAACTCAGCTTTTCATTGATTTTCTTTTCCCACTGTAGGCCCGTTTTTAGGTGATCTACGGTCTCAAAGGTTTGAAAGCTTTCGTTTTGCGAACGGGCTTGTTTTCTGTTTTCTTGTACATTTGGCTCATTGATCCCTCCCGCATCGTATGCATAAGGACTGTGTGTATAATTGAATTGCCCGCTGAGCTTTGAGTGGGAGGAAAACTCATGCCAAACTCTTGCGTTGAAAACTTGCTGTTTGTACTCACTGTGATCCCGGTAACCTTGAGATTCGGTTCGGGTTTGATAAAAAATAGCCTGAGTCTTTGTATTTTTCAATCCTACAGTGGCGGCCAAATGATTACTATTAAAACTCCCCCCTTGAAGTCGCAGTCGAACAAAATTATCCCTGAAGTCTTCTAAGGTATTGATTTGTAGGACTCCACCAGAAGCATTGCCATAGAAGGTAGAAGCTGGTCCTCTGAGCACGGTCAGCGAACGGATGATCCCCAATGGAAGGTTATCCAACTGACCTTGACCATCGGGGGTGGTTTCGGGTATGCCATCTACAATGAGTTGAATGCCTCTAATTCCAAAACCCGAACGTGCTCCAAATCCTCTAATGGACAAACGCAGATCTTGAGCAAAATTTTGAGTATTTTGAGCAAATAGTCCCGGAACAGCAGCAAGATAATCCTGCAAAGAATTTTGAGGAAGTCCCAACTGTGCAGCCGGGAATGTTTGGTGACTTATCGCAAAAGGAATGATGCGCTTGGGCGTTTTGATTCGGAGGGCATCCAAAGTAATTTCTTTCAATGCAATTCTCTGTTTAAGACTGTCTTGAGATTGCACACTGTTCAGATAAAAGGAAAACAGAAATAGTAAGGTAAATCCTGAAAATTTATTTTTCATTTTCAATTTAGAAGATTAATTACAACGCTTAAAGATAGTTTGGATTTATTAATTTAGAGTAATTTTTGGAAATGTTAAACTTAAACCACACAGAAGAAATATTAGCCATTCTTATTGCAGTGGCCATTATTTTGGGCTTTGTATTTTCCACATATAAAGAAATTCAGAACACCATAGCAGAGGAAAAAGCTAAGGATCGAGAAAAAAAGGAAACGGAAGCCAAAGTGAAAACACTCATAAAATATTTGGACGCCAAAACCGAACTGATAGATACGGTGAATGAAGCCCATAAAAAATTCAAAAAAAACAAGTAAATACATTATATTTGTACCTACAACATTTGTAATTACGTCAATATGAAAAAGGTATATCATGCCGCCGATACCAGAGGAAACGACAACCATGGATGGTTGAATGCCAACCATTCTTTCAGTTTTGCCAATTATTACAATCCTGAACGCATGAACTTTGGCGCCCTTCGGGTTTTGAACGATGATACCATCGCTCCCGGCAAAGGCTTCGGAACCCATCCTCATGATAATATGGAAATCATTACCATTCCTTTGAAAGGCGATTTGGAACACAAGGACAGCATGGGCAATATTGGAGCCATCAACGAAGGAGAAATTCAAGTGATGAGTGCCGGTACTGGGGTGTACCACAGCGAATACAATAAAAACCCAGACCAACCCATCAATCTGTTGCAACTCTGGGTGATGCCAAAAGCTCGGAATGTGACGCCTCGTTATGACCAAAAATCCGTCAAAGAGTTAAGAAAAAACAATGCCTTTTATCAGGTTCTCTCTCCCAATCCCCATGACGATGGTATGTGGATTCATCAAGACGCATGGTTTCATATGGGGGATTTTGACCAGCCCACCGAAACGGAGTATCAGATTAAAAAAGAGGGAAATGGCGTTTATATTTTCATGATCGAAGGTCGTTTAATGGCTGAAGATCAAGAACTCCACAAACGCGATGCTTTGGGAGTGTGGGAAACAGACAAAATTTCTTTTAGCACCCAACCAAATACTAAAGTGTTATTGGTGGAAGTCCCAATGGTTTTTTAAAACATTATGAAAGAAAACGCTACTGCACTTGAATTGATCGAAGAACTGAAAAAACGCTTGTCCGAAGGCCAGTATAAAGACTCCGTACACAAGATCAAATTGATGACCGCCAGGGATATGATTTTGGAAATGATATCGAAATAAATCCGATATTTATTAAAAAATTATCCTTTTGGACAGAAGAGAATTTATCTCCAAAGGTGGAAAAGGTCTTCTGGGTGGAATTTGTATTCCCCCCCTTATGGCCAGTAAGCCTGAGGATATAGGAATTGAAATTGAACGAATTACCTTCGGTTTGGACCATCATTTTTTTGGATATATTGGGCAATCGGTAACCATACCTTGGAATAAAAAAGGAAACCGTTTAGTTTGTCTTTCTAAACCATTCCACGACCATCTGCCGGGGAAAAACGAACCTGCCTATGTAAACTTGATCCATCTTGATCACAAAAAGAATGGACAGTACAAACTGGAAAAGCTCGATGAAAGTCAAGGATGGAATCATCACAACAACAATCAGGTTTTGGTTTCGGGTTTGGATGAAAAGCAAATCAGACAGCTTTTTATCATTTCCATTCCATCTGAAAACATTGAATCCATCGTATGGAAATGATCCCCCATCAAGGCATGAGTTTCGAGTCTGTTGGAAGAGGCGCAATGGGAATGCTGGCTTTGGTTTTATGGGCTTATGCCTTGAGCAGCAATCGTAAAAACATATCTTGGAAGGTAGTAGGAATAGGACTTCTCACGCAAATCATCATTGCCATTGGGGTGATCAAAATTTCATGGATCAAGAGTTTTTTTGAATACATCAGTGGGTTTTTTGTAAAGATTTTGGAATACACCCAAGAAGGCATACAAATGCTTTTGGGAACATTTGCCAATGTTGACCAATTTGGTTTTGTTTTTGTGTTTCAGGCCCTGCCCATCATCATCTTTTTTTCTGCCTTGACCTCACTCTTGTACTATTTTGGGATCATCCAAAAAACAGTGAACGTTTTGGCTTGGTGTTTACGAAGGTTATTCGGTATTTCGGGGGCAGAGAGTCTGGCTGTTGCAGGAAATATATTTTTAGGACAAACAGAGGCCCCGCTTTTGATCAAAGCTTATTTGGAAAAAATGACCCGATCGGAAATTTTTTTGGTCATGGTGGGGGGAATGGCTACTGTGGCAGGAAGTGTTATGGGAGCCTATATTGGTTTTCTCGGAGGGGAAGATCCAGTGCAGCGATTGGAATTTGCCAAAAGTCTTTTGGCTGCCTCTGTAATGGCAGCGCCTGGTGCAGTAGTCATCTCAAAAATTATGTTTCCCCAAGAAGACAACATTCCTGAACAGATCACTATTCCAAAAGACCGTATGGGAGACAGCTTTCTCAATGCTATTTCCAACGGGACCAGCCAAGGGGTTAGGATGGCAGTCAATGTAGGGGCTATGTTATTGGTATTCATTTCTTTGATTGCTCTGCTGAATGGAATTTTTTCAAGCATTGGAGAAACCACAGGACTCAATGCTTGGGTCGCACATCACACACCCTATACCCAATTTTCGATTGAGTTTGTCTTCGGTTATTTGTTTGCGCCACTGATGTGGATCGTGGGCGTCGCCGCCGAAGATATGGCACTGATGGGCCAATTGTTGGGTGTGAAAATCGTGGCCAGTGAGTTTGTCGGATACATACAGTTGGCCGAACTCAAAGAGGTGAGCAGCGCTCTACACTTTGGCTATGAAAAATCGGTAATAATGGCAACATTCATGCTTTGTGGTTTTGCCAATTTTGCATCGATCGGGATACAGATAGGAGGCATCGGAATTCTTGCTCCAAGTCAGAGAAAAAACCTCAGTGCTTTAGGCCTAAAAGCCATGATCGCAGGATCGATTGTTTCCCTAATGTCGGCAACCATTGCCGGGGCAATTTTGGGTTGATACTACAATACCTTCACCCTAACTTTTTTCCAAGTTCGAACCAACAAGCCTGCAAAAACCAATGAAATCAAAGTGATGAGGGCCGCACGGCTGTATTCTCCATAAATCCAATAGCCTGTTGCAAACATCGCACCATAGATCATTCCGCAACCGAGTAACATCGCGGTAATTCCCGAAGGAACACTCCAGCCTGTGCTGTCGTCTGTAATATTGATTTTTTCGGCGGCTGCCTCTTCCACCACCTTTTTCCATCCTGGACCTCCCGGTTGAATTTTTTGATAAAAAGCACGCAAAACCGACTTGTCCTCTGCAGGAGTGAGATAAGTCACTGCAATCCAGATTGCAGAAGTAACCAAAACCACAAAAAGGTATTCTGACCAATAGGGCAATACTCCCATTTCTTCATCAAAAAAATAGGCTCCAACAGGAGTAGTTTTGAGTAAAATAGACAGAATCCCAGAAGCAAACATGGCCGAAATTTCACTCCAGGCATTGATCCTCCACCAAAACCATCTCAAAATAAAAATCAGACCAGTGCCAGCACCAAAAGTGAGAAGGATGTCAAAAATTTGTAATGCACTCTGCAAAAGTAGCGCCAGTCCAGCGCTTAATATCATCAAACCGATGGTACACCATCTTCCCACCGCGACCAATCTTTTTTCGGAGGCATCGGGATTGATTTGGTTTTGATAAAAATCGTAAACCAAATAGGAGGACCCCCAATTCAGTTGGGTTGAAATGGTACTCATGTATGCCGCGATCAAGGAGGCCAAAACCAGGCCAATCCATCCGGCCGGTAATTTCACAAGCATCGCGGAGTAGGCCAAGTCATGGCCTAACTTATCGTCGGCGATATTCGGAAATGCTTCTTTAATACTGGCCAAATCTGGAAAGACAACCAAGGAGGCCAAAGCGACCAAAATCCAAGGCCAAGGCCTCAAAGCATAATGCATGATATTGAAAAAGAAAGTCGCCCCAATGGCATGATTTTCGTCTTTAGAAGCCAACATCCGTTGGGCAATATACCCCCCACCTCCTGGCTCGGCTCCAGGATACCAGGAGCTCCACCATTGTACCGCCAAGGGAATGATCATTAACGTTATTACCGCTTCTGTATTGGAAAAATCAGGAAGGATAGACAGTTTATCACTCACATTTTCGTGATTCAAAAGTGCCGTCATTCCTCCTACTTCGGGCAGATTGACCAAGTAGTAGGCCGCGCCAATGGAACCGGCCATGGCGACCACAAAAAGCAATAAATCGGTATAGAGGACCCCTCTAAAACCGCCCAATGTGCTAAAGGCTACAGTAACCAATCCTGCACTGATGACGGTTTGCCAAGGCTCCAAGCCCAGCATGATTCCTCCTATTTTGATGGCTGCTAAGGTTACCGATGACATCGTAATCACATTGAAGAGTATTCCCAAATAAAGTGCTCTGAATTTCCGGAGAAAACCCGCGGGTGGACCACCGTATCTGAATTCGTAAAATTCTATGTCGGTTTTAACGTTGGACTTACGCCACAGTTTGGCGTAAACAAAAACAGTAAGCAAGCCCGTGATGAGAAAAGCCCACCAAACCCAATTTCCTGCAACACCATTGTTCCGAACAATATCCGTAACCAGGTTGGGGGTGTCGGTAGAAAAGGTAGTGGCCACCATGGACACCCCCAATAACCACCAGGGCATATTTCGACCCGAAAGAAAAAACTCACTACTCGAGGACCCCGCCCTTTTGGAAACCCATACTCCTATAAAAAGTGATATTGAAAAAAAACTGACGATGATTGCCCAATCTATTCCTAAAAGTTCCATTTTTTTTTTATTTAGAATACCAAAATAACCATTAATCCATAAACCTGATAAAATATTGTTAAACAATACTGTCATTCTATAATTTTAAATAGGTTTGTATCAAAAAAACGTTTCAATGTATTCGAAATGTAATCGCAAAGCGTTTCAGATTCCGCTCGCTGAGGGTGGACTTAAATTCCCATGCTCAAGCTTGTGGATGGGGTTGATCTTTGGAATACAATTGACTTTTGCGCAAATAGAAAACAACAATCCTTCCTTTACTTTTCCACCCAACAACAGCGATAATTCTACCCCACTTTTTGCGCCGCCCAAGGAGGAAAGTCCTTTTCTGAAAGGTAATTTTCTGGAAAAACCCTTGGATATGACCGACCCCAATGTGAGCGAAAAAGGTCCAAATATAAATATGGAAGATCAAGAAAAATTCCTCAATGCAGGTGATATTTATTTATCCAAACTCAAAGGAAAGGGAACAGAAGAGGGAAAAGATCCCAGAAAGTACAGAGCCAATCAATATATGGGCGACTACAGAATTGAAGGGGATAAAGCACGTGTTATTTTTAGAGATCACGAATATCCAGACGGAGATCGTGTAAGAATTCTCCACAATGACATCGTGATTCAACCCAATGTGATGCTCGTTGAGCGTTTCATTGGATTAACAATCGACTTAGTTCCCGGATTCAATAAAATTGATTTTATAGCACTCAATCAAGGAAGTTCGGGCCCAAATACGGCCGAGGTAAGGGTCTATGATGAAAATGGAGATATGACTGCAGCCAACCAGTGGAACCTCGCCACTGGGGTAAGGGCAACCTATATACTCATCAAAGAATAACGACATTATTTGAGAGGAAGGAAAAGTCCCGTCAACAGGAGTAAAATGCCTCCATAGAGATAAGGCATATCCATAAAAGACAAGTTGGAATACATCCAATACACCACATAAAAACAGCCCAATGACAAGATAATGAGCGCTAATTTTAGGAGGATTCTAAAGTTCATTTTTAAGAGATTGAATGCAAATTAAAGGAAATAATGGAAGGGATTAAATATTATTTTATTGGATTGATGATTCTTGTCTTTGCCATATTGGCCAATTTTTTAGCCCTTCAATTGGGGCTGAAAACATGGTATGCATTTCTTGAGGGCTGGGGCAACGGAAATCCTCTAAAAATCAAAGACGGATTGTGGCTTTTTGTTATATATCCTTTGATTTTGGGGTGCAGTGCTAAATTGGCAAGTCTCGTTTGGAATCTCTTATTCTGAATCGTCGGGTTTTTTCTCTTTTTGAGCTTTATGGGTCATAAGCAATAGGCCTAAAACACCAATCAAGCCAAAGAGAAAACCGATTGTAAATCCGAAGCCCTGAGTTCTACCCTTCTTTTCGGCCAAATAGCCTCCCAAGGCTCCCGTAGCAACCCCAAGGGCCAATGAAAGTAAAAAGAAAGAAGTTGTCATGTGGTTTTAGCGATTAATTTTTTGTGTCCTAAAAGCACCAAAGAATAGATCAAAACCCCTACTGGGCCCAACATAAAGGTGCACAAAAGAGGCAATATAATCCATGGATGTTTTACGGCTTTTTCTTGGCTGTTTTTGAGCATCCAACAGCCCACCCAAAAATCGAAAGCCAAGTAATGCAACCAACCGGCAGCCACCCCCTGTGGATTTGCATTTTGAAACATTTCGGTCAATCCATTTAAGGAAGAAAAATCAGCGGAAAAAGTCCCGGATGTAATACTCAAGAAATAAATATAGCCCAGAGCGATCCCCAAAGGAACCCAGGGATAGGCAATGATTTTTTGGGTCAATCTCCTTTTGGGAAACACCAATAGAAGCCCCCAAAACAGCAAAATTCCTGAATTGAAAAAATTAAAAATGGTTTCGTAAAACATATTCTTAACCCAAAAATAAAACCATTTTTTTAGATGGCTTCGCTATCTTAGGGTTTTCTTTATGAAGATCTTCAAAGACATTAATGGCCACAGGGTTGACCCCATTCAGCATACGCTGAATATTCTTAAAGAACACCCCAATGTGCAAATTCATATAGGGTCTGACTCTCAAAATGTGGGTAAATCAACAAAGTACGCTACTGTGATCGCCTATCGATTTGGGAGCAGGGGAGTGCATTATATTTTGAGTAAAAAAGTGGAAGTTTTGATTACCGATATGTGGACCCGTTTATGGAAAGAAGCCGAAATGAGTATTGATGTTGCGGAATGGCTTACCCATCAAGTGAGCGTGAGAATCGAGATCGACATGGATTACAACAGTGATGAGAGCTTTAAGTCCAATAAATTGATCTCTGCCACCAAAGGTTGGGCAAATTCCTTGGGGTATAAAGTGAATGTAAAACCCGATAATCAAATCGCTACCCGAGCGGCAGACTATCATTGTAAATAAACTAAAGCCAGCCTTTGACTATTTTTTCTACCCCAAAACGCACTACATCAGTGACCGGAAGGTTCAATTCACTTTCCAAATACGCAAACTGATCTTGAGCTTCTTTTTCAGTCAAATTTACCGTATTAAGGGCCACCCCCATTACCTTAGGGTTTCCAAAGGTTCCTACAACCGAGGCCAATGCCTCATTGAGTGCAATAAAATCCTTAAGTGGAGGTATCTTAATCGAGTCGAGATGTCTAAGCGATTTCTTATCGGCACGGTGACATAAGATCATATGTGTAGGGCAACTGCCTCTCATAAGCGGGAGGGTAGCCGTGCTGCCTGGGTGCAAGAGCGACCCTTGTCCTTCGATAATAACCAACGATCGGTCTTGCTGTTGCATGACCATTTGTTCGACTGCTCCACAGGCGTGATCTACTTTTAAAGCATCCAAAGGGATCCCACTTCCCATGAGCGTAATTCCAATTTGTCCCGTGGCTACAAAACTTGAATCGATTTGGTTTTGTTTGGCCCAACGATAAATCTCCAAGCCAGCTGTCATTTTTCCACAAGCCATATCGGTACCAATCATCAGCAATCGTTTGTTGGTCAATTTCATCGCTCGACCCGAAGCAATTTTGGGAACGAATTGTGGAATTCTCACATCCCAAATCCACTGATTTGAGGTTTGAATATAGGGCGCAAATTGTTCTCCTAAGCTGTCGTGTAACCCATTGATAATACTCAGTCCACTTTTCAAGGCTGCTGTAATAAGAGGAAACCATGCATCGGGTATTTTTCCCCCAGAAGGAGCAATGCCCAACAAAAGTACCTCGGCCCCTTGATCGATGACCTGATCCAATTTTGCATAAATGGGAATGTCTCTCTCAATCGGATGTTCTCGATTGAGGTTACTTCCGTCATAATCAGAATCGATAATGCCTACAATAGGATTTTCGAGATAGCGTGCTGCCCCCAAACCCATTTTCCCATAATCACTATGGAGAAAACCTTCCATATAAATGGCTACTTTTTGATCCGGCTTAAGCATAGAATTCGGGTTTTAAAAAGGCTCCATGGCCCGGTACAAAATCGGGAACTGTAACCCCTTCTATCAATTGAACTCCTGAGGCAGGATCTGGAGATAGATTGTAGTGAGAATCTAAGTCAATATGATCAACTCCTCCCGAAATCGCAGCAGCAGCAGCAATAGAAACAGAAGATTCACTCATGCATCCAATCATGGTTTTGAGTTGATATTTTTTTGCGTTTTCAATGATTTTAAGGGCCTCGGTGATTCCCCCGCATTTCATCAATTTAAGGTTCACCCCATCGATGTAATTTGCCCATTTGCCAACATCCTCTGCATAGCGGCACGATTCGTCTATATAGATCGGTAATGGACGATTGGGGTAAAGGTATTGGAGTTCAGATTCCTGACCTTCCTCTAAGGGTTGTTCGATATAGTCAACCCCTCTATCGGCCAGCCATTTCATCATATAAATCGCTTCTTTGGTGTTCCAACCTCCATTTGCATCTACTCTGATTTTGATTTGATATTTTTGAAGGCTTTCAAGGACTTGAGCAAACATTTGTTGATCGGCCTCTATCCCTTCGGGAGAGCCGAGTTTAATTTTAAGAGCTTTAGCAGTAGTATTTTCCAACAAAAGAGAAATCCTCTCTTTCACTTGTTCTGGGGGAATGATTCCCAATGTGAGAGAGGTAGGCACCGAAGGTTTTGGGAAATTGAGCAATTGATGAAGTGGCAATCCCGCTTTTTTGGCTTTCCAATCCCAAAGTGCTATGTCCAAAGCGGCAAAAGCGCAAGGGGCGATGCCCCAATGTTTGGCCTCTTGATTGAGTTTTTCTGAAGAGGTGATTTCAGTCTCTTCTAAAAAAGCGCTGAGTTGACTCTGCATTTCTTCGGGTGTATTGGCCTTCTCATTTTTACCTGGAGCCCCTTCTCCCCATCCGGTAAACCCCTCTTGGTCGAGAGATAAAAACAAATTGTAGGAATTCCCTCTAACCCCCCTGCTGATGGCCAATGGGAATCTTTTTTGGAGCAATACCGTATGGAATTTCAACTGCATCATTTTGCCTTTGGATTGTACCGAAATAATTTCGGGTAATTGTGAATCAATAGTGCTATAACTAACACCCCCAAACCATTGGAGAAAGCATCTGCCCAGTCCCCTTCTCGGTTTGTGGTTAAAAAATGTTGTCCCAATTCAATGAGACCTCCAAAAATAAAAGCCACTGAACCCCCCAGCATCAGAGGACTGCTTCGTTTCAATTCTTGAGCAGAAGCTTTTATAAATGTCCCTCCCAAAATCGCATAGAATACAAAGTGCGCCAATTTATCTTGATTTTGAAACCAAGGTTCTCCACCATCCACACTTACGGGATGAACAATACTCAAATAAAGAACCAGTCCAGCCCAAACAAGGGAAAAAAGAGACCATGAATAATTTTTCATCGATAATTGGGGTTGTGAAATTTATCGCTTCAAATATATAAAACCTTTTAAAGAAGGCTGACCGTTTCCTAAGTCTAAAATATAAAAATACGTTCCCTCTGGGACCTCTCGAACTTTTGAATTGGCGGCTCTCATTTCTCCCCTCCAATCATTTTTGTAGGGGGCTTCTTGGAGGATGACCGATTCCCATCGGGAAAAAACGGTCAATCGATGGTCGGGATACTGACCCAGTCCCTCTATGATCCAATTTTCATTCTGCCCGTCATTGTTGGGAGAAAAGGCATTGGGAATCCTCAAGGGTTGATAATTGAGTTGGATTTCTTGGGAAAAAATCAATGGGTCGCAACGATACGCTTTTGAGCTGATCGCTGCCCGAAACTTCCAGCTCATCCATGTCTCCTGAGGATCGACCAAAATCAAGGTGGGGGTATGTACCCCTCTAAAGGAATCCGAGGGGGGTATGTTTTGCCATGTAGTGCTTGGCGGTTGCAATATTTGCCACTGTATCTCCCCCTGATCTGGTTGCGAAATCGCAATGCTTAAACGGATGTTCTGGTCTGGGTAAACCACAACCGAAGTAGGGGGCTGCTGCTCTATCACAGGTTTTTGAGGGAGTTCCAAATAATCACTTTGTCCCGAACTGTCATGGTCTGCCGGAGTCGTATAGCCACTGGCCGAAATTACCCTTCCCAAGGCATCGACCACCACCGGACTTGATCCCAACAAACCGTCTTGATCAGGATCTTCAAAACCCGCCTCAATTACATCAAAACATCCGTCTCCATCACTGTCCAAATCCAAACGATTGATCCTCCCATTTTGATCAAAATCTTCCTCTGTTTCTTCGGTATCTAAAATTCCATCGTTATCGTCATCCAAATCTATGTGGTCCACAACACCATCTTGATCACAGTCCAAATCTACTGTGATGGGAAGGCTTATACTGCTATTCAAAAAATCACAATTGTCATAGGGTTCGGTAAGATCTTTAGCTTCTTGAGCATTGGTAACGCCGTCCCCATCGATGTCAATATCACAAGCATCCCCTATACCATCTCCATCCAAGTCCTCTTGTTCTGGGTTGAAATCCTCAGGACAATTGTCGTATTTTTCATGTAGATCATCCCCATCAGCATCGATATCGGTGTCTGCCGTGATCAAGCTGAGGGTAATATAATCGGTGCTTCTGTAATCCAAATCGGCGGTTAGGGGATCAATCATAAAAAACAACTGGGAAGAAATATCGCCATCAACCAGATGGTCCTCCGAGCCCGTTACACGAATGGTCTGGGGTTGATTCCAATTTTCGGGAGTAAAAATCAAAAAACTTTTATCAATGCGCACCTCAGTAGGATCGGATACCAATACATTGATCGTGACATCTGAGGTCGGTGGTGTATTTAATTGAAAGAAAAGTGTGGTTGAATTCCCTGACTCGTGGAGTGGAGACAAAAGATTGAAAGAAGTGGTAACCGCACCAGATTGGGCCGGAATCGCAGCGGCTACTTCTCCTGTCAAAACAATTCCAGGGAAATCGTTGTCCAGATTGACCAAAATCAAATCGGCTACCGAAGCTGCAGTCAATTGGTCATAACTCGAATCTAATGATCGTGGATCCCCCGTTACCAATTTTACATTTTGACTTCCGTCCAATAAAACATCATCCAATCCCGTCAAAACGATTGCATTGGAGAACGGATCATTCCAATTTTCACTTTTAATCGTGATTTCTGTTTCTAACAATGCCATTTCATCGCCATTCTCTTGGAGACTGATCGACAAGGTCACGTCGGCGTCGTTCAGGGGTTTGGTGTTGAGTGAAAAGCCCACCTTCAGCTGATCTCCATTTTCATCGGTCTGAAAATCCTCCTCTTCCAAATGAATCGTTATCCCGGCAAAATCATTGTCTTGATTGGTCATCACTATTGGAGGGATACTCGCGGGAATAATAATCCCAAAATTAGGGTCTGAACTTATTATGGAATTGATAAAAATATGGTAATTGACCGCGCCATCACTAATGGGGACAAAATCATCTACCCCATTAACGGTAATCTGCTGGGGTTGATTCCAGTTGGAGGGCGAAAAGTTTAATACATTGGAACTTAAAATCCCCTCATTGATATTACTGCTGGCCCAAACGATTTGAACAGGATGGTCGGGCTGTGCACTGAGGCGAACCAAAAAACTCCCCGTCTCTCCAGATTCTCCCGTCAACAAATCCAATGGACTCAGTAGAATACTGGCCATATCATTATCCCTATTGATTACATCGATACTTTGGGCGGCTTCTGTTACGAAATTGGGATCAGAAGCAGCATCGACCGAAACAGAAATTTGAGTAAGCTGATCTCCGTCAATCAACAGATCGTCTACTCCACTCACCACTACCATTTGTGGAATATTCCAATTCAAGGGAGTAAAATGCAACCGAGTAAAGGCCGGGTTTACGGCAACTTCAGTATTGGGGTGGGAGGCCACCTCCAAAAACACATCCGAGTTGGGCTTAATGTCCAAAACCACTGAAAAAATGGCGATATTTTCATCTTCACTCAAGTGATTTGAAATCGATCCAATACT
>JAURMQ010000132.1 GCA_030830625.1 Flavobacteriaceae bacterium
TACCCTCAAGATTCTCCGAACAGCATCGTCAATTTTTTCAAGGGAGATTTTACCGTTCTCTACCAATTTTTTTAATTCTTTGATGTATAAATGAGATTCCATATCCATGTCAGAACCGGCATTTACAGCAATTCTGGTGGCCTCAGATTCATTTTCGGCAAAACCATGATGAATCATTTCTTTTATAGAATTCCAGTCGGAAACGATAAAGCCATCAAAACCCCAATCTTTTTTGAGAATTTCTCTTTGAAGAAAAGCATTTCCTGTAACAGGAATGCCATTCAGATCATTAAATCCATTCATAAAGGTTCTTACCCCTGCATTTTTGGCCGCTAAAAAGGGAGGAAGAATGGTGTTGTAAAGTGTATTCAGGCCTACATCAACCGTATTGTAATCTTTTCCAGATTCTGAAAAGCCATAGCCAGCAAAGTGTTTGGCACATGCCGCGACCGTAAGGGGATCGGAAAGGTCGTCACCTTGAAACCCCTCTACCCTTGCGGCTGCAATGAGACTTCCCAAATAGGGATCTTCTCCTGCTCCTTCCATAACCCTGCCCCATCGTGCGTCTCGATAAATGTCCACCATAGGGGCAAAGGTCCAGTTAATTCCTGATGCTGCCGCTTCTATAGCTCCCATGCGTGCAGATTCTTTAATGGCTTCCATGTCCCAGCTTGCTGCCTCTGCCAATGGAATTGGACTCATGGTTTTATAGCCATGTATCAAATCAAAGCCAATGATGAGAGGAATGCCTAATCGACTTTCTTCAACAGCAATTTTTTGAACGGCTCTGACTTCTTCTGCCCCTTTTACATTGAGCATCGAACCCACCCAACCCGATTTGATGTCTTGATATTTTTTTGCTGCTTCACCCTCTATTGGGATTGGACCTGTGGCTTCCCAAAAACCATTGTATTGATTCATTTGTCCAATTTTTTCCTCCAAGGTCATTTGGGCCATGAGAATTGAAATTCGTTCTTCAATAGGAGGATTTGTACCCGGTTGGGCAAAAAGGGGAAGGCTTAAAATTAGATATAGGGAGAGCTGTATTCTAAATAAATGGAACATTAAAAAAGGGTTGATTTGAATTTATTGATAGACTCTTACGTAATCGATTTCCATGGCGCTACTGGTAAAATTCGGATCTACTTTATTTCCCGTAAAATCTCCACCCATGGCAACGTTCAGTAGGATATAAAAGGGTTTGTCAAAGGGCATCCCCTCTTTGATTTCAAAAATATGATAGCTGACACCATCGACAAAAAACTCAATTTTTTCAGGGGACCAAATTGCACTGTAAATATGAAAGGCTGAAGATTCATTTTCAATTTTTAAAGATGCTGTGCGGTAATAATGATTGCCTTCTGCATTTGGGAGGTGAACCGCAGATGAAACTTCTCCGGGTTCTTTATTACCGTGTTCCAAAATGTCAATTTCTCCACAAAAAGGCCAATCTACGACGTCAAAATTGGCCCCCAACATCCATAGGGCAGGCCATGTGCCTTGACCCGATGGGAGCTTTGCCTTCACTTCTACCTTTCCGTATTTGAATTCAAATAAATTCATGGTATTAAGTCTTGCCGAGGTATATTGTTTCCCGTTGTAATTTTCTTTTCGGGCTATTATTTTCAGTACCCCATTTTCAACGATTGAGTTTTCTTCTCTATTGGTGTAATGTTGAAATTCATTATTCCACCAACTCCCATTGTTGGGGGGCACAGTTTCATGAAACCAATTATCTGGGCAAGGTCTTCCGTCAATGTCGAACTCATCCCCCCAAATTAAAACGTTATAATCTCCTGTAGGACGGGCTTCTTTAATTTCACCAGAACTACATTCTTGAATTTTTGTTTGTGAAGTGTCTTTTTTTTCCTCATTGTTTTTTGCATTATCACATGCGATATTCAAGAATAAAAGACCTACAATAAAAAAATTTTTCATTTATTTTAAAAAATCCAGACGCTTTTGAACTTTGTCAAAAGAGACCAAGGGTTAAAGTAACAAATAGATTATTTCGCAATTAAAGTGATAAACCAGGCATTCCCGTCCAATCCAATACTTTTCAGAACCATCTCATTTTCTGATCGAGAAATGATGGTGTATTGATGCGATCCTCCGATATAGAATCCAATGAATCCATTTTTTGAAAGGGTGAGGGTTTCAACTCCTCCAGGAGCAGACAAACTCCATTTTTCAGAATAATCCGCCAACGGATAATTTTCATATTCACCACCAGCATTTTTGTCCACATTTGCAGCACCTAATTCTTGATCCATGGGGCCCCCTTGACCAAAAATAGTTCCCTGAGTGAAATGAGTAAAGGTTCCGTCTTTATTGAATTCGTATACATCATCGTACATTCCGGTAACACTTTTTTCATTGGCAGAAGCTTGATACCAGACCGGTGAAGTTTCATTGGCTGGACCAACACCAAAATGTCCTCCAGACTCAGATTTAACTCTAAACTGTCTCACACCCTCTCCATAGAGTAATTTCTTTAGTGCAGCTGGAGCCTCATATAAAACCAGAACAGTCGGCTCTACCGATACATTTGAGGTCAGCCCTCCTGTACCAATGGCCAAAGCAGTCACGTTATAGCTAAATGTACCTGTCTTGCTGAAGTTGATCTTTGCTTTTCCCGAGGGCGCAATAATTTCACCTCCAGGATAAATAAATTTATAGGATATGGCATCTTTTGCTTCAACGCTAAAATTTACGATTCCACTTCCATCTCCATTTGGGTTGTCAGCATCTGCCCCTTGAATCTCATAGGTCAAATTGAGTTCGGTGGGTGCCGCTAATGTTCCCAACTCGTAATGTTCTTCTTCACATCCTACTATGGATATTGAGAGGGTAACTAATATAACTTTAAGTAAAAAATTAATTTTTTTCATTTTTTTCATTTTTTAGTTGGTGAGCCTTATGTCATCAAAATAATAGATTGAGTCATCTCCTGCATTTTCAAAATCAAAGAAAATAACCAAGTTGATGAAATCTGCTGCTGGGGCATTACTAAAATCAAAGGTCAACTCTTCCCATGAATTGGTAACCGAAGTTTTCACATCTACCTCATAAACTGTGCTCGCGCCTTCATTTTCAATTTTGAATTTAACCACCGCTCCGGCTTTGGGAGACCAAGTCTTTAAACTGATTTTTGAGAAAGACGTCAGGTTCAATACTCCTCCACTTGAGAAAATTGTACCTCCCCAATTCTCAGCGCCGCTGGTTTTGGTAAATTGGGCCACTTTGCTCGATGTGTTGATCCCTGTTGCATCTGGATTGTCTATTACTGCAATTCCAGCAATATTTCCAAAAACATTGAATGTTGGGGCACTATTCTCAAGATCATAGAGCATGAGGGGTTCGGGCAATCCACTTTCGTCTATCATGGTCAGATCATCAAAATAATAAACACTTCCATCTCCTGTGTTGCCAAAATCAAAGAAAATGACTGCGTTTATGTAATCAGCACTTGGAGCGGCACTGAAATCAAATACTAATTCTTCCCATGCATTAGCTACTGAGGTAGTTTTGTCAACTTCAAAAACTGTCGAAGCACCCGCATTTTCAACTTTCAATTTCACAGTACTTCCTAATTTAGGAGACCATACTTTTAAGCTGATCTTTTTTGAGTTAACCAAATCAATAGCACCTTGGGGATCAAAAATAGTTCCGGCCCAAGTTTCTGAACCTGAATTTTTTGTCAGTTTACCTACTTTGGCTGAGGTATTGATTCCTGAAGAGTAGGGGTTATCCACCACCTCAATTCCATCAATATTGCCAAAGACATTGAATACGGTACTGTTATTTTCTAAATCTTCAATATTTGTTTTAACAACTCCAGTAGGTTCTTTGTAAAAGTAGATGTTGTCAATAAATACAGTACCCGCAGCCCAAGGATCTCCGACAATTTTAATTTGATGAATATCGGCTACTGTCAAACCTTGATCTGTGAAAGCGGAAATAGGAATTTCGATACTGGTCCATTGATCTGGTTCCAAATCATTCCAAACGGGCTTTTCTCCATTGGAAACACTAATTAATGAAGTTTCAATTCTCTTACAATCCATCGTCCAAACATCCATGTGCAGGTATTCCATCTCTGAAACATCAACAGCAGCGCCAAACTGGATGCCTTGGTAACTTAGATTTATATATTTCAACATTGCATCTCCTTTGAAATCGAAAGAAGACCAGCTACTGCCAAATGCTCCTTGACCCCAGTCGGGAAAATAGTTGCTGTTCGCTTCATTGGTGTAGGAATCACTAAAAATGGACACATAATCTGTGGCTAATCTTGCTTTCTGACTGGACGCTGCAGCAACTGGAGCGAGGAACTCTGTTACTTCAAACTCGATCGTTTTTTCAATTGTTGCTGCTCCACCACTGTTTGCAACAACCCTAATTGAGATTATACCAGCCTTTTCCATCACGCTCGAAATCGTAGTGCCAATATTGCCACTCAATGGAATTTCTGCTGCTCCGAAATAAACGTCGAATGTCGATGCATAGTCCGCTTTAGCCATTACATTGACTTGTCGGGAGGTGCCGGTATCATTTGTGAGGGTCACTTCAAGGTTTTCAGGACTTCTGAACGAAACCACTAAAGGTATTTTGGCAGTTGTTTTAAGTTCATTGTAACCAATTGAGGTAACCTCAACCTCATAATTTCCTTCTGCAAAAATGTGACTGACATTATTGCCTAAGTCAACCGTTGCTTTTTCAGCAGTTCCGTCTCCAAAAACAATTTCGTGTTTTAATCCACCTTCTGATTGAGGGGTAATAATAACTGTTCCCGAATTGTCATTTGAGATCTTAAACTTTGCGCTCACATTTGTCGGAGCAGCAAGATTAGTATTGAAATCTGAATTGATGAAGTCTTTTTCACAGGCTAAAAAGGCTGTAATAAAAAGCACTCCAAAAAGTAGTTTTATTTTTTTCATCTTTTCTAAAGTATTAGATTAATAGCCTTGATTTTGAGCCCATCTTCCACCGGCGAGATCGATCTCAATAGTCGGGATAGGAAACAATTCATGTTTGCCGGTAACAAATCCATTAATAAAATTACTGGCTTCAGCTGTTCTGACCAAGTCAAAAAAGCGATGCCCCTCACCTGCGAGTTCAATTCTCCTTTCCTTAAGGATAGAGGAGGTGAGTACCGAACCAGTAGCTGTAATGGGCAACAACCCAGCACGCTCTCTTACTTGATTCAGATAGAGTTTGGCTTTAGTGTCATCTGGAGATGTTTTCCTGTTTTGAGCTTCCGCGGCCATTAAAAGGACATCGGCGTATCGTATGGCACGATAATTATTAGGGTTGGTAAGGTTTGCGTCACCTATATTTTTGTCTCCTTTTCTCGGAAGATATTTTCTGTTAAAATATCCTGTATGCTCATACCCCTCGGTGTATTTTGCATTATTTGCTGCAGCCCATGCAACAATATCTAGAACGGTAACATCTTTTCTTTTGTCCCCATTTTCAAACGCATCTACCAATTCTTGGGTAGGAACATTAAAGCTGTATCCGGAATCAAATACGGGCCCATCGTAGGATCTTATCCCACTAAACCCTACGGCAACGTTTCCTGAACTACATTGCAAACAATCGAAACTTGCCCCTTCGGCATCAGTATATTGAATCTCAAATACAGATTCTGCATTATTTTCCCCTTCGTGTTCGAAAATCGAATTGAAATCCGAAACCAATCTATATACGTTGGAACCGATTACCTTTTCAAGTTCGTTGGCAGCCTCATCGAATTTGTTTTGAAACAAATAAACTTTACCCAAAAGAGATTGAGCAGCTCCTCGGGTTACTTTTCCATCTGTAGTTTGAGTTAAGGGTAATTTATTGGCTGCATCGACTAAGTCTGCTTCGATTTGGGCATATACCTCAGCTTTTGGAGTTCTGTCAATATTAAATTGATCGCCAAACTGAAACCTTTTGTCTACTATCATGGGGACATCGCCAAACCATTTTACAAGTTCAAAATAATAATACGCTCTTAGGAATTTTACTTGACCTATGATATTGTTTTTTTCGCTAAACGTTAGTTTGTCTTGATACTCTAGAATGTAATTGGTTCTATTCACTCCAGCATACATACGGCTCCAAATGTCCCTCAATTGTTCATTGGAGGCAGTGTGGATCATGTCATCAATTTGTTGAAAACCCGGTACATCATTTGCATTTTCTCCGCCACATAGGGTATTGTCTGAGGCAATTTCACCCAACAACACATTTAGATAGGTCGATTGAAGTAAATCATATGCACCGATTAATGCATCCTCATAATCTTTTGCAGTATTGAAGAAATCATCTGAATTTTGATTTTTAGAAGGAACGTCAATAAAATCGTCAGTACAGGCTACGATCGCTAACATTGCGATCAATAAAGTTATTTTTTCAGTTATATATTTTTTCATGAGTAACTGTTTTAAAATTTAATATTGAGTCCTATTGAAAAGGTTCTGGGCATAGGATAAAAACCTAAGTCAATGGCAGCAGCAAGTGGACTTCCATCGGAGGTGGTAGGGTCAAATCCCGAAAAGTTCGTAAACGTATATAAGTTGTTTACCGATCCATACACTCTCAAATGATCAATTCCTTGTTTTTCAGTTGTTTTTTTGGGGAGTGTGTAACCTAATTGCATATTTTGAATTCTCAGGTAGGATCCGTCCTCTACATAATAGTCGGAGAAAATTGAATTGGGAGAAGTACCCGCATTCACTCTTGGAATACTGTTGGTTGAGTTGGGTCCGGTCCATCTTCCAAGAACAGAAACTTGTTTGTTTACAAGAGGTTGATTTCGTTCGAAGTTTCGGATTATTTCATTTCCATATGCGCCAAAAGCGGAAGCACTGAAATCAAAATTTTTATAATCGAAACCTAGGTTGAAACCATATGTAAAGTCGGGGTGTGGATCTCCTAAATGGGTTCTGTCTTTAAGATCAATTATTCCGTCTTTATTGATGTCAACAAATTTCAAATCTCCAGGTGAGGTTTTAACGCTGGTAAGCGCACTATTATCGATTTCATCTTGAGTTTGAAAAACACCATCTGTTTTATAACCGTAAAAGAATCCGATGGGGTATCCTGCCTCCATTCTCAAGGGAGGTTCTTGTCCTACCCCGAAAGATCCTCCTTGTTCAAATCCATTTTGGCTCGCTACAAAGAGAACTTCGTTGTTGAGAGTAGTCAGATTTACAGAAGCTCTGAATTTCATTTCATTGGAGAGATTCCCCCTGTAGGCAACTAAAAATTCTAAACCTTTATTCTCTATTGTCCCCGCATTTACGGTTGGGGGAGAGGATCCAGGAGCGACAGCTCCTAAAATTCCTGAAACCTGAGGACTCAACAATAAGTTTTTCGTTTTTCGAGAAAAAGCGTCAACCGAAACCTCTAGATGATTGTCCAGTAGAGTCATATCCAATCCGATGTTGGAGGCTTCTTGTTCTTCCCATTTAATATTAGGGTTGGCGAGAGCTCCCTCAGCCAATCCTTCTACAATCAATTCATTGAAGGCATATTTTGCTTGACCGGCCAAAGTGGCGAGAAATCTATAGTCTCCAATTCGGTCATTCCCCAAAATTCCATGACTGGCTCTTATTTTCATAAAATCAACAAAATTGGGCCCTTCTAAAAAAGATTCATCCGATACAACCCAACCCACAGAAGCCGTTGGAAAATATCCAAATCTATTGTTGGGTCCAAAACGAGTAGAACCATCGCGCCGGATCATTGCAGAAAGAAGATATTTTCCTTTGTAGTCATATTGTACTCTTCCGAAGTAGGACAACAATCGGGAATCGAAAGTGTTTGCTCCTCTTAGTTTTGATTGCGCATTGTTGTCCAAGATACTCGTTGCATCACTTAGAGAAACACCATTTTTAATGGATTCATCCGAAAAACCAGTTCCCGTGTAGCTCTCAAAAACACCAGTGGTTTTAAACATCGATCCTCCCAGTAGCACTTTTACTTGATGAACGTCATTATACGTTTTCTCAAATTTCAAAAAGTTGTCCCAAGTATAATCCTCGTACTGGTCATCATTGTCCACCAGTTCATTGGTAGAAATATTGAATACTTTTCCGCTACCATAATTAACAACGGGTTTGAAAACATCCGTTTTTACCTTTGAATGATTGTATTGAAATCGCGATTCTGCGAAAAAATGAGGAGCAAACTCATATTCAAATCCTAAAGTGGCACTGATTTTATCAATTTGATTTTTGTCATCAGTATTTTCAATTTGAGCCATGGGGTTGATGACTTCATTACCCAATCCTTCGGCCAAACTATAGGCTCCATCGGCTGTTTTTATGGGTAGTGTAGGATTCATATTTATCGCATTGAAAAGCACTGAACCCAAGGCATTTTCTGACAGACGGTTTTGATTGCTGTGGGTGTAAATGGCAGTTGCTTTTACATTTAGTTTTTCTGAAATGTCATAGGAAAGATTGGAGTTGAGAGTAATTCGATTGAAATTGGACTTTTCTTTTCCCACAATCCCATCTTGATCCAAATAACTTGTCCCAACAGAATAGGTGAATTTCTCAGTTCCTCCCGAGGCTCTCAAGTTGTGATTCACAATGGGTGCCGATGAGAATACCGCTTTCTGCCAATTTGTTCCAGTTCCATAACTGGCAAAATTTGGATGAATAGGAGCATTACCGGCTATGGCAGCTGCTTCATTCACAATCGCCGCGTACTCCGTGGCATTGAGTAATCGAATATTATTACTGGTTTCTTGAACGCCAAAGTAGGCGTCGTATGCGATCGATAATGGACTTCTTTTTCTACCACTTTTAGTAGTGATAAGTATCACTCCATTGGCAGCCCTTACTCCGTATATTCCAGCCGTAGCGTCTTTAAGAATATTGATGTTTTTGATATCGGCGGGATTTATGACCGATAAGTCTTCTATGACATTTCCATCAACCAATATAAGAGGGATGTTGTTTCCATTGGTTGAGATTCCTCTGATTCTGATGTTGGAAGTACTCCCTGGGGCACCCGAGGCTGAAGTGATGGCAACCCCTGCCATCTGACCCTGAATGGCCTGCTCTATCCTAACGGGTTTGAGTTGATCAATCGTTTCTGAGTTGATTACCCCCACCGAACCGGTAACTTCTTTTCTCAATTGTGTTCCATAACCTATTACTACAACCTCATCGAGTTTATCCAGACTTAATTCCATTTGTACATTAAGGACATTGGAGTTCATTACTTTAATTTTTTGGGTAGTAAAGCCCAAATAACTAAAAATCAGTACTTCGTCGGGATCCACTTTAATTTCAAAATTTCCGTCAAAATCTGTTGTTGCTCCAACCGATTTCCCTTCAATAATTATACTGACTCCAGGCAAAGCAGATCCTGTTTCCTGATCGGTAACATTCCCAGTAATGATTTGTTGTGCCATAAGCTGAAAACTTAGCAGTGACATTACTAGGGTTAGAAAATTTAATGTGTAGGGTTTCATATATCAATCATTCGTTTTTTATGAACATAAACTTATAATAATTATTGACCCAACCCTTAATTGAAACCTATACATGATTTATACAAAAAAACATAAGTACTTCATTTAGGGGCATTTGTAAACCCAATATCGAGTGTGAGTCGCAATATCACGGGGTTTTCAACAAACCAATAATCGGCTCTTAGAGTTGATTTTTCAGAACAATGTAGAGGTAATGTTAAGGCGAAAAAAAGCTTTAAAATCAAATTATAGTGTTAAAATGTATTCTACCAAACCTTGATCATGGAGCAAATTCATTTTTTTACGTAAACGATACCGTTTGATTTCAACACTTCGAACAGAAATATTAAGCAGTGGCGCAATTTCCTTGGAAGACAAATTCAAGCGCAAATAGGCGCAAAGCTGAAGATCATTGTTCGTCAATGTGGGATGATGTTGCTTGATTTTTTTAAAAAAATCTTTATCGGCATTATTAAATGCTTTTTCAAAAAACTCCCAATCGTCTTTTTTGTTCAGATTGTTGTTGATGATTCTGATGATTCTCGATATACTTCCATTCGTCTCAATCGCCTTAAGTTCACTCTTCAAGCTGTTTAAAAATTTATTTCTCTTTATCGTTTGCATGGTTGATAAAGCCAGTTCTCTATTTTTATTTTCAATATCCCTTTGTAATTGCTCATTTTTCACCCTCATGATTTCCTGCTGATTCTCGTATGCCTTTATTTCAAGAATACGTTTATTCTTTAGAATGAGTTTTTCTTGCTTTTTTTGGAAATAGAAACGGTAGTATTTATCAATAATCACTAATGTTGTAAGAAAAATCAATACGTAAAAGAAATACATGAATTTCGACCAATACCAAGGGGGTGAAATTTCAATCCAAGGGGATTGGGCGATGTTGGATTCTAAATTTCCTATTTTGGCTCGAACCTTTAATTGGTACTCCTTGGATTTTAAGTTTTTAAAAATGACTTCACTCTCATCCTTCCAATCACTCCATCTATCGGAAAAGCCTTCAAGAAAATATTGAAAAAGGACCTCGTCATATTTTTGGTAATTCTTTGAATGAAAAAAAAAGTGAATGTTATTTTTGGAAAAAGGAATTCGGGTTTCTTCATTTAAATCTATATCTATTGGGGTAGAATTATTTTCAAATACTTGAATTTTGTCAAAAAAAACTTCCGGTTTTTGAGGATTATAGCTTTTTAAATGAAATAACAAATAGCCCGATTGGGTGACCAAAAGCTCTCTTTCATCCATAAAATTTAAAATGTGTTCATATCCATTTACACTGTTTCTTATGGTTTGAGAAATAGGATAGGCAGTATGAATTGGTCGGTCAGAAAAAGAATCTTTGGTGAGATTATGCAGTTTGTTTTTAGAGAACAGCCACAGGCTCTGATCTCCATTATTTATCATTTTACCTGAGATGTATCCTTCTTTCTGAATGGTTGAAGACAGTAAATCATCTTTTGTGAAATCTCTCTCAAGCTCGTTGAATATATAAACCCCTTGTGGGTTGTGGTAGTAGATTTTACCGTTAAATGATGCTATACAAGAGTTGTATCCTTTTTCTACAGATTCTATTTTTTTAATTTGTGTGATGCTTTTTACTTCATCGTCCAAGGTCAATTGAAATACACCCTTGTACTCATGACTGACCAACAGCGTATTGCTGTCAACCACTTCAAAAAACATAGACGACATGTCATAGTTTTTAAGCTTATTATTGTATTTCCATTCCCCATTGTCCCATTTCAAAACGTGTATCCCGTCGTAATTGCCCTTGAGTAATAAATCGGATTTATTTTTCAAAGGTTTAAAAATCCAACAGCCATTAACTTCAGAAATTTTTTTCGCTACTTTTTTGTCGATTACAAACACTCCCTGATCATGTCCACAAAGCAATTCATCCTTGTGGATGGAAAGATTCCATACCTGTCCCTCAGTACTTTCAATAAACTCAAATTTACCACTTTCATCATTCATCTTTTTTACAAACAAACCTTGATTGGTTCCCAGATAAAGATGCTCTCTGTGGACTGCTGTGGTATAAATAGTTCCGAGCTTTCCCTCTGCATCAAGATATTCTTCAAACGGAGATTGGGTATTGATACAATTGATTCCATTGTCGAGTCCCAGCCAGATATTCTGATTTTTATCTTCAAATACAGATAAAATGGTATTGTTCGAAATCCCCGAAGAATAATCCATATGATGAATGAGCTTTCCATTCGAATCCATTAAAATAAAGCCGTTGGAAATGGTGCCCAATGCAAAACGGTCATCCCCCAATTTGGCCGCACTATAAAAGGTTAACTTCTCTTTGAACGTTTCTATTTGTGAGGGCCACCTTGTAATTGAATTATTTTCAATTTCATAAAAACCAGATTGGTTAGAGAGTCCCAAAAGTTTCCCCTTATTCTCAAATAGCCCCACAAAAATCTCTTTTTTGAGCACCTTTTGGTCATTCACCAATTCGGCCTGGCCATTGTTGATGCTAAATAACCCGCTCTGACTCTCTTGAAAGAAAAGCCGATCCATCACTTTAAAGGATTTTAGAATTGGATTTTTTGGATGGATAAATTTCACCTCTTCGTTTATGGGTTCAAGAATAATCAATCGATTAAGGGATTGAAAAATGATCCTGTTGTTGTAGTTCAAAATATTCCAGAATTCTTCATTTTCAAGAATTTCAATGTTGAGCGTTTCGACTAAGGAGGTGTATTGATAATTTCCCTTTGCATCTTTTACCCAAAAACCAAAATCCATATAACTTCCAGAGTAAATTCGGTCCCCAATTGATTTTACCGATCTAATGATGGATTCATTTCTATTAGGGTATATTCGCCATCGGCTCCCGCTGAGTTCTAACAATCCTTCATTGTTTGCAAAGAACATGGATCCCTCATCATCTTGTGTAATCATCCAGTTTTGAGTACCCACCTCATATTCTTGAAGATCATACTTTTGTATAGGTGGGATGGTTTGGCTCCAAAGACCATTATAAACATGAAAAAACAATAATATTTTTAAAATACGTAGCATAAAATACTAAAAGACAGTTATATCTATTTAATCAATCAAGATAACAAAATTTATGTTTATCCCCACAATGGGTTCAATTTGTGACCAGATGTTGGCTTTGAAATGTAATGTGTTGAGGAGCTACCATCCTATTATAAAAAATTAAAGACCTCAACATTTTTGATTTCGTTATTTTTTTCGTTCTAATTCAACATCACGGATTCACTGAAATGAAAATAAAGATATAGAAATCCGTTTCCTCACCATTACAGATCCGAATGCGCTGCTTAGGATCTGTGAGGAATCCTCCTAAAAAACAGTTTGATTTAGGAACACATTCTGAGAAATCAGTATTCTTTAAATTTACTGGGAACGGTTCAGGCTAAGATACAAGTGGAATACAACTCTAAAACATTTAAGACCTCCGAATCCAAAGACCCTCAAAACCCCAAAAGCATTGTATAGCTTTTACTCATTATATTTAAAGGCTTTGAGTTTTTTGATCAATTCGGGTACCACTTCAAAAGCATCTCCAACTACGCCATAATCAGCCGCTTTAAAAAAAGGAGCTTCTGGGTCATTGTTGATTACGACCTTTACTTTGGAAGAATTGATCCCTGCTAAATGTTGAATGGCCCCCGAAACCCCAATTGCGATATACAAGTTGGAAGCCACAGGCTTTCCAGTTTGTCCCACGTGTTCGCTATGCGGTCGCCATCCCATATCAGAAACCGGTTTGGAGCAAGCGGTAGCGGCTCCCAATGTTGAGGCAAGGTCTTCTATAAGATGCCAATTTTCGGGTCCCTTCAAACCTCGACCACCAGAAACCACAATATCTGCATCGGCTATACTCACTTGGCCCGATGCTTTTTCTACCTTTTCTACCTTAAAGGAAGTTTCTGAAAGGATTGCCTTTTTTTGTTCTACAACCATTTCTTTCGGGTTTTCAGATACGGGGTAAGAGTTATTGGACAATCCTATGATATTTACCTTGTTGTCTAAGGTAGAAAGATTAAAAGCTTTATTGGTGAAACAGCTTCGTTTTACCCTAAGGGGCTCAATGCTTTCGGGAAGTCCGACTACATTAGAGGCATATCCTGCAGAAAGGGAAACCGCCAATAGTGGGGCCAAGTATTTCGCATTGGCACTGGAACTTAGGATGACGAGTTTTGCATCATGGGTTTGAGCAATCTCAGCCATGTTTGCGGCATATTGATGGGCCGTGAAATTTTCTAATGAGGGGTCACTAATTTGTATGAGCCGATCCACACCATAAGACTCCAGCGGGCTAGTGTCTTGTATATTGAAACACACCGCCATAAGTTCAACTCCCAAAGGGTCTGCGATAGCTCTTCCGTAGGAAGCCAATTCAAAAGCAGACTTTTTAAATTTCCCGTTTTCCGTTTCTGTAAAGATTAAAATACTCATGCTTCGATTTTCTAAATTACTTTGGCTTCGTTGTGGAGTAAATCAATGAGTTGGTCAATTTGATTGGCATCAACCATTTTTACGGCTCCCTTTGGAGCTGGTTTCTCAAACTTTGAAATACTGGATTGGATACTACTGTCAACAGCGGGAACCACGGTTAGGCTTTTTTGTCGCGCTTGCATGATCCCCCTCATATTAGGTATGATCAGGTCCTTTTCTTCGACCAAGCCTTTTTGGGCGCCAACAACCAAAGGCAAATCACATGAAACACTTTCAATACCTCCGTCTATTTCTCGGGAAGCTTTGACCGAACGGCCTTCTATTTCGAGTGCCATACAATTGGTTAAAAAACTATATCCCAACAGAGCCGAGAGCATTCCTGGAACCATGGCTCCGTTGTAGTCGATGGATTCTCTACCCGCAATGATCAGGTCGTAATTTTCATCCTTGCAGTGGGCGCTCAATTGTTGTGCTACTTGAAACCCATCGGTAGGACTCAAGTCAATTCTAAATGCTCTATCGGCTCCAATGGCCAAACATTTTCTTAGAGTAGGTTCACAACTGGGATCTCCTACAGTAATTACGGTTACTTCTGCACCTTGTTTTTGCTGAAACCAGATGGCGCGGGTGAGTCCAAATTCATCATTGGGATTAATGATGAACTGTACACCATTTTTATCAAATGCCGTATCATCATCAACAAAATTAATTTTAGAAGTAGTATCAGGAACGTGACTGACGCATACTAATATTTTCATGGGCTGGTTTTTTTGAACGAATGGTTAATTGAACGATACCACATCTCTAAAGTAAATCAAAATTTGAAAAAAAAATGGATTCAAAAATATTTTAGTTTATATCCAGATAAGATATCCTTATGGGTGAAAAATCAGCTGAATTTTAAAAAAAAACACTCCAAAATCTGGGGGATAATCAATTGGAAAAACTTGTTGTCAAGATTTAATTGCCTATTTTGAAATTTCATCGAAATAAGCACTCACACCAATTCCCGTAGTTTTTTCGAAATGTTTATTAAAAATAGATTTGGATTTAAATCCACTCAATTTCCACAAATTATTTAGATATAAATTCCTGTCCATTGAATTCTTTTGACCACAAATACTCTTCATCAAAGAAATGGCATAATTGACCTTTGATTTTACAACCTGATCGGATATTTTATATTTTTTTTCTATCCTACTGTAAATTTAAACTTCAAGGTACAAAAATAATTCTGAAAAGTCATTTCTAAAGGCGTTGTTCAAATGAGGATTTACCCCATCAAAGACTGTACTTTCATCGCCAGCCCCATGTCTCCAGTAATTTTTATTTGGCCTCCCATAACAGCCATCATGGGGTTGATTTGCCCATCTCTGAGTTTTTCCAGCACCTCCGAAGACACTGCAATTGTACAATCGGCCTCCCTATCTTCCATCGAAATGGTATTCTGATCACCATTACCATCGATAAAAATGGGGTTTTCATCAACCATAAATTTTAATGTTCCCCCCAAAGGAGAAGCATTTTCAGCTCTTTGTTTGAACTGCTCGAAAACTTTTTGGTGACTCATAATATATAGTTTTTCAGCAAATGTATAAAAAAATGCAACCTTCACTGTTTTTTAATAGCTTTGTTAAAAACCCAAAAAATGCAATTTAGAATAAAGAATGTTGTCGTATTAGGATCTGGTGTTATGGGGTCGGGTATCGCTTGCCAATTAGCAAACGTAGGTCTCGAAATTTTGATGCTAGACATTCTGCCTCAACACGATCAAAAAGATACTCTAGAAAAAGCGCAAAGAAACAGTGTAGCCCAACTGGCACTCGATAAAGCCATCAAATCCAAACCTGCTCCGCTTTATAAAAAAGAATATGCCAACAGGATCACGGTAGGCAATTTTGAAGACGATTTTGAAAAAATATCCGAAGCGGATTGGATCATCGAGGTGGTTGTAGAACGCCTTGACATCAAAAAACAGATTTTTGAAAAAGTTGAAA
>JAURMQ010000133.1 GCA_030830625.1 Flavobacteriaceae bacterium
AAAATCCAGGGTGGTATACTGCCTACACTCCCTATCAGGCTGAAATCGCTCAAGGAAGATTGGAGGCTCTTTTCAATTTCCAAAGTATGGTGTGCGACCTTACAGGAATGGAACTGGCAAATGCTTCGCTATTGGATGAAGCCACAGCGGTAGCAGAAGCAATGACCTTGACTTATGCCGTAAGGTCTCCCGAACAAAAAAAGTCGAAGGCTCACAAACTTTTTGTATCGAAAGACATTCTCCCGCAATCTTTGGCTGTTTTAAAAACCAGAGCCCTTCCCTTGGGGATTGATTTGGTGGTAGGCAATGCAGAAGATATCGATTTTGACCCCTCTTATTTTGCTGCCTTTTATCAATATCCAGGTAAAAATGGTAATATCATTGATTTAGCTGCTGCGGTGAGTAAAGCAAAATCTTTTGGACTGAAAACTATTGTAGCGGCAGATTTATTGAGTTTAACTTTGTTGGAAGCACCGGGAACATACGATGTAGATGTCGTAGTAGGAAGCTCCCAACGCTTGGGCATTCCATTGGGCTATGGTGGACCTCATGCGGCATTTTTTGCTACCATAACAGATTACAAAAGAAATATACCTGGAAGAATCATCGGACAAACCCTAGATCAAGATGGTCATCCAGCCCTGCGAATGGCCCTTCAAACGAGAGAGCAACACATCAAAAGAGACCGGGCCACTTCCAACATCTGTACAGCTCAAGTTTTACTGGCCGTAATGGCCGGAATGTATGCCGTTTATCACGGTCCCAAAGGCTTAAAAAAAATCGCCAAAAGAATACATTTGAACGCCGCTAAACTCGAAAAAAAATTGGTGGACTTGGGTTTAATTCAATGCAATGAGTACTACTTTGATACTTTGAGCATCAAAATCAATGCTGCAGCTGTAAAAACGGAAGCCCAAAAAAATGAAATCAACTTCCACTACATCGATAGCGAAACTGTGGGCATATCGATTAATGAGACAACAGATGAAGTCGCGCTACTCAAAATATTGAACGTATTTGAAACGGTAGTACATCAAAAAAACATCAACGGAAAAGTAAAAATTGAAAGCCATCGTTACCCCGTAAATCAAAAGAGAAGGAGTCCCTACCTCACCCACAAAATTTTCAATTCCTACCACTCTGAGACTGCAATGATGCGTTACATTAAAAATTTGGAACGAAAAGATTTGGCATTGAACCACTCTATGATCTCCTTAGGCTCATGCACGATGAAATTGAATGCCGCTGCAGAAATGTTACCCCTTAGTTGGCCTCGTTGGTCGAGTATTCACCCTTTTGTTCCAAAAGAACAAGCTAAAGGTTATCACAAGATGCTGCATCGATTAGAAGACCAGCTCAGTGAAATTACAGGATTCCATGCGACCTCCCTTCAACCCAATTCGGGTGCCCAAGGGGAGTACTCAGGACTGATGGTCATTAGAGCCTACCATGAGTCGAGGGGAGAGTCCCATCGAAACATCTGTCTGATTCCCTCCTCTGCTCATGGAACCAATCCTGCCTCAGCCGTCATGGCAGGTATGAAAGTGGTTGTGGTGAAAACCGATGAGTTGGGAAATATAGATTGGATTGATTTTTTACAAAAAACAGAGGAATATCGTGAGGACTTGGCAGCACTTATGATTACTTATCCTTCCACACACGGGGTTTTTGAAGCGAATATTAAAGACATCACTGCCAAAGTACATGCTTGCGGGGGTCAGGTATATATGGATGGAGCCAATATGAACGCACAGGTAGGACTCACTAGCCCTGCCCAAATTGGAGCGGATGTTTGTCACCTCAACCTACACAAAACCTTTGCCATTCCCCATGGTGGTGGAGGGCCAGGAGTTGGACCCATTTGCGTGGCGGCTCACCTTGCTCCATTTCTCCCCCAACATCCCATAGTAGAAACAGGAGGAAGCGCATCCAATGATACCATTTCGGCAGCCCCCTGGGGGTCGGCTTTAGCCTGTCTGATATCCTATGGTTATATCGAAATGCTGGGCGGTAGTGGTTTGAAAAAAGCTACAGAAATAGCAATTTTAAATGCCAACTACATCAGCAAACGACTTGAAGGAGCCTATGAAATATTATATACTGGAATCAATGGAAGAACTGCCCATGAATTGATCTTAGATTGTAGGCCTTTCAAAAAGCAAAATATTGAAGTGGTAGATATTGCGAAGAGATTGATGGATTATGGCTTCCATGCTCCTACCGTGTCGTTCCCTGTTGCGGGTACAATGATGATTGAGCCCACTGAAAGCGAGAATCTCGAAGAAATTGACAGATTTTGTGATGCCATGATTTCCATACGTATGGAAATCAATGCGGCAGACGAAGCCAGTATTGCATTGCTAAAAAACGCTCCTCACACCCTGAGTATGCTAACTGCAGACAAGTGGAATTTCCCTTATTCAAGGCAAAGAGCGGCATACCCGTTGGCTTTTGTGATGGACAACAAATTTTGGCCTACGGTGAGAAGAGTAGATGAAGCTTTTGGAGATCGTAATTTGGTATGTAGCTGTACTTCTATAGAAGACTACGTAAGTGCTTAATTTATTGGAACTTAACAACCATTTTGTTTAAGATTTTCACTGCTCAACCGCTTTGGGTATCATACGTTTTTTTTTTTAACCATCGATTTTCTTCCATAAAACGGTACTATTGCCTATAGATTATGAGTTATAAAATTACTGGTAGCGGTTGTAGTATTCCTTCTGTTGTTCAAACCAACGAAGCCTTCCTGAATCATCCTTTCTTGGACGATAAGGGGTTAAAGTTTGATATTAACAATAATACCATCATTGATAAATTTAATTCCATAACGGGAATTGAACAACGAAAATACATCCCTTCAGAGTTAAAAACTTCTGACATTGCATACCAAGCAGCACAAAAAGCAATTGAAGATGCTCGTTTGGACCCCGAAACACTTGATTATATCATTGTTGCTCATAATTTTGGAGACATTTCCAGTAGTAGTAAACAAATCGATACTTTACCGAGTTTGGCTTCGAGGGTGAAAACCCTTCTCAAAATCCAAAATCCAAGTTGTGTGGCCTATGACATACTCTTTGGATGTCCAGGCTGGGTGGAAGCCATGATCCAAGCCCAAGCATTCATAAAAGCTGGAATGGCCAAAAAGTGTTTGGTTATAGGAGCCGATGCCCTTTCAAGAGTCGTAGATATTCATGATCGCGATTCTATGATTTATGCCGATGGTGCTGGAGCTACCATTTTGGAAGAATCGAATGAAAAAGGAGGCATCTTATCGCATTCTTCCCTTACTTACACTGCTCACAACGAAGCCGATTTTATTTTTTATGGAACGTCCTACAATAATAAAGCTTTGAATGAGGATAAGTACATCAAAATGCAAGGCCGAAAAGTCTATGAATTTGCACTCAACAAAGTCCCTGCAGCCATGAAGCAATGTTTGGATCAGGCAGGTGTTGAAATCGATAATCTGAAAAAGATTTTCATTCATCAAGCCAACAAAAAAATGGATGAAGCCATAGCTAAAAGGTTCTACAAACTCTATAAGAAACCCATACCAGATGAAATTCTTCCAATGAATATTGAAGAGTTTGGCAACAGCTCGGTAGCGACTGTACCTACCCTTTTCGATTTGGTTCTCAAACAAAACTACAAAGGTCATTCACTCCATGAGGGTGATATCATTCTTTTTGCCAGCGTAGGTGCAGGAATGAACATCAACGCCATCACCTATCAAATTTAATCTTTAGTTCAAGCTTAAACCCCCATTTCTTTGGCTTAATTGTGTAAATTTGTTGAGATGATTATTCTTCAAAACATTGGGGCCTATTTTATAATGCTTTCAAAAGTATTCATTCGATTTACTCGATGGAGTGTTATGAAAGAGTTGATCCTAAGAGAAGTGGACTCTCTGATCATCAGATCCATTGGAATCGTCTCATTTATTTCATTTTTTGTAGGGGGAGTAGTTGCCATTCAAACCGCCTTAAATCTCAACAATCCACTATTACCAAAAAATTTAATTGGTTATGCCACTCGTCAATCCGTTATCTTAGAATTTGCTCCTACTTTTATTTCTGTAATCATGGCCGGGAAAGTGGGCTCATACATCACCTCAAGCATTGGAACTATGAGGGTGACGGAACAAATTGATGCTTTGAAAGTCATGGGAATCAACACCTACAATTACCTAATTTTTCCTAAGATCATAGCTCTATTATTTTATCCATTCGTGATCACCATATCAATGTTTTTGGGGATTTTTGGAGGCTATGCTGCTTCTTTATACGGGGGCTTTTGCTCCAGTGGAGATTTTATAGAAGGAATTCAACTCGATTTCACCCCCTATCATGTGCGGTATGCTTTCATTAAAACTGCATTTTTTGCTTTTATTTTGGCTACAGTACCCTCCTATCATGGATATTTTCTTAAAGGAGGAGCCCTGGAGGTGGGCAAAGCCAGCACAACTTCCTTTGTTTGGACCAGTGTTCTCATCATCGTGACCAATTATATTGTAACCCAATTATTGCTGACCTGATGATTGTTGTAGATAAACTTTGTAAAACGTTCCATGGAGTAACTGTTTTAAATGATGTCTCTACTCAATTTGAGAAAGGGAAAACCAACCTGATCATCGGTCAGAGTGGATCGGGAAAAACAGTCTTACTCAAATGCATCCTGGGGTTGTATTCCATTGACAGTGGTCAGATTTTTTTCGAAGATCGGTCTCTTCAAGAAATGAATAATCAGGAAAGAAGTGTTTTGCGTCAAGAGATGGGAATGGTTTTTCAAGGCAGTGCATTATTTGATTCCATGACCGTGGAAGAAAACATTATGTTTCCGATGCGGATGTTGACCCAAAAGAGTCCCGAAGAAATGCGTTCCAGAGCCAATGAAGTGATCAAAAGGGTTAACCTGATCAACTCCAACCAAAAATTACCTTCCGAAATTTCTGGTGGGATGCAAAAAAGGGTGGCCATCGCTCGTGCCATAGTAATGAATCCTAAGTATCTGTTTTGCGACGAACCTAATTCAGGTTTAGATCCCAAAACCTCTACTTTAATTGATAATTTGATACAGGAAATTACCAAGGAATATGAAATTACTACTGTTATCAATACTCATGACATGAATTCGGTCATGGAAATCGGTGAAAAAGTATTGTTTCTAGAAAATGGGCACAAAGGCTGGGAAGGCTCAAATCTTGAAGTTTTTAAAACAGAAAATGAGGCGGTAGGTAATTTCATTTACTCGTCAAATCTGTTTCAAAAAGTAAGGGAAGTTTACCAAAAAGAAAATTAATCTTTTGTCGGATCAAATTTATCCAAAGCATTTAGGGAAAGGTCTCTTACCTCTTGATTTTTATCCATAGGACAAATCATCAGAATATCATCGGTATCCACTATAATGAAATTGTCCAGACCCGAAATGACCACTTTTTTATTGGAATCCACTTTGATTAAATTATTACTGGAATTGTCCGCATACAAAACCGCATTGACAACAGCATTTTCGGAATTATCTTTTGGGAGGCGATCATAAATAGATTTCCAACTGCCTAAATCATTCCAATCGAATCGGGCTAGAATCATATAGATATGCTCTGACTTCTCCATCAAGGCATAATCAATAGAAATATTTTCTGCCAAAGGATAGTTTTGAGCTACAAAAGCAGCTTCGGTGGCAGTATTCAAATGATCGAAACCTTGAAGAAATAAATCATAGAGCACAGGGGAATGTGTTTTAAAACCCTCTATAATTGCGGTAACCGACCAAATGAAAATTCCTGAATTCCAGAAGTAATTTTTAGCATCAATAAATTTTTGAGCCTTGGCCACATTCGGTTTTTCGGTAAATTCTTTTACGGACTTGATTGTGTTTTCTTTTTGACCTTCTTTTACGGCGATATAACCAAAACCGGTAGCGGGAAAATCGGGTTGAATGCCAAAAGTGATGAATTTTTTTTCATCACAAGCTTCCAGAGCCAATTTCATGTCCTCCTCAAATAGCTTATCATCCATAATGAGATGGTCACTGGGGGTAACAATTATCTTGGCATTGGCATCAATTTTTTTGATCTTTAAGCTCGCCATGAGTATACAAGGAGCCGTATTTCGGCGATCTGGTTCACAAATCACTTGATTTTGGGATAGTTTGTCTCCCAACTGATCCAAAATAATTTTTTGGTATCTCACTTGGGTAACGATATAAATATGAGAAGAAGGAATAAAATTTTCTAATCGGTCAAAAGTACTTTGCAACAATGAACGACCTGCACCCGTCATGTCATGAAATTGCTTTGGAAAATCGGGGGTACTGGTAGGCCAGAATCGGGAACCAATTCCGCCGGCCATGATGATTGCAAAGTGATGTTTAGACATTTATTTTATTTTGATTACTTGGGCATGAGGACTAAAAAGATACATTCTTTGGGTATTCAACTCTTTACATTCAAATCGTTTGACGCGTTTTTCCCCCCTGACAAACCTTCTTCCATTATAAATTTCAAAAACGGTCCCTTGGTCCAACTCAAAAATAAAACTTTTTTCATTCTCTGGATCAAATTTATTTAGAGCCATTACCAAACTAAAATCAGCGTCTGATGAAGCTTTAGGGTTTTTAAAATGCAATTGAAGAACTTTCAACAGTTCGGCTGGAAAAATTTCTGAAGTGAGAAAAGGTGACATGATTTTCTTATACGTTATTTTCCATTCTACTCCATGGGGCTTGATGCTCAAACCAAAATTTTTGAAGGCGACCAAATGGGATATCTCGTGAAGAGCAGTAATCAAGAACCGAAAAGGATTGGTCGATTCATTAACGGTAATCTGATGTCCTCCTTTGGGAAAGGCTCTGAAATCTCCATGTTTTGTAATCCGCTTGCGGGTGATGACCAGATTTACCTCCCATTGGGATAAATATTTTGAAAGTAAGGGCAGAGCGGCCTTGGGTACATAATCTTCAATTGTATTGAAAGAATCTCCCATTTGAATTAGGGGGTAGAGGAAGAAATTGGCAATACCTTTCCATTGTAAAACTGATGACCTTTCATCGCAAAATCAATCACATAGCGGGCCATTTGTATGGCGTTTACAGGTGCTTGATAGCCAGGAAAAGCGTCCTCCAACATCTCCGTTTGTACAGCCCCCAATGCCAAAACATTGAAAGAGGGTCCACTATCTTTGAACTCTTCGGCCAATAGCTCAGTGAGTATGATCAATGCTCCTTTGCTACTGCTATAAGCCGATAGACCCTTAAATTTAGCGCTTCCCTGTACCCCTCCCATACTTGAAATATTCAGCACATGACCTTTATCATTCATCAAAGGCAGTATCAAACGGGTTAGAGTAGCAACAGCAAAAACATTTACTTTATAAACTTCTGCAAACTCTGAGGACGAAATTTCAAGAAAAGGTTTATGAATTAAACGCCCTGCATTATTGATCAAAACATCAACCTCATCAAAAGTAGTTTGGATGGTGTTTGCAAAATCGATTACTTCCGACTCAATGGACAGATCAACAGCAAAAGGATGAATGTTTTTTATCCCGTCCAATGGCTTAATATTTCTGGAAAGAGCAATGACTTGATGGCCATCGGCAGCAGCTTGCTTACTGATTTCGAAGCCCACTCCCCTACTGGCACCTGTAACGAGAAGGGTTTTCATTCGTTTTTAATTTTAATCATTCAAAAATCCTTGACTTCTATGCTAAGAAACCAAGAGGCGAATTGGGTTTTCGATGTAAAGCCTTAGGGTTTGTAAAAATTGTGCTCCTGTTGCACCATCCACAGTTCTATGATCGCATGCTAATGAAAGCTTCATGGTATTTCCGATCACTATGGCATCCTCTTTTACCACAGGTTTTTTCTCAATGGCTCCTACGGATAGAATGGCTGAGTTGGGTTGATTGATGATTGAGGTAAACTCTTGAATCCCAAACATTCCCAAATTGGATACGGTGAAGGTACTCCCGTCCATCTCGGCAGGAGTTAATTTTTTATCTCTGGCTCTAAAGGCATAATCTTTCACGCTTAGCCCGATTTGTCTCAAATCGAGCTCATCGGTAAATTTGAGTACGGGAACGACCAGACCATCCTCGACCGCAACTGCTACCCCTATATGAACATGATGGTTTTGAACGATTTTGTCATCAAACCATTGCGAATTAACCTGTGGATGTTCTTTTAAAGCCAATGCAACAGCCTTAAGGACAATATCGTTAAAGGAGATTTTGGTGTCGGGTAAAGTATTGAATTGTTGTCTAAACGCAATCGCATTATCCATATTCAACTCAACTCCCAAATAGTAGTGGGGAGCTGAAAATTTGGAAGCCGATAACCTTTTGGCAATGGCCTTTCTCATATTACTGTTAGCCCATTCGGTGACACTTTCAACTCCAGTGGGTCCAGAATGAGGCATAAAAGCTGTAGATGGTCCTTTGAAATTCTCTACGTCCCTCTTGACAATTCTTCCTCCATCACCAGAGCCTTTTAGTTGTTGGAGACTGATCCCCTTTTCCTCAGCTAATTTTTTTGCCAAGGGCGAAGCCACCAATCTACCCTCGTGACGATCGAGAGCAACAACATTCGGCTGCACGGCAACGGGGGCAGGTTTTGGCGATTCTTTTGGTTGAGTCACAACAACAGCTGCTTCCACTGCTGCTTCTTGGGTTTGTACTTCTATGCTGGCATTACTTTCAATGGCCGCTTTGACCGCCTCGGTGTCGGTTCCTTCTTTTCCTATAGCCGCCAAAACTGAATCTACCGCAGCCGATTGACCTTCTTGAAGACCAATGTAAAGTAATGTTCCTGAATAAAAAGATTCAAATTCCATAGTAGCTTTGTCCGTTTCAATTTCGGCCAAAATATCTCCTTCATTTACAGGGTCTCCTACTTTTTTGTTCCACTTAGCCACAGTACCCTCCTCCATAGTATCACTCAATCGGGGCATGGTAATTACCTCAACTCCTTGAGGCATAGTAGTTTTTTTTGAAATGTTATCCTCTACAGGGGGAGTTTGCTCTTTGGGTTCTGATTTTTCGACAGCTTCTGTAGCCTCAACAACAGGCACATGATCACCACCGATCAAATCCTTAATATCTTCCCCTTTTTTACCAATAATGGCCAGTAGCGCATCTACGGGTGCCGTTCCTCCTTCTTCAATTCCAATATGCAAAAGTTCTCCTTCTTGGAAAGATTCAAATTCCATGGTGGCTTTATCCGTCTCAATTTCTGCAAGAATGTCTCCTTCCTTAACGGTGTCTCCAACTTTTTTATACCATTTGGCAACTGTGCCTTCTTCCATGGTATCACTCAAACGAGGCATGTTTATCAGTTCGGCCATTTTAGTCTAATTTATGCTTAATGAATGGATAATCTTCTTGCTCATACACGGCATCATACATGGTCGATTTTTCGGGGAAAGGCGATTCTTCAGCAAATTTTTCACATTCGGCTACTTTTGCCTTGACTTTCGCATCAATTTCGTCCAACTGTTTTTCGGTGGCATATTTATTTTTTAGGATGATCTCTTTCACTTGAGTAATAGGATCAATTTTTCTGTACTCTTCAACCTCTTCTTTGGTTCTGTATTTTTGAGCGTCAGACATAGAGTGCCCTCTGTATCGATAGGTCTTCATTTCAATAAAAGAAGGGCCATTTCCAGCTCTGGCGTGCTTGATTGCTTTGTCTAAACCTTCGGCAACTGCCACAGGATCCATACCATCGATAGGACCACAAGGCATTTCATAGCCCAATCCGAGCTTCCATATTTCTTGATGACTGGCAGTTCTCGCTACAGAAGTTCCCATCGCATAGCCATTATTTTCAACCACAAAAACAACCGGCAATTTCCATAAGGTAGCCAGGTTGAGTGTTTCGTGGAGTGAACCTTGTCTTACCGCTCCATCCCCCATAAAACAAAGGGTAACATTGTCTCGGTTGAAGTATTTATCTCCGAAGGCCATTCCAGCACCTAATGGAATTTGTCCCCCCACGATTCCATGTCCACCGTGGAACTTATGCTCCTTAGAAAAAATATGCATAGATCCTCCCAATCCCATAGAAGTTCCTGTAGCTTTTCCAAATAATTCTGCCATTACACGTTTGGGATCTACCCCCATACCAATGGGTTGAACGTGATTTCTGTATGCGGTGATCATTCTGTCTTTACCCAATTCCATAACGTGCAGTGCTCCTGCCAGTATGGCCTCTTGACCATTGTATAGGTGAAGGAATCCCCTTACTTTTTGTTGAATGTACACGGCAGCTAATTTATCTTCAAATTTTCGCCAAAAAAACATGTCCTCGTACCATTTCAGATAGGTAGCCTTGGTTATTTTTTTCATTAAACGGGTGTGATTTTCAAATTCAAAATATTTCCAAAATTACTGAATTATGTCCTTTTGGTAAAAATATATTGGCTAAATCGATTCAGAAAAAGATTATTCAGGATTCGTAGTGTTATCCATTTACTGATCATCGCTCTTATTGGAGCCGTCAAAATTAAAACTGAGTGAAAATCTCAAGGTATTTTCAAGTGGATTTCTGATTTTTGAAGTTGAGGACAAATAAGATATATCAATTTCCATCCCATTGAGCTTGAAACCCGCTCCAAATGTGATATAACGCCTTGAACCTTTTTGCTCACTTTCGTTAAAATATCCTGTTCTCAAAGCCAAGGTTTGAGCAAAAAGATATTCTACTCCCAAGGCCCAAGTAATTTCTTTGAGTTCCTCTTGAAACCCTCCTGGAGCGTCGTTGAAAGACTGAAAAATTCCCTTAAAAAAGTCGATGTCAGGTTGTCTGTACCCTTTGAACTCGTTATTGTCGTCATAATAAGCTACAGGTGTAGGAACCAAAAGTTTAGAAAATTCGAGCTGAACTCCCAATACATTTGATGCATCAAATACGATATCCAATCCAGATCCCAGTCTAAGGTTGGTGGGTATAAAATCCATTTGCCCACCTTCGTCGTACTTCAATCGGGGACCGATATTGGAAATGTTAAATCCACCCCTTATCAAACCGTTCAAATTACCCATATTAAAAGTAGAGCTTTGATAAAATCCCGAAATATCTACCCCCAAACTATTCGCAGAAGTAGCATCCATATCGGTATGAACTTTAAGGTCTGATCTCAAAAATCTACCCGCCACAGACATGGCAAAACTTTCACTCAATTTTAAAGAGTAGGACAAATCTAAAGTAATTTCATTGGGTCTTTTGGAACCTTGATCAATGATAGTACCCGACATCAAATCGTTGAACTGAACATTTCCATAACTGAAATATTTGAGACTCGATGCCCAAGCACTTCTCTCATTGATTTTGTTAAAATAAGTCAAACTCCCCAAGAAAATATCATCTACAAGTTGTCTTAAATAAGGGGTATAACTCAGTCCAATGCCACTATTATTTTCAGAAAAAGCATATTTAGCTGGATTCCATTGTTGTGCATAGGAGTCGGGAGAAGTGGCTACGCCAAGCTCCCCCATACCCGCCGCTCTTGCATCGGGAGTAATCAATAGAAAAGGGACCCCTGTGGTAATTATACGATCTTGTCCGTTGGCCTTTATCGCCATTAATAAGACCATAAAAACCCATATTGTAAGACGTGTCGAATTCATTTTTTTTTGGTTTTCCCCATTATAACGCAATATATTTATTTATGTTGTGTACGGTTGAACTCGACTTATCAACAACTGAAATACTATTTTTTTGAGTAATAATGCATAATAATATTCCGTTTCTTGCGTTATTCAAAAGTAAATGCAATACGTATTGATCATGAAATTAAGTTAAAACTCATATTATTAGTATATTGCATTAAAAATTGACATACTGTTTTTATGAAAATTAATTTTTTAATGAAATCGACTCTATTTGCTGTGATAGCCCTACTTTTTGTAGCATGTGGGGGTAAGAGTAATGTGTCCCGTGGAACCGGATGGGGCATCAATTCCAAACAAGGAGGATTCCAATACAATACCGAATTTGAGGATCAAGAAAAGGGTCCTGGTTTAGTTTTTATTGAAGGAGGAACTTACACCAAAGGTCAAGTGCAAGACGATGTTTTACACGATTGGAACAATACTCCTACAAAACAACACGTAATGTCTTTTTATATAGACGAAACGGAAGTCACCAACCTTATGTATAATGAGTATTTGGATTGGTTGAGAACGGTATTTCCATTGAGTGAACCCCGAAACAGACAAACTTATGAAGGCGCTCTTCCTGATACCTTGGTTTGGAGAAATACCTTGGGATACATGGAAGAACTCACCACCAATTATTTGAGACACCCCGCCTACGCCGAATATCCTGTTGTAGGGATCAATTGGTTGCAAGCCGTTGAATATGCAGAATGGAGAACCAATAGAGTCAATGAATATATACTCGAAAGGGAATCTTACGTTCAAAAAAACATCAGATACAGCGAAAGTGACGGGGGTGTGGTAAATCCAAACAGTACCTTTAACACCGATGCTTATTTGAAACGACCCCAAACTTCTTATGGTGGACTGATGGCCTCCGACAGTTTGATGGGAAAAAATGGCGTTATGAAAAAAGATACCGCTACTGTAAATGTTTATGTAGGAGTAGACAAGGGAATCTTATTACCCTCCTACCGACTCCCCACTGAAGCGGAATGGGAATATGCCGCACTTGCTCTGGCTGGAGATAGAGAATACAATACCTACAGAGGAAAGAAAAAATATCCTTGGTCTGGAGAATACACCCGATCAAGTGAAAGAAGAAGTGAAGGAGACCAATTGGCGAATTTTAAATTTGGAAAAGGAGATTATGGCGGAATTGCTGGATGGTCGGATGATGGAGGGGATATTACTGTTCAAGTAAAAAGTTACCCCGCCAACGACTTTGGAGTATATGATATGGCTGGAAATGTGGCTGAATGGGTTGCAGATGTTTACCGACCTATTGTAGACGATGAAGCAAATGATTTCAATTATTTCAGGGGAAATATTTATTTAAAAAATGCCATTGGAGAAGATGGTAAAGCCACCATTGTATCCCCTGACGAGCTCGTTTATGATACCCTACCCAACGGTAAGGTAATGCTGAAAAGACTTCCAGGAGAATTGGCTATGGTGCCGATTGATGAAGAAGAAACTTTTTTGAGACAAAATTTTTCTGAGAGCGATAATAGAAACGTTAGAGACGGAGACAAAGAATCTACTAAACGCTTTGCTAGTTATAACAATACTGATAGTGACAATACCAATAAAAGACCTGAAACTGCTGGGATGTATGATGCCCCTATCCATCCAAAAATATCTTTGGATGAGAATGGAAACATCGTAAGGAACATCGACAAATCTAACCGCAGAACCTCATTGATCACCGACGAAGTGAGGGTATATAAAGGGGGATCGTGGAAAGACCGAGCCTATTGGTTAGACCCTGCTCAGCGCAGATATTTACCTCAATATATTGCCACCGACTACATCGGCTTTAGATGTGCCATGTCCAGATTGGGGCAAAAGAGTACGATCAAAAAGACCGCAAGACACAAGCGCGGTAGATAATCATATCAAGGCATCTTCATGGGTGCCTTTTTTATATGAACTCAGCTCAACTCCACGATTACTACAAGGATTCCTCAGGAGTAGTTACCGATAGTCGAAAGCTGACCGAGAACTGTTTTTTCGTTGCCTTAAGGGGTGAACATTTCGACGGTAATGATTTTGCAGAAACGGCCATTGAACTCGGTGCCAAATATGCTTTGGTCGATCGACCGGAAGTTGCCGAAAAAAATCCCCAATTGATAGCGGTACAAAACACACTTCAGTCTCTTCAAGAACTTGCTCAATATCACCGGAACACTCTAAAAGCAAAAATCATTGCCCTCACCGGTAGCAATGGTAAAACCACAACAAAAGAGTTGGTCAAAAATGTATTGGCCGAAAAATTCACTACCCATGCAACCTATGGTAACTTGAACAATCAAATTGGCGTTCCGCTGACACTCCTCGGTTTCAATGAAGAAACAGAAATAGGAATCGTAGAAATGGGGGCGAATCACCAAAAAGAGATTGATTTTCTGTGTCAAATTGCACAACCCGATTTTGGGTTGATTACCAATTTCGGGCAAGCCCACTTGGAAGGATTTGGAAGCATGGAAGGAGTCATCAAAGGAAAGTCTGAATTGTATGAATACCTCTCTCAAACTCAGGGAACCCTTTTTTTAAATATCGACGACCCTCATCAAAAAAAATGGAGGACTCATACCCATCATTTTACTTTTGGAGAAGACAAGAATGCCGATTGTTGTTTTGAGTATATAAAAACAAATGCTTCGCCCTTGGCGTTGATGATGGAAGGAAAAATCATCGAGAGTCAACTTTATGGGGACTACAATTTCTCCAATATTGGAGTTGCGGTAGCCTTAGGGAAATATTTTGGCTTGAATTTTGAACAAATCAATTCTGGAGTTTATGCCTACAAACCCAACAATAACCGTTCACAAATCCTACAAAAAGGGAGTAATCGCATCCTACTGGATGCCTACAACGCTAATCCCAGCAGCATGAAAGCTTCAATCACTTCCTTTGTGAACAATACGCAAAAAAAGGGGATCGTCATATTGGGTGATATGTTTGAATTGGGAAGCCACGCAGCAGTTGCACATCAGGAGATCCTCAACCTACTGGAAACAACAGATCTTGAGCAAATTCTTTTGGTAGGAGAAAATTTTGATCGAACCGAGTCCCTCGATTCAAGAGTGCATTCTTTCCCATCTCTCGAGGCCATCAAAGGTTTTTTAAGCCAAAGCCCATTCGATGAAAGAGAAATTCTGATCAAGGGATCCAGAGGAATGACCTTGGAATCGCTTCTGGAATACTTATAATCCTAATCCAGTCCTGCACCTTTGATGATGTCCTCTACTACCTCGGGATTCAAGAGTGTGGAAATATCCCCTAAATTGGAAAGATCGCGACTGGCAACTTTTCTTAGAATTCTTCGCATGATTTTACCCGAACGTGTTTTGGGTAATCCAGATACAATTTGAACATGCTCTGGTTTGGCTATAGGACCTATAATTTTTCTGACCAACTGCTTGATCTCCTCTTCTAACACCTCGGGAGACTTATCGGAGCCATCACAAATCGCAAAAGCATAAATTCCCTGTCCTTTGATTTCGTGAGGATAACCTACTACTGCCGACTCAATAACTTCCGGGTGTTCGTCGATGGCGTTTTCCACTTCGGCGGTTCCCATTCGATGTCCAGATACATTGATTACATCATCCACCCTTCCTAATATCCTCAAGTACCCATCGTGATCTCTTTTCGCACCATCGCCCGTAAAATACATCCCTTTATAGGTCGAAAAGTAAGTATCCTTACAGCGTTGGTGATCTCCATAAGTCGTACGAATCATGGAAGGCCATGGATACTTTATACATAAATTCCCTTCCACGTTATTGCCTGTGAGTTCAACGCCCTCGGCATCCACAATAATCGGCTGAACGCCCGGAAGGGGCAGAGAGGCGTGAGCGGGCTTGTTGGGGGTTATTCCGGCCAATGGAGAAATCATAATTCCACCTGTTTCGGTTTGCCACCATGTATCTACCAATGGGCAGTTGCCCTTACCCACATTTTCGTGATACCAATGCCATGCTTCTTCATTGATGGGTTCCCCTACAGAACCGATTACTTTGAGTGAGCTAAGGTCGAATTTTTCAAGGGGTGCAGTACCGTGAACTTGCAATGCCCTGATTGCTGTGGGTGCTGTATAAAACTGATTGACCTTATATTTTTCAACAATTTCCCAAAACCTTCCTGGATGAGGATAAGTGGGAACTCCTTCAAACATAAGTGTAGTTGCTCCTGCCAAAAGCGGGCCATAAACAATGTAAGAGTGCCCTGTAATCCAACCAATATCTGCCGTACACCAATAAACATCATCCGTATCGTACTGAAAAACATTTAAAAATGAATAATAGGTAAAAACCATATAACCCGCCGTAGTATGAACCACCCCCTTAGGTTTTCCCGTTGAACCTGAAGTATAAAGAATGAACAATAAATCTTCCGCATTCATTGGCTCTGCTTCATGCCGATCAGATTGACCCTCCAAAGCTTCATCCCACCAAAAATCTCTTCCCTTTTTCATTTCAACCTTTTCACCTGTTCGTTTCAAAACGATGACTTTTTCGACAAATTGAGTAGTATCAAGAGCTTCATCTACTACAGCCTTGACGGGTATATTTTTGTTTCCTCTATAATTTCCATCCGAAGTGAGTACCATTTTGGCCTCACAATCATTGATTCTATCGGCCAGTGCAGTCGCAGAAAAACCAGCAAAAACTACGGAATGTACTGCACCAATTCGTGCACAAGCCAGCATAGCCACCGCCGCCTCTGGAACCATTGGCATATAAATGATCACGCGATCCCCCTTTTTTACCCCTTGAGCCTTCAGTGCATTTGCGAAGGTACAGGTGGCTTTGAATAACTCTCCATAGGTCAAATGAATTGGGGCCGCCTCAGAATCGTTGGGTTCCCATATAATTGCAGTTTTATTCTCGTGCGTAGGAAGCAACCTTTCAAAAATATTTTCTGTCAAATTCAATTCTGCATTTTCAAACCAGGTCACTTTTGGGGTCTCGAAATCCCAATCTAAAACTTTATCCCATTTCTTTTTCCAAACAAAGTTATCCGCAATTTTGGACCAAAATTTTTCGGGATCAACAACGCTTTCATGATAATCGTTAGAATAATCTCTTAGACTTTGTATTTTAGTTTTCATGGACATCATATTTAGCGTAAACTTAAGTTTTTTTAAAAGTTTTTAAAATTAATTTAAACTTAAAAAATAGATAAACCTTACCCACAATATGTAAAAATTATGAATACTTCATCTTGTAAGATTTTTTTATTAGATTTACTACAATAAATCATTTATTTACTATATTAATTAAAAATTGATTTTATGCAAAACATGCTCATTGTTTTGGTTTTTCTAGCAGTACTCTTTGGTGGGGTATACTGGTATGCAGGATATTCTACCCGTTCGGGAATTGCGAAAGACGAAAATCAAAACTTTATCCCAGATGCTTGGGAAGAAAAATTCAGTTGGTTTTTCTCAGGAAAAGGCATCATCATGTTGTTGTTAGGTTTGGCAATTGGTTTTACCCTAGCACAAGTTATTGGTTAACATTCTTCACCCCGAATACATTCAATGAATTAAAAGCCTCTTCATGGAGGCTTTTTGGTACTCAAAATAGGGGATCGATGGATCGACTTTCCTTTATTTGACAAACTATTATTATATTACAAAAACTTTAAAGTCATTTTGGATGAAAAGATTTCTGTTGATATTTTTCTTATTCTTAAAGCTCCCCATCGAGGCACAATCGACGCAGGGTCCCAATATAGTATTAATAACGGCAGACGATTTAGGCTATGAATGCCTCAATTCTTATGGAGGGACTTCCTACAATACACCTCGATTGACTCAATTGGCCCAAACCGGAATGCAGTTTGAAAATTGCCATTCCCAACCCATTTGTACCCCCTCCAGGGTGAAATTGATGACCGGCAAATCCAACAAAAAAAACCATATAAAATTCGGATACCTTAAGCCCGAAGAAAAAACATTTGGACAATTGTTCAGAGATAAAGGATATGCCACATTGATCGCAGGAAAATGGCAATTGGGAAAGGAGGCTCATTTGCCACACTATTTTGGTTTTGATGAACACCTTTTGTGGCAATTGACTACTTCGGGAAGAGACTCCACAGGCAGAGACAAACGCTACGTAAATCCAGTGCTCGAACAAAATGGGATATTGTATGAAAAAAATGAAGGAAAATACTCAACAGACATGGTGGTGGACTATATCAATGACTTTATTGAACGGAAAAAAAACCAGCCTTTTTTAATTTATTATCCCATGATCCTTACCCATTGTCCATTCGACCCTACTCCTCATTCCAAGGATTGGGATCCCAATGATATGGGTTCGAAAACCTATAAAGGAAACGCCAAATATTTCGGTGATATGGTTTCCTACATGGATTATTCCATTGGGAGAATTGTGGATCAACTGGATCTATTAGGGTTGAGAGAAAACACCCTTATACTGTTCACCGGAGATAATGGCACAGATATTCCGGTTGTTTCCATGATGGATAACGTTTCTGTGGAAGGGGGTAAGGGAAAAACTACCGACAATGGCACCCATGTTCCTCTTATCGTAAACTGGAAAGGGAAAATCAAGCCCAACTCTAAGTCTGAAACGCTAATAGATTTTAGTGATTTTTTCCCCACCCTTTGTGAGGCAGCTGGGATTCCTTTAGATTCCAATATGGATTTGGATGGAACCAGTTTTTATCCTCGTTTGATTGGGAAGAAAGGACCGGAAAGAAAGTGGATACACACATGGTACAATAGAGATGGGGGATCAAACCCTCTAACGGCATCAACAGAATGGGTGAGGAATGATACGTACAAGCTGTATGTTGGCAATAGGTTTTACAATGTAAAAAAAGACCCTGAAGAAAAAGACAACATCCCGTTTACTGAAATGACTGAGGATGAAAAAAATATACGAAAAGAATTTATAGCAGTTCTAAGGTCTTATAATTATTTGAGGAATTAAAAACAGCGATCATTCTCCATTTCTACATTCAGATAAGACTTTTTAAAAAGAAACTATATGGTTGTGATAAAAGCACAAAACGAGCGTAGGACACTGTGGGTGTTAAGGGATTCGAACCCATGACCTCTACCCTGTCAAGGTAGCGCTCTAAACCAACTGAGCTAAACACCCGAAACGGTAAAAATAAGGAATCAATAACGAGTACCAAAATATATTTGTTTCACTTTATCTAAAATATTTTATCGCTAAATCAACTGCCTCATTTATACCTATTTATAGATTTTGATTGAATAATAACCACCCAACGGTCATCATCAGTCATTCCAAGATTACAAAACCAAAAGAAAACCCTAATTCTTTGTGAATTTTCAAATATTAATGTCCGTATTATCAAAGAATAAAAATTTAATGGGTCCGTTTTAAATAAGTCATAAAAACGATAAAAATTAAATAAATATTAACATTACAATTGTTCATGTAGCTTTAGATTTGTAGTGTATTTATGTTTTCATTACAACATATTTATTTCAGTTAATTTAATTGTTTGGTTTTTTATTATTTCGTGAATTGGGCGGGAATCATCATCCCGCCCAATTTTTTTTAAATAATTTCACAGGCAAAAAATACATTTATCATCCGCGACAGAAATAAGATGATGAATAAAGCAACAATACGATACACTATTCCTACAGTTGTGTTGATGATCTTTTGGGTTCAGACCCACAAGACCATGGAGCAATTTGATGCTTAGTGGGGTACTGATATTTTGAGCAATCCAAGGTTATCAGACCCAAAAAACAAAATGCCATCGGTTGACAATTGTATTGATTCTTTTAAAGATTTCAAAATGCCCATATCAAATGCGTAGAAATGATTCCATTTAGGCATCCAGAGTTGAAAAAGGATTGTTTAAGATCCACCTCGTTTATTTCCTCTGTTTTTTTACCTTAGATTTAAGGATTCAAAAAAATGCATCTATGAAAATAAATATAAAAAAATATCGGTTTATTCTCCTGCTGATTCCCTTGGGAATGGTGATTAGTTTTGTTGATCAAAAGGTAACTCAAGATGGGTTTTTGTCTTCCAATGCTATAGCCGATCATTATCTGTTTATTACAGCTTTAGTAGGGATTGTGATAGCCCTACTGGCAGTCATCTTATATTTTGACCAAAAGTCCAATTCCTAATCCATATGCTCTATTTTAATTTAGAAGACCTCAATTCGTTCTCCAAACTGTACCGTCTGAATATGGTGAATAGTATTACAGGCTATAAATCGGCCAATTTAATTGGAACTCGATCCAACGCGGGGAAAGACAACGTTGCCGTATTCAGTTCCATTACCCATTTGGGAAGCCATCCAGCCCTTTTACATTTTACCCTCAGACCCAATACCGTTCCCCGCGATACTTATAAAAACATCAAAGAAAATCAAGTTTTTACGGTAAATCATGTGTCATTGTCTCAAATTGAGGAGGCTCACCATACCAGTGCAAAGTATGATGAAGAGATTTCAGAATTCGATCAAACACAATTAAAACCTGAGTTTAAAATGGATTGGCACGCGCCATTTGTTCAGGGATCACCCGTACAGCTGGGATGTCGCTATTTGAATGAATACCTTATTGAAGAAAATGGATGTGTACTCATCATTGCTGCAATCGAACATATTTTTATAGAAGATCATCTGATGAAAGACGATGGATGGGTCAAATTGGAATCTGGAGAAGTAGTGGCCATCAACGGATTAGACGGCTACACCCTCCCCCGCCTCCAAAAAAGGTTGGAATACGCCCGGCCAAACCAAATAAATAAAAACGACTGAATTGAGTGATGGAATTTCTTAATAAAGACATCATGCATTATGCCGAGAGGTATACCCAGGAGGAACCTCAATTGCTGAGAGAACTCGATAAAGAAACCCACCAAAAAATTCTTCAGCCCCGCATGATCAGCGGACATTTTCAAGGCCGGCTTTTGAGTTTTTTATCTCAATTGGCCCAACCCAAAACCATATTAGAAATTGGAACCTATACCGGCTATGCAACACTGTGCTTAGCAGAGGGCTTGGTGGAAAATGGATTGATTCACACCATCGAAATCAATGAAGAACTTTTAGATTTTCAACAAAAATATTTCAACAGGAGTGTATTTAAAGATAAAATCATTTGCCATCATGGGGATGCTAAAGAAATTATACCAAAAATCGACCTAGATCTGGATCTGGTTTTTATTGATGCCGATAAATCGAACTATTGTAATTATTTTGATCTCATCTTCCCCAAACTCAGCCCTAAGGGGTTGATCATATCCGATAATGTATTGTGGAGTGGTAAAGTTTTAGAAGAAAATATACCCCAAAAAGATGCTGAAACTAAAGGTCTTCAAGATTTCAACGAAAAAGTAAAAGCCGAAAAGGGTGTAGAAACACTCTTGCTTCCTATCAGAGATGGACTGATGATTTGTAGAAAAATCTAAAGATCTCTTTTGACAGAATCCGTCAAGTCCTCAAAATCATCCTTGACTTTGTCCACCTGATTTTTCAATTCTTTACCCATTCCACCCACTGGGTTATTAGAATCGACAGATTTTTGAATTTCTGTTTTAATTTCATTGGTGGCTTTTCTTACTTGCATTACTCCTTTGGCTACTGTTTTTGCAATAGAAGGAATTTTATCGGCGCCAAAAACAAGCAGTATGATAAAAAAAATAAAAACAATCTCAGCACCGCTGATGAAAAGAAACATGGGATATTTTTTGACAAATATATGAAATGGTAGCTATTGTTGATCCAAAAAAACTAAAATGAAAGAATGTTTCTGAAAATAAGCGAGGAAATTAATTCTTCATATTGGCTTTGAATTGATCAAACTCAGACATTTGTTCTAATTTTGGCCAACTATTGTTGGAGAGATCAATATCTGCGGTTTCTAGATCCGGATCGACTTTAATCCCCACAATTTCTTTATCAGTAACAATAACCTTCTTGATTTCAACATCGTTTTTTCTCCATACTTGAACAGGATATCGCACGCGCTCGGTAGTGCCATCTGCATAAGCGTAGTCAACAATGAGAGGCATCACTAATCCTCCCGGTTTCTCAAAGGTAATCTCATAAAAGTTTTTTGGTATTTTGAGCTTCGAATCGGGTTCAGTTGTTTTTTGATCCATGTAGGATTTCAATGCATTGGAGTGATCTATGGGTCCCCCTATCTTGTAATCAGACTTA
>JAURMQ010000134.1 GCA_030830625.1 Flavobacteriaceae bacterium
ACGAAATTTTTTTAAAGCCAATGGAGACGTGGTCTTTACTCAAGGAGATACTTTGAAAATGACCTGTGATCAAATTGAATATGATGGCACCCGAAAACTGGCTAAAGCATGGGGAAAAGTGGTCTTAGAAAGACCCGATATGAATCTCAAAACAGATACTTTATATTTGGATCGGGCCAACTCCAAAGCCTTTTACAATTCTTTTGGAACGATCGTAGATGAAAAAAGAAAACTCACCAGCATCAGAGGGATCTATTTTATGGATGAAAAAAAGTATCGATTCATATCTAAAGTTAAGATTGACGATCCAGAATATTTACTGAATTCACAGCGGCTGGATTATTTCACCGAAAGTGACAAGGCCTTCTTTTATGGAAAAACGACTATTGTAGGCGAGGAATACAACATTTATTGCGAAAAAGGAGCCTATGACACTCAGTTACAAAAAGGAAATTTCCAAAAAAATGCTGTAATTTTTTACGATAATAAAGAGATCAGAGGAGACAGTTTGTATTTTGAAAATGAAAAAAATTATGCTGCAGCGACCAATAATATCAGCATTATTGACACCCTTAACAAATCTGTCATCAATGGTCATTACGGTGAGATTTTTAAAGCCAAAGACTCTGCCATCATCACCCGTAGAGCCATGGCAATCAATATTATTGATCAGGATTCCCTCTTCATCCACGCCGATACATTAATTGCAACGGGACCCAGCGAAAAGAAGATTCTCCGCGGATATTATGACGTTAGAATTTTTAAAAAAGATTTAAGAGGAAAGTCGGATTCCTTGCACTTAGATCAAAGTACGGGTTTGATCAAATTACTCAAATTACCCCTCACGCGTAAAGAAGTCCAAATTCTTACCGCCAGTCAAAAAAATGCGAAGAATCCTGTTTTATGGTTTGGAAAAAGCCAAATGTCTGGAGATAAAATTCTACTCACTTCCAATTTGGAAACCCAAAAACTGGACTCCCTCAAGATTGTGGGCAACAGTTGGATCATTGAGAAGGATTCCATCAGTGATACGGGTTTCAATCAAATAAAAGGAGGTTTGTTAGATGGACTTTTTAAAGAGGGTGAGCTTCGGGAGATCGATGTGAGTAAGAACACCGAAGTCATTTATTATATGTATTCGGATAAGGAGAACGAATTAATTGGCATAGACATGACGACTTGTAGTCGATTAAAAATGATCACAGCCAACAATCAGATTGAAGACATTACCTTCTTTGTGAGTCCAGACGGTGATCTTTTTCCCGAAAAAGATTTACCAACAAATGAGCGAAAACTTGAAGGATTTACTTGGAGAGAACGGGAACGCCCCGAAACCATACTGGATCTCTTCAGCGAAGAGGACAATAAGTTTCAACCAACCGAAATCAGAGAGATAAATATACCCGAGGCTTTTCTGGAGAAAGAAGTTCAATAAATGTTAGAAGATTTTTTAAAATATCAAGCCAAAACCACTCCTCATCCTTTAGGCTTGGAAATCGCTTCTGCCAGTGGTAGCTTCATTTTCGATACCCAAGGCAAATCCTATCTGGATTTTGTAGCTGGGGTATCGGCTCTTCCTTTAGGACATTCTCACCCAAAAGTCGTCCGTGCTTTAAAGTCTCAAATTGAAAAATACATGCATGTAATGGTGTATGGAGAATTTGCACAAGCACCAGCAGTAGCTCTTTGTAAAAAACTGGTAGAATTACTGCCCGAAAACCACGAAGTAGTTTATTTGACCAACTCTGGAACAGAGGCCATAGAGGGCGCCATGAAGCTGGCCAAAAGAGCGACTCAGAGGTCGGGACTCGTTGCAGCTCACAATTCCTATCATGGCAGTACACATGGTGCTTTGAGCCTGTTAGGGTTTGAACAACAAAAAAAGGGATACCGACCTTTACTGCCTGGGGTGAGTTTCATTCGCTTCAATGATGCATCAGACTTGAACCAAATCGACGAGACTACCGCAGCAGTGCTATTAGAGACCATCCAAGGAGGAGCCGGCTTCATCTTGCCCGAAAATGACTACCTCAAAAAAGTAAAAAAAAGATGCGAGCAGGTTGGGGCATTGCTCCTATTAGATGAAATTCAGCCAGGGTTTGGACGAACCGGCAAAATGTTTGGTTTTGAACATTACGGTATTGCTCCTGATATCATAGTGATGGGAAAAGCGTTGGGAGGAGGATTACCCATCGGTGCTTTTTCGGCCTCCAAAGCCTTGATGAATCAATTGGAGGACGACCCCAAACTCGGACACATCACAACTTTTGGAGGAAATCCAGTGATCGCCACCGCTGCACTGACCACCATCAACGAAATAATTGACCAAAGATTGATGGAACAAACCCTTGATAAGGAAAAGATTTTTAGAAAAAATCTTCAACATCATTTAATCAAAACCATTCGTGGAAAAGGATTAATGTTGGCCCCCATTTTCGAAAACCCAGAAATTCCTAACTTTTTAGTTGCGCGCTGTATCGAAAAAGGGCTCTTATTGTTTTGGCTATTATGGGAAAAAAACGCCATACGCATCTCTCCTCCATTGAACATCAGTGAAGAGGAAATTGTAATGGGATGTACTATCATTAAAGAAAGTTTGGACGAACTTTAACCGATGTTAATATTTTTGTTGAAAACAATAAACAAGCCCAACCCATGAATCCTTATTTCTTACCTAATTTTAAAAATAGATAAAAGCGCTATGTTCGATAATTTATCGGAAGACACAAACCCTTCCTTATTTAAGTTTGAGCAGATGCTCAAGACCAATCAAGTCTTGTTTTTTGATGCAATTGAGTTTGAAAATATCATCCACCATTACATCGATTTTGCGCAATTCTCGCTGGCCAAGAAAGCCGTTAAGATGGGAATGGAGCAACACCCCCAAAACGTTGATTTAATGCTACTTAAGAGTGAAATACTCCTTTTCGATGGCTCCTTCAAAGAGGCAGAAGAAATACTGGTTGAGGTGGAAAGACTTTCTCCAGACCACGAAGAGATATTTTTACAAAGGTCAAATATTTTTTCCAAGAAAAAAGATCATTCCAAAGCCATTGATTTATTACATAAAGCCTTGGAAGTAACCGAAGAACCCTCAGAAATTTGGAATCTCTTGGGAATGGAATATCTCTTTTTGGAAGATTACATTAAAGCAAAACAATATTTTCTCAAGTGTGTCAAAGAAAATGACTTGGACTATCAATCACTGTACAACCTTCTCTATTGCTTCGAGCAATTAGAAGAAAATATTGAGGCCATCAAAACACTGAACGAACTGCTTGAAATTAATCCCTACAGTGAAGTAGCGTGGCATAATTTGGGTAAACTTTATGTCAAAATCAACAAATATGAAGAAGCGCTTTCAGCCTTTGAATTTGCGATTATTAGCGACGATTGTTTTACAGGGGCATATATAGAAAAAGGCAAACTTCTTGAAAAAATGGGCCGTATCAATCAAGCCATTGATAATTATGAATATTCGCTCAACTTCAATGAACCCAATGCATTTGTCAATCATAGAATAGGACTCTGTCACCTGAAATTGGGCAATGACAAATTGGCCGTACAATACCTCAAAGAGTCTATTAAACTCGAGCCCAATCATGAAAAAAGTTGGTTAGCACTCATCAATTTTTTAGTCGAACGCAAAGACTTTTTGAAAGCACAATACTATGTGAGAAAGTCCTTACAACCTAATGCCGACAGTATTGAACTTTGGAAGAAAAGTACCCAAATCCACTATCAAATGAACCTTTACGAAGAAACCGCAATAGGCTGTAAAACTTCCATTGAGCTGGGAGATAATGAGCTTCACACTTGGACCTTATGGATGGATTCACTAATGCTCATCAACGATTGGCAAAAGGCAATCGAAATAGGAGAGCAAGCCCTCGAGCTTCACCAAAAAAATCCTGCTGTTTTATATCGATTGGCCGGTTGCAAAATTAGATTAGGTCACAAAAGTGAGGCACACATCATTTTCAATCAAATCAAAGATAAGATCAATATCTCAGGAGGTATTGATCACCTATTTCCTGAGTTGGTCAAATTGTAATCCAAAAGGGTTACCCCTCCTCAAATTCGGTTTTTCGCTCTATATTGTGTTAAATTTTGATCGTTGAAAAAACACTTCTCCAAAAACTTAATTTTATTTTTTAAAGGAATGGGCATGGGTACCGCCGACTTGATGCCGGGGGTTTCGGGTGGCACTATTGCCTTAATACTCGGAGTTTATAAAGAACTCATTCAATCCATTGACTCCATCAACCTCAAAAACCTTAAAAGTCTCAAACTGCAGGGTTTTAAAAGCTTTTGGAATAACATCAATGGACCGTTTCTGAGCCTTTTATTTTCAGGTATTTTGACTGCTGTATTCGCTTTTTCTTTTGCAATTGACTGGCTCATCACCCACCATCCCATCCCACTCTGGTCCTTTTTTCTCGGATTATTATTGGCCAGCATTTTTATCTTAAAAAAGACCTTAAAAGAATGGGGAGGACTCAATACCATGTTGATGTTATTCAGTGCGGCTTTATCTTTTTTCATCACTCAGATCACTCCAAACGAAGGGGAGATTGGTTTATTCTACCTCTTCCTCTCGGGTTTTTTTGGAATTATCGCCATGATACTCCCGGGAATTTCAGGCGCTTATATATTGCTTATCTTGGGAGCTTACACCACTGTGATCGGCCTGATTAAGGATTTTATTTCTGGGCTGAGCACCCTAAACATTGAAATTTTAATCCCTACCGCTTCTCAACTACTCGTATTTGTGCTGGGAATTGTATTGGGATTGAGAATTTTCGCTTCTATTCTAAAATGGTTGTTCGACAAGGAGCACGATAAGACTATGGCAGTCCTGATCGGACTGATGATCGGTGCCCTTCATAAAGTATGGCCTTGGCAAGAAAATTTTGAATGGGTGTTGGGCGAAACGACCAAAACCATCTCTAAGCCTATTTCTCCTTTCGCATATTCAGAAAATCCTCAACTCTTTCTCTCGATTATTTTTTTTCTTGTAGGCCTCAGTTTGGTGTGGATTTTGGAGCGTAAAAAAACACAATAACACAAAAGTGAATCAACACAAAGGAACGTTTTATAAAGATTTAATTTTAATACTCAAAGGGATTGCCATGGGAGCAGCCAATAAGGTTCCTGGGGTATCGGGTGGAATCGTTGCTTTTGTTGCTGGATTTTATGAAGAATTAATTTATTCCCTTCAAAAAATCAATCTCAAAGCTTTAACCCTATTAGTCCGAAAAGGATGGTCTTCCTTTTATCAATACACCAATGGACGTTTTTTGGTGTTGCTTTTTTCTGGAGTCATCATCAGCTACTTCAGTGTCTCTCTGATTTTAGATTATTTAATCAAAAATTATGAAATACAGGTTTTAGGCGTCTTTTTTGGAATGATAATCGCCTCCCTCAACTTTGTATTCTTTGAGATAGAAAAATGGGATTTCAAAAAATCAGTTTTTTTCTTTATAGGACTATCAGTCGGCCTGATCATAATGTTGTCCAAACCTTCGACTGAAAATGACGATTTACTGTTCGTGTTCTTTTGCGGTATCATTAGTGTTTCGGGCATGACCCTCCCCGGTTTATCAGGCTCATTTCTTTTACTGCTCTTGGGGAATTACACCCTTTTGTTGGTCGATGCGGTCAATGCCATTTATTTCACACTTTTGGATTTAGTACAACTCGATTTTGAATTTGTGAATGATCCCGCCAGAATGAAATTACTTCAACTGTCAATTGTTTTTACTCTTGGATCTGTTGCAGGTTTGGTCCTGTTCTCCAATCTACTCAATTATGTTCTGAAAAAATTCAAACCCATGACACTATCAACCATCATCGGTTTTATTGCTGGATCGCTTGGCGTCATTTGGCCGTGGAGGAACGAGGTTCACAAAAAAAGTATTTCTGGAGAAGTGCAATACAACGCAGTGGGGAATCCCATCATTGAATCCTATGATTATTATTTACCTGATTTATTGGCTATTGATTTCTGGTTCATCACTTTATTTATAATTTTAGGCATATTAATTGTCACCTTATTGGAAAAGTATGGAGTCCAAAAAAAATAATGTCCAACGCTTCGGTTTGATTGGAAAAAACATCGAATATTCTTTTTCAAGGGGGTATTTTAGTCAAAAGTTTAAAACCGAAAAGTTGCCCCATTGTAGTTATGAAAATTTTGATTTAGAAACGATTGAAGGGCTTAAAAATATACTGAATCAAAAGAACATCTTTGGACTTAATATCACCATTCCCTACAAAAGAGAAGTTATTCCCTTTTTGGATCACCTGTCCCCAGCTGCCGCAAAAATGAATGCTGTAAACACCATTAAATTTGAAAAAGACGGTACCCTTAGCGGGCACAATACCGATGTTTTTGGCTTCGAAAAATCACTTTTAGAAACCGTAACTGAACTCCCCAAAAAGGCACTCATCTTGGGAACTGGAGGAGCAGCCTCTGCCATAGCATTTGTGTTTGAACAATTGAATATCGATTTTTCCTACGTGTCTAGAAAGCTCGTTGAAAAGGGAATACAATACGATGCTGTGGATGAGTCAACCCTCAGTCAGCACCACTTAATTGTCAATGCATCGCCGGTAGGAACCTATCCTAAAATTGAAGACTCACCTGACCTGCCCTACCAATGGTTGACAAAGAATCATATTTTGTTTGACCTTATATACAACCCTCTTGAAACGAAATTTTTAAAAATTGGAAAAGAGCGTGGATGCAAAATCTCAAACGGACTAAAAATGCTCGAATACCAAGCCGAAAAGTCTTGGGAGATATGGAATCAATAGGTAGGCATCTTTTTTTTTTGTAAATTCTACAAAATTTTAGTTTTAAATTACTTGATATGGCCGATACAAATAAAAAAGCCAATGATCCTCAGGAAGAAATAAAGATTGAATCGTCTGTGGCGATCAATTCCTCTGAAGGTGCGACCGAAAATGATAAGACCTCGACAGAGGAGCCTGCCGATGCCCATTCTGAAGAAGAGGTATCCCAAGAAGACATTGCGCAGGAAGAGGAAGAAAATGTAGAGGAGGAAGCCGATCCGTTTGGAGAACTGAGTTTAACAGAACTGGTGGATCAGCTTCAAAAAAGAACAAATGCACAACAATGGTTTACGGATGGTAAAAACATTCAAGAGATCATTCATGTTTTCGACCAAAAGTTCAAATCGGAATTACAAGAAAAAAAAGAAGCATTCATAGATGAGGGCGGAAACGAAATTGATTTTTATTTCAAACCCAAATATAAAAGTGATTTCGACCAAAACGTTCGGGAATACAAAAAAAACAAAAGAGCCTATTATCTGGAAAGAGAACAAGCCCAAAAACTCAATCTAGATCGAAAGCTGGAAATCATCGAGAGCCTGAAAGAGCTCATCAATGTTGACGACAACATCAATACCGTTTACAAGAAGTTTAAAAATCTACAAGACTCTTGGCATAAATCGGGGTCTGTACCTCGTGCTCAAAGCAACAATATCTGGCAAACCTACAAGCACCATACCGAAATATTTTATGATTTTCTCCACCTGAATCGCGAGTTACGCGACTTGGATTTCAAACACAATTATGAGGAGAAGATCAAAATAATAGAGCAAGCAGAGGCCCTTTCAAATACCGCTGACGTTCTCAAGGCATCAAGGGATCTCAACACCTTACACCGATTGTGGAAAAACGATTTGGGTCCTGTGGCTAAAGAGCATCGAGATGAATTATGGACACGCTTTCAAGCGGCCAGCCAAATCATTCATGCTAAAAGAGAGGAGTTTGACAAAGAATACGATACGATTCTGGAAAATAACCTCAACAAAAAGAATATACTGTTGGATAAGATGGAGGAAATCAAAAACAACCCTCCTCAAAATCACAATGATTGGAGAAAAACCATCGACAGTTTCAACAAAATCAGAAACGAATTCCAATCCATAGGGCAAGTAACCAAAAAAGAAAGCAAGAACACTTGGAACCGTTTTAGAGAAGTAAGTAGAGAAATCAATCGGGAAAAAAACCAATTCTACAAATCTCAAAAAGCCGAACAAAAAACGAATATCGGTCTCAAAAAAGCCTTGATCAATGAGGTAAAAGAGATTTTGGAGGACGATGATTGGAAAAATCACAGCAATCGGATGAAAAATATTCAAAAAGATTGGAGGGCTATTGGTTTTGTTCCCCGCAAACTCTCCAATGCTCTATGGGAGGAATTTCGTTCTCAATGCAATCTGTATTTTGACCGCATCAAAACCGGTTATCAAAGGATCAATAAAAATGAGGAAGATGCCCACAACAAGAAAGAGGAGTTCATTGAAAGAATTAAAACGCTCCAGATCCCCTCTGAATGGGATCCCTTTGTTGAATTTTTTAATTATCAATGGGAACAATACAATTCATTGGGAGAACTAACCGGTCGAACCCATAAAAAAAGTATTGCAGCTTTTAACAGTGCCTTTTCCTCCGTGATCGATCGATCGGATATGAAAAAAGAGGTGAAAACCGAAGCTAAAAATCACCTGCATTTTTCCCTCATCAAAGAGGATGAAAATGAACTCGCACGAGAAATTCAAAACATCAAGAAGGGAGTTGGTGAGCTCAATGCAGAAGCGAGACAATTGGAAAACAACCTTGACTATTTTTCGAATACAAGCAACAATAATCCACTCTTTGTTGACGTCACCACCAAACTAAATCAACTCAAGGAAAAAATTGAAATCCAAAAGGAAAAATTGATCGGTCTAAGGAAGCTCAAAAGAGCGTTGGACGCTAAAAATACGGTTGAGGAAAATGATTCAGAAGAAAAAGGTATAACAGAAGAGGCTTAAATTAATCTTTTAGTTTGGCCTCCTGCCAATATCTTTCCATCTCATTCATAGTCAATTCATTAACCCTTTTTCCGTCTTCTTCGGCTTTTAGTTCGATATGGTTAAATCGTTTGATGAATTTTTTGTTGGTACGTTCCAGTGCATTTTCAGGATTGATATTCAAAAACCGAGCGTAATTGACCAACGAAAAAATCACATCACCCCATTCGGCTTCTATGTTGTCTGTATTTTTAGCCTTTACTTCCTCCTTTAATTCATCCAGCTCTTCCTTGACTTTATCGAATACCGCTTCTGCCTTTTCCCAATCAAAACCAATACCCGATACCTTGTCCTGAATACGATAAGCCTTAACCAAAGCAGGAAGACTTTTGGGGACCCCTTCTAATACACTTTTTTTTCCTTCTTTCAACTTGATCGCTTCCCAATTTTCAGCAACTTGATCGGCATTTTCGACCTTTACTTCACCATAGATATGAGGATGTCGATGGATTAATTTATCAGCAATATGATGGGCCACATCCCCAATGTCAAAAGCTTTTTTTTCACTCCCAATTTTGGAATAAAAAACAATATGAAGTAATAAATCTCCAAGTTCCTTTTTGATTTCCCCCAAATCATTCTCCAAGATGGCGTCGCCCAGCTCGTAGGTTTCCTCAATGGTCAAATGACGGAGCGTTTCAAAGGTTTGTTTTTGATC
>JAURMQ010000135.1 GCA_030830625.1 Flavobacteriaceae bacterium
TAGGTTTCCAAGCAAACTTTTTTAAAAGTAAAACAAGACCTATAAAAATGAACAGCTGCCAAAAAAACAGACCAAATGAAAATTCATTGATTAATTTTTCCATCCTTAAAAGATTTTAACCCAAACAATAGTCCTACCGTTGATGGGTTGATGAACACGAGTTGTTTTAGACCGCAAACAATGCCGCAAAACCAATTCCCTCGACAAGGGCTGCTGCGATAAGCATTACCGTTTGAATTTTTCCTGTAGCCTCAGGTTGGCGACCGATGGCCTCCATGGCTCCTCTTCCGATAGATCCAATACCGATACCTACTCCGATTACTACTAAACCTGCTCCTACTATTGCTGGAATTTCCATAATTAACTATTGATTTAAATTATACATTTTATTGTTAGTGATCATCATTTTCATCGTGTTCTTCAACGGCAAAACCAAAATATAAAGCCGATAATACCGTAAAGATATATGCCTGCAAAAGGGCAACCAATATTTCGATGATGGATATGGAAAAAGCCAATACAAATGAAAGGCTGGACCCTATCCAGTTTTTAAATATAAAAATAAGGGCGATCAAACTCATCAAAACAATATGACCTGCAGATATATTGGCATACAAACGAATCATTAATGAAAAGGGTTTGATGATCATCCCTAAGAGTTCTATAGGAGCCAAAATGATTTTCATCGGCCATGGCACGCCTGGCATCCAAAAAATGTGCTTCCAATAATATTTCTTTCCAACTAAAATGGTGATGACAAAGGTAATTAAGGACAAGCAAAAGGTAATGGCAATGTTTCCTGTAACATTAATCCCCAAGGGAGTTAGGCCTAAAAGATTCAAAAACCATATGAAGAAAAATAAGGTCAAAAGGTAACCCATAAATCTTCGGTAATGTTTTTCCCCTATATTGGGTATGGCGATTTCGTCTCTTACATAAATCACAATGGGTTCAAAAAAGCGTCCCACTCCTTTAGCGATCATCCCATTCTGTTTGTAGGATTTTGCTAAACTGCTGAACAATAGAAACATGAGGAGGGCCGTGAAAAGAATAGAAATAACATTTTTTGTGATCGAAAAGTCAATCGGCTTAATGTTGGAGGGGTGTTGGTGATCATCATAATCGATGGTCCCTTGGGCATCGGTTCTGTATATTTTTCCGTGGTAAAGTTTGTAATGATTCCCCCCCGCTTGGACAATGCTTTTCCCATGTTTCAACTGTGAAGAGGAAAAAACCTTTAAACCCTCATCCCAGAGAATAACAGGCAAGGGCACCCCTATGTAAACCTTTTCGCCGGTTGACTTGTCTTTGTACGATAGAAGGTTGAAGTCGTGAGAGTCCTCAAGGTGATGGAGGATGTAGGCTTTTATTTCAGATTTGAGGTCGTTGGATTGGCCGCTCTCTTTGGTGTTGGATTCTTTTGCGCTTAAAGTACTGTATGAAAACAGTAAAAGGCTGATTAAAAAAAGGTGCAATCCTCTGGGCATAATGGCCAACAAACTTATAGTTTTATTAGTCGTGCAAATGTAAGCCATTAGACTTTTAAATAAAATACTTTTAAAATATATTTTTTGGTTTTCAAAAAAATTACGCTCCTTGATTTAAAATTTTTATCAATTGGCGAATTTCTATGACTGATGCGACTGTGTAAGGAATAAAAAAGATAAAAAATCCCTGCTTGGGTTCAAGTCCATGAACGTGAAAGCTCGGATAAATAAAGGCGTAAAATAATAAAAACTTTAACCCGCTTGTCATTAGAAAAATCCATCCCAAAAGAGTAGGACTCTGTTGGGAAACCCAAAGGAGTAAAATAAGAAAAGCTAATGCAACAAAAGTGTTGAAAATATAGCATACGACTAATAGATCCTTTGAGAGCGAGGGTCCAAAGTAGTCAATTATTTGGGAGTGAATCCAAAATAAAATTGCCATGGACAAAAAAAGCTTTATCGAAAATCTAACCACAGTAGAAATCACAGATTTACCTTCTATTACCTTGTTTATTGATCAGTAGTACAACCAACACCAGTCCTATTGTAGAGGCAGTAAGAGTGGGCCATTTTGAAGCAATGTCCCATTTTTGTTGAATCCAACTGCCAAGAGATATCATGAGGTACATGACTGTTCCTATTTGGAAGGCCAGTCCAGAAAAAACCAGCCAATTTCTAGGCTGTTTTTTCATGGGTATCGTCCGACTTTTTAAGGAGCTTAAGGTCGCCTTTGTTCCCCTCTTTATTCATGGAACAGGTGGCGTTGAGCGTGGCACCAGACTCGACAATCAATTTGCCAATGACCACATCGCCTTCGATAACGCTTGAAGACCTGAGACTCAATATGCCTGATACATTCAAGTTTCCATTGATGGTGCCTTCTACATCGGCGTTGGAGCAAGCTACCTCTCCTTTGACAGAACCCTCCTTACCGATCACAACTTTTCCTTTGGTTTTCAATGATCCATTTAAAGTTCCATCTATTCTAAAATCTCCTTCAGAAACTATATCACCGTTTACAGAGGTAGATTTTTCAAGGCGACTGTAATGACCATTAATCTCGTTATTTTTCATGGGTAAAGGGTGTTTTGTTTAACAACATGTTTTTGTAGTCGACAGATAAAACTACAAAATTATTTATATTTAATAGGTCGTCTTCTCTTTCTTCGAAAATCTTTTTCCACTCATTGAGTTCTCTCCTGCTCCTGATTCCGTGCAATACCAAATAAATTTGGTCTTGATCAAAACGGTCCTCCGATAAAAACCATCGGGTGTAGGGGATTTCTTTCAGAGCCTGCTCCAGTTTGGTTTTGGTTATCTTCAAAGAAGTGGTGTCTTTGACCTCAAATGTGAAAATCCATTTGTAATTCAAATATACCTTGCTTTCTTTTTTGATAGAATCGGTCGGTTGAATAAGCTCTATCATTTGTTGTGCCCTTAATGCCTCTGGAGAATTGGGATATTTTAGAGAAAGTTTTTTTAATGCATTTTCCCATACTACTCTCCCTTTTAATCGGCCTTCGAAATTGGCCATCAAAAGATCGAATTTGGGTTGTACGGTGGTTCCACTGAGCAGTACTCGAAAAGATTCGGCTTTGTCGGTAAGTTCATCAAAATCGCCATTATTATAAATTTCGAGTAGATTCTTATAAATGGTTTCAGGAGTTTGAAAATCCGATTGATTAAATGTTTCGGGATTACTGAGTATTTTGCTAAAAGGAGAATCGGGATAGGACAAAACAATGGTGTTAAAATAGTGCTCTGCGGTTTTGGGGTTTACTTTCTCATTTATTTTGTAGAGATGATAAAGTGCAGGGGCAGCCATTTCATCGGGAGGGTCAAGAGTGAGCAAGTGCTTGAGTCGATCTTTTGCCAGCTCATTGTTTTTAAAACTCTCTTTATAGATCATCCCAACTTGTAGGTAAGCATTTTGATTAAGTTTTTTAATGCTATCGATTGCCTGGTCCGTTTGGGGTAATGCATTGACATAGTTTTCGGGTTTTTCAACAAAAAAGGTCTTCGCGATCTCTTTTTCATTTTCTTGAACACTATTGGACTCTTCGCGCACAGAACGAATGGCTGCAGCAATGGCCCAATTCTCTGTATTGGGTCGATCGCCCCATGTGGAGAGGAATTTTTGTTGTCCTTGTATCACAAGTTTGGGGTTATAAAAGTAAAAGGCGTTGGCTTTTGAA
>JAURMQ010000136.1 GCA_030830625.1 Flavobacteriaceae bacterium
AAATACTTTTTGAAATTACCCAAGATGGGAGAAAGCGTTGTAGAGGCTACCTTGACCAAATGGTTGAAAGAGGTGGGTGATTCCATTGAGGTTGACGATATTATTGTGGAAATTGCCACAGACAAGGTAGATTCTGATGTTCCCAGTGAAGTCAGTGGCGTATTAATCGAAAAGAAATTTGCTGAAAATGATGTGGTGAAGGTAGGAGCGGTCATGGCTGTCATCCAAACCGATGGGGAAGAACCCAATAGCCCTATTGAGTTTGAAGTTGAGCCGGAAGAAAAGAGAGAAGAACCCCCAATACCCGAAGTACCCACATTTGAATTGCCCGACCCGCTGCCCGAATTCGAAAATGTAAGTAAGGCCAAGCTGCCCGATCAAGTGTTGAGTGCTACTTTATCTTTAAGCAATAAAAATAGATTTTATTCTCCCTTGGTTAAAAGTATAGCAAAGGCAGAGGGGCTTACAGAATCTGAATTAAAACAAATTAGCGGTTCAGGAAAAGAGAACAGAATTACCAAAAAAGACCTATTGGCTTATTTGGCTCAACGGTCTTCATCTTCCTCACCCATAGAAGAAAATGCGACTGCCGCTTCCCCTGTAATTACCGCCCCAACCGGTGATGGGGATCAAATGATTGAAATGACTCGGATGGCCAAACTGACAGCCGATCATATGATCAATAGCAAACGAACTTCGGCCCACGTTCAGTCATTTATTGAAGCAGATTTGACCCACTTATGGGATTGGCGAGAAAAGGTTAAAAATGATTTCCTAAAAAGAGAAGGAGAAAAATTGACATTTACTCCACTGCTCATAACCGCTTTAATCAAAGCTCTAAAAGATTTCCCTTTACTCAACAGTTCTGTACAAGGAGATTATATCCTGCAAAAAAAAGCCATTAATATCGGAATGGCTGCGGCCATGGCCGATGGTAATTTGATCGTTCCTGTGATTAAAAATGCCGATCATTTGAATTTGGTAGGTTTGGCCAAAGCCGTGAATGACTTGGCGCAACGTGCCCGAACTCAACAATTGAAGCCCGATGAAGTCCAAGGAGGGACCTTCACTTTTACCAATATAGGAAACTTCGGATCCCTTACAGGAACGCCCATAATCAACCAACCCCAAGTCGGCATAATAGCTGTTGGAGTGATTCGAAAGATGCCTGCAGTGATCGAGACCTCCCAAGGAGATTCGATTGCGATTCGTAAGAAAATGATCATTTCCCATAGTTATGACCACCGTATCATCAATGGGGCGATGGGAGGACAGTTCATCAAAAGAATGGCGGAATACCTCGAAAATTGGGACAAAAATTTTCAATTCTAAGCTTGACTTATGAAATTAAAACTCAAAAGACCACTTTGTTTTTTCGATTTAGAAACTACAGGCGTGAACGTAACGAATGATCGCATAGTAGAAATTGCGGTTCTAAAATTACATCCTGACGGAACAAAACAAGATAAGGTTTGGCGGGTTAATCCAGAATGTCCTATTCCTGCTCAAGCTTCTGCGGTTCATGGAATTTATGATGCCGATGTAGCCCATGAACCCAACTTCAAAGCGCTGTCAAAGACCATTTATAATTTCATCAAAGACTCCGATCTTGCTGGATACAACTCTGATCGTTTTGACATTCCCCTTTTGGCAGAGGAAATGTTGAGAGCAGAAGTGGATTTTGATATGGCCGACTTTAAAACTGTAGATGTACAAACCATTTTTCACAAGATGGAGCAACGCACCTTGACGGCAGCCCTGAAATTTTACTGTAATGAAGAATTGATTGATGCACACTCCGCCTTAGCCGATACCCAAGCGACTCACGATGTATTGATGGCTCAATTAGAGCGCTATGAGGAATTGGAGTCTGACGTAGATTCATTAAACCAATTCACTACTCGAAAAAAATCAGCCGATTTTGCGGGATTTATTGTCTTTAACAAAGAAGGAGAAGAGTGTTTTTCCTTTGGTAAACACAAAGGCAAAACGGTAGAAAGTATCTTAGAGCAAGAACCTGGATATTTCGGTTGGTTGATTAATGCAGATTTTCCCATGTACACCAAAAAAGTGCTTACGGCCATACGCCTGAAGAAACTCAATACTTAATCTCACTTTTATGAAAATCATTTGCATTGGTAGAAATTACTCCAATCATATAGACGAATTGGGTAATGAAAAACCAGAATCTCCAATTATTTTTCTTAAACCTGATACTGCAACGCTTCAAAAAAGTTTTCCTTTTCGAATACCTCCTTTTTCAAATCAAATTGAACACGAAGTGGAGGTGTTGGTCAAAATCAGTCGTATTGGAAAGTTTATCGATGAAAAATTTGCCCATAAGTATTATGAAGAAGTTGGTTTAGGGATCGATTTTACCGCTCGTGATCTACAACAATCTTTGAAAGAAAAAGGATTGCCATGGGAAAAAGCCAAAGCTTTTGATGGTTCCGCTTTGATAGGCCAGTGGTTTGACAAAAATAATTTCTCTGATCTGAATGATCTTGAATTTGAACTGGCAAAAAACGGCCTTACTGTTCAAGAGGGAAATACCTCCAAAATGATTTGGAGTATTGATGC
>JAURMQ010000137.1 GCA_030830625.1 Flavobacteriaceae bacterium
AACACATAATAATCGATGTCAATATACGATTTTAATACACTAAAAGGACCGGTAGTAAAAAACGATTTACTCCACCGTCAATTGTATGCCACAGATGCCTCAGTTTACAAAATATACCCCCACGGTGTTTGTTTTCCGAAAAATAAAAATGAGATCATAGCGCTGGTCAATTTTGCGCGCGAAAATCAACTGCCCTTAATTCCAAGAGCCGGCGGAACCTCCTTGGCGGGCCAAGTAGTGGGAGAGGGTTTGATCGTGGATGTTTCAAAACATTTCAATCAAATCATTGATTTTGATGCAAAAGCCAAGAAAATTACCGTACAACCCGGGATCGTTAGAGATGATCTCAACAACTTCTTAGCCCCACACCAATTGTTTTTCGGTCCCAATACTTCTACCTCAAATCGATGTACCATTGGAGGAATGGCAGGGAATAATTCATCTGGAACCACTTCCATCAAATACGGCGTCACTCGGGACAAAGTCATCGCAATGGAATGTGTTTTATTCGATGGGTCTGTGGTGGTTTTTGAGAAATTAAACCAAGCTCAATGTCGCGAAAAGGAAAAACAAACCAATTTGGAAGGGGCTATCTATCGGTTTTTTTCGAAAAATCTTTCCGACCCCAGTCATCAGAAAAGCATCCGTTCTGAATACCCTCAAGCCTCTGTCCACCGTCGAAATAACGGCTATGCACTCGATGTACTCTTAGAAAATTTTACGAATCCAAAATCGCCTTTTATCAACCTGGCCAAACTGTTGACAGGGAGTGAAGGAACTTTAGCATTCGTGACTTCCATTACCCTTTCACTCGATCAAACTCCTCCCCAAGAAGCGGTGATGATAGCAGCTCACTACGACAGTATTGAAAATTGTTTGCGTTCTGTCGCTCCTTTAATGAAACACCCACTTTTCACCTGCGAAATGATGGATAAAACTATTTTGGATTGTACCAAAAACAATATTACTCAATCCAAAAATAGATTTTTCCTAAAAGGAGATCCCAAAGGGATTTTAATGCTCGAATTGAGGGCACACTCGACGCGTGAATTAGATCAAGAGCTCCAGTTATTATTAAAAACTCTTGAGGAAATTAACCTTTCCTATGATTATTCCATCTTGAAAGGAAAGGAAATTCAATCGGCTCTTAACCTAAGGAGCGCCGGATTAGGCCTATTGGGAAATATTGTTGGAGATCGTAAAGCAGTGGCATGTATTGAGGACACTGCAGTGCCTGTTGATCAACTGGCTGATTATATCGAGGAGTTTACTGCTTTGATGGAGCAGTTTGATCAAAATCCTATTTATTATGCCCATGCTGGAGCAGGGGAATTACATCTACGCCCTCTGCTGAATTTGAAAAAGAAAGAGGACGTAAATCAATTCAAAGCCATTACTACTGCTGTGGCTCATCTGGTCAAAAAATACAGAGGATCTTTGAGTGGCGAACACGGAGATGGTATTGTACGTTCGGGATTTATACCCTTAATGTTGGGAGAAAAAAATTATGAATTAATCAAAAGTGTGAAGCAAATTTTTGATCCCAATTTGATTTTTAATCCATCCAAAATTGTAGCACCCTACCCCATAGATGAGCATTTGCGCTACCAACCCGACAGGAAGGAGCCCGAAATTAAAACGTATATGGATTTCAGTAGCGATCAAGGAATTTTGAGGGCTGCAGAAAAATGTAACGGTTCGGGAGACTGCAGGAAAACCACCAGTGATGCTACCCTTTGTCCAAGCTACCGTGCTACAAAAGATGAAAAAGACAGTACACGGGGTAGAGCCAATGTGTTGAGAGAAGTCTTGACGCACTCTAACTCAAAAAATCCATTTGACCGTCCAGAATTAAGAGAAGTAATGGATTTGTGCATCAGTTGTAAAGCTTGTGCATCAGAATGTCCAAGTAGTGTTGACATAGCCGCCTACAAAACAGAGTTTTTATACCAATACCATAAAGAGCATTCCCCCCGATTGAGGGACCGTATTTTTGCGTTCAATGGGCTGTTGAGTAAAAAACTAAATCCTTTAAGAGGCATTCAAAACACAGCGCTTAATACTCCTTTATTAGGCAATCTGATAAAAAAAATTTTGGGGATTGCAACCGCTCGTTCCTTACCCAAACTCTACGCACCCCTAGACAAACAATTGATTAGAAAACAAAAAGTACAATCTCCAAAAGAGGTTTACCTTTATCTCGACGAGTTTACAAATTATTTGGATGTAAATACAGGACTCGATGCTTTCGAGCTCTTGTCTCGTTTAGGTTATCGGGTTCATGTATTGGCTTCCACTGAGAGTGGACGTGCATATATTTCCAAAGGATTTTTGGAACAAGCCAAAGCATGTGCGGATAAAAATTTGGAGCTGTATAAAGATCTGATCAGCTCCGAAGTTCCTTTGATCGGGATTGAACCTTCAGCCTTATATACTTTTAAAGATGAGTATCTCAGACTGGCCACCGATTCAGACAATGCACGTAAATTGTCCAAAAACTGTTTTTTGATTGAAGAATTTATAGCAAAAGAAATAGATAAAGGCTTCATCACTTCCGAGGCGTTCAACAATGAGGCTGTAACTTTAAAAATACACGCCCATTGCTACCAAAAATCATTGGGCAATACAGCCGACACATTCAAAATGCTCAACCTACCCAAAAATCATACAGTAACCCTAATGTCCACGGGTTGTTGTGGTATGGCGGGTTCTTTCGGGTATGAAAGCGAACATTTTGAAATCAGTCAAAAAATAGGCGAGGAGCGACTTTTTCCTGCCCTCAGAAAAATGAATTCTGAAACTCAGGTTGCGGCCAATGGAACCAGTTGTAGGCATCAAATATACGATGCAACGGGCAAAGTGGCTATGCATCCTGTTTCCCTTTTATTTGCAGCTTTGCGTTAAATTGAAGCAGAAAACTCATGAAACACTTTGAACTACTTGACCAAAATTATGTTTTAAGCCCCAATCAAATCAATTTTTATCGTAAGAACGGGTTCATTAAACTCAAAAACATCTTTGATGCCGAAATACTGAAGCATTTCGAATCATTGATTTCCAAAAAAGTCGTCCAGAACACTATAGATTTGACCCCTTTGTCGGAGCGTGACACTTACGGAAAAGCGTTTTTACAAATATTTAACTTGTGGACAGAGGACGAAGAAATTAAAAGATTTGTGTTTTCAAAACGGTTGGCCGCTATTGCCACTGGATTAATGGAGGTTGAAGGGGTAAGGATATACCACGATCAAGCCCTGTACAAGGAGGGAGGTGGTGGATATACGCCCTGGCACGCCGACCAATACTATTGGCCTTTGAGCAGTGACCAAACGATAACCGCTTGGATCCCTTTACAAAAAATAAACCCTCAAATGGGGCCTTTAGAATTCAGTGCCGGAAGTCAGGTGATCAGTGAAGGAAGAACACTCTCCATCAGTGAAGAAAGTGAGATCGCCATAGAAAATAGACTTAAGAGCACTGATTTTGAAAAAGTATCCGAACCTTTTGACTTGGGGGAAGTCAGTTTTCATTCCGGCTGGATTTTTCATCGGGCAGGACCCAATACTACAAATCAAACCCGGAAAGTGATGACGGTCATTTATATGGACAAAAAGATGAGGTTGGCTCCCCCTTCCAACGATGGTCAAATCAATGATTGGAATACTTGGTGCCCTGGATCCAAAATAGGGGAAGTCATCGAAACCCCTCTCAACCCAATTCTATATCAAAAAGACGTATAAAATGCTTTACAACAAATTTTTAAAATTTAAACATTTTTTATACAGTAAACTGAGGCAGGCTAAAAGTATTCAGCGATTGAATCAACAAGGAGTTGAAGGAATTCAAATCGCCAAAGCTTTTATCCATACACTAAAGGGCAAAAAAAATCCAGAGGAGCATCATCTTTTTGATACACTGAATCAGTTCCGGTTGGATTTGTATGCCGATCACAGAAAAATTAGTTTTGAAGAAATTGGTTCTACAGCCGAAATGACCGTTGCCGAAGTTGCTCAACGTGCTGCTTCTCCCGAAGTTTGGACCCAATTTTTTTACCATCTTTCCAAATCCAAGAAGATCCATAATATTCTTGAAATCGGCACAAATTTGGGCGTATCGGGTCAGTATTTCATTAAAGCATTGGAAGGAAAGAAACAGGCGAAATTTACCACCTTAGAGGGGGTAAAAGGACTTTGTGAAATCGCCTCTCAACGTTTCATCACTCTTTCTGACGTCAATCGTTTTGAGGTATTACACGGTTTATATGATAAAACTCTATTAAATATACTAAATAAAAAAGATCGGTTCGATCTGGTTTTTATCGACGGCAATCACCAATACGAATCCACCTTAAAGTATTTTGAATTATTGAAAAACAAAGTATCGTCTCCAGCCTTGATTATTTTTGATGACATCAATTGGAGTTCGGGGATGAGAAGAGCGTGGCAAGAAATATGTGCACAAAAAGGAATCGTTCTTTCAGTCAATTTTTTTAAATTGGGCTTGATCGTATTCGATGCCAATCAAACGGGAGTTTCCCAAAATCATTATCAATTATTCCTTTCTGTGTAGGGATACCGTCTTTTCGCACAAGCCTAATCAAAACTTTCCCATTATATTTGTATTTTAAACGCTTATGTCAGGAAATAAATTCGGAAATCTTTTTCAGTTAACTTCTTTTGGAGAGTCCCATGGGCCTGCTATTGGCGGCGTAATCGATGGCTGTCCTTCTGGAATAGAGTTGGATATGGAAGCCATTCAAACAGATTTGAATCGTAGAAAACCGGGGCAATCGGCCATTGTTACCCAAAGAAAAGAACCCGATGAAGTGGCCTTTTTTTCAGGGATTTTCGAAGGTAAAACCACAGGAGTGCCCATTGGATTTGCCATTTTCAATACCAATCAGAAATCCAGAGATTACGATCATATTAAGGACCAATACCGTCCGTCTCATGCGGATAAGGTTTACGACGATAAATATGGAGTTAGAGATTATCGAGGGGGCGGACGAAGCTCGGCCAGAGAAACTGCCAGTAGGGTTGTGGCCGGAGCCATTGCAAAACAGTTTCTCAGTGATGTGAAATTTACGGCCTATGTATCGGCCGTAGGTGAAATTGAATTGGACAAGCCCTATCAATCGTATGATTTCGATACCTTAGAAAAAAATCCTGTTCGATGTCCAGATCCAGCTAAGGCCTTGGAAATGGAAGAATACATCAAAAAAATCAGAAAAGAAGGGGATACGGTTGGAGGAGTCATCAGTTGTGTCATTCAAAATGTACCTCGAGGTTTGGGAGAACCGGTTTTCAATAAATTGCATGCCGAACTGGGTAAAGCGATGCTTTCTATCAACGCTGTAAAAGGCTTTGAGTACGGTAGTGGTTTTGCAGGAGCAAAAGACAGGGGAAGCAACCACAACGACTTGTACAATCAAGATGGCTCCACTCAAACCAATCACTCGGGTGGGATTCAAGGTGGGATTTCCAATGGTATGGATATCTATTTTAAAGTCGCTTTTAAGCCCGTTGCTACCATTATGCAATCACAGAAAACCATTAATAATAAAGGGGAATCTGTTGAAATGAAAGGCAAGGGAAGGCATGACCCTTGTGTTGTGCCCAGAGCAGTTCCTATTGTAGAGGCCATGGCCGCATTGGTTTTGGCCGATTTTACACTTTTGAATCGAGCCGTAAAAAAATAATATGAAAAAAATTCCACTACACTGGAGTATTATGCTGGGCATGATCCTTGGCGTTGTGGTGGGAGCCTTATTCACCCAATTTGAGGCGGGTCCAAAATTCATTTCCAATTGGATAAAACCATTTGGGACCATCTTCATCAACGCCCTTAAACTCATTGCTATGCCTTTGATCCTGGCTTCTCTGATTAAAGGGGTATCCGACCTCAAAGACATTTCCAAACTTTCACGTATGGGCGGGCGTACCATTGGCATTTATCTCATGACTACGGTGGTAGCGGTTATGATCGGTTTGATTTTGGTCAACACCATCAAGCCGGGAACAAGCATCAGTGCACAAACCCGTCAAGAACTGGTTGAAGCCTATCAGTCGGATGCTGCTGAAAAACAAATCATTGCCCAAAAACAAAAAGACGCAGGACCTTTACAAGCTTTAATAGATCTGGTTCCTGACAATATTTTTAAAGCGACTACAAACAATGGCAATATGTTACAAGTCATATTTTTTGCTTTGTTTTTTGGAATCGGATTGATCCTTATTCCCCCTAAAAAAGTCCAGCCCGTAAAGGATTTTTTCGATGCTTTCAATGAGGTCATTCTCAAGCTTATCGATTTGCTGATGCTGGTCGCTCCCTATGGGGTGTTTGCTTTGTTGGCGGCTCTGGTGGTGGAATCCCCCAATTTGGATTTATTTAGAGCTTTAGGTATGTATGCGCTTACCCTTCTCCTTGGATTGTTTACCATGGGATTGTTTTACCTTTTGCTGATCAGAGTTTTTGTGAAATTCAAGCCCAAGAAATTCCTTCAAGGGATAGCACCCGCTCAATTATTGGCTTTCTCTACCAGTTCGAGTGCAGCGACACTTCCCGTTACCATGGAACGTGTTGAAGAACACCTTGGCGTAGATGAAGAAGTAGCCAG
>JAURMQ010000138.1 GCA_030830625.1 Flavobacteriaceae bacterium
CTTTTTTCTAAGGCATCAATGATCTCTTGACTGACCCCTACATTAGAAAATCCTCCATCGTGAAAGAGATTCTGAAGTGTAACTTTTCGGGTGTAATCTGAAAACATCATAACGGTATAATTGGCGCAATCCTCTGCCGATGCGTTCCCCAAAGGAGCTGTCTGTTCAGCATAGTGCAAAAATCCATCCAATCCTTTTACTCCTTTCCCTGCTGTAGTGAGTGTAGGGGACTGTGAAATGGTATTGACCCGTACCTTTTTATCTTTACCAAAGAAATACCCAAAACTTCTGGCTATGGACTCCAAATAAGCTTTATTGTCTGCCATATCATTGTAATTGGGGAATGTTCTTTGGGCCGCTATATAAGAAAGCGCTACTACACTTCCCCAGGGGTTCATCGCGTCTTTTTTGTAAAGTGTTTGTAACAGCTTGTGAAAAGAAACGGAAGATACATCCCAGCCTTTGGTCATCCAATCGTGGTTTAGATCTGTATAATGTCTTCCTTTTCTCACATTGACAGACATCCCTATGGAATGCAAAACAAAATCCAATTTACCTCCCAAGTGAGAAATAGATTGATCCACGAGTTGCTCCAAGTCTTCCAATTGGGTGGCATCAGCAGGAATTACAATGCTTCCTGTTTTTTCAGCCAAATCATTTATGGCCCCCATCCTCATGGCGACAGGTGCATTGGTCAAAACAAATTCACCTCCTGACTCCTTGACCGCTTCTGCGGTTTTCCATGCAATAGATTGATCGTCCAAAGCACCAAATATGATTCCTTTTTTTCCTTCTAATATTTTATGGGACATAGTATTATCCTTTTAATTCGATTTTAAAGATACAGTTAATTGAGTAATTGTCTGGCATGATCCAGTGCGGTTCGCGTCAATTCTTCTCCCGAAAGCATTTGGGCCAATTCCTTTATTCTTTCCTCCCGATTCAACTCCTTCAGCTTGGTCACTGTAGTATTTCCCCTTATCTCTTTATACACCTTGAAATGTTGTTTCCCTTTTGCGGCTACTTGAGGCAAATGCGTAATGGTAAAAACTTGCATGTTAAGGGACATATCAAACATAATTTTCCCAATTTCATTTGAAATCGTTCCAGAAACCCCCGTATCAATCTCGTCAAAGACTATACTCGGCAATAGTTTGAAGTGGGACAAAATCGCCTTGATGGAAAGCATAATTCTCGACATCTCCCCTCCAGAGGCTACTTTCTTAATGGGGCGGTAATCCGATCCTAAATTGGCTGAAAACAAAAAATCGATTTGCTCTTTTCCATTCAAGGTAAATTCATCGGTTGGGATCAAATCAACTTTGAACCTAGCGTTCTGCATTCCCATTTTCGAAATGATCTCTTGCATTTGCTCACAAAGCTTGGGAGAGCTCTCTTCCCTATTCTTATGCAGCTGTTTTGCTAATTCTTCCAAAGATTGCTCCAATTGAATGATTTGGATATGGAGGTCAGAAATTTTCTGTCCAAGGTCTTGAGTCTCTTCAAGTTCTTTTTCAAGCGTATCTTTCACTCGAATCAAATCCTCAATACGATCGACTTGATGTTTTTGAAACAAACTTTGAATCTTATCCCATTGATCCGTTAGCTTTTCTAACAAAGCGGGATTACTTTCCAATGTTTCTTGTTTTGAAATAATGTCCTCCAATACATCCTTTAATTCAATCGAAAGCCCATTGATCCGCTCTTGAAATACTTTAATACTTTTGGATTGAGCCGAAGCATCGTTAAGTATACTCCTCAAAGTGGAAAACTGTGTAAGAAGACCTACTTGCTCTTCTTCTATCAATTGAATGCTTTGAGAAAGATACTGTTGTAATGATTCTACATGAGACAACTGATCGATTTCTTCTTCTAATGGAGACAACATATCGGGAACTAAGTTGGCTGCAGCAAGTTCATCGAATAAAAACTGATTGTAATCCTGAATTTTTTCAGCTTCTTGATTGAGCGCCTTTAACCGTCTGTATTCCTTTTGTAAATTTTGGTAATCGCTTAAATCCTTTTTATATTTTATCAAATTTTCTTGATTACCTGCCAATGCATCTAATACTAGAAATTGATATTCATTCCTAAACAGCGACTGATTTTCAAGCTGTGAGTGTACATCGATCAATACCTCACTCAAACGACTCAAAACATCAAGTGTAACGGGGGTATCATTGATAAACGCTCTGGATTTTCCGCTGGGAATAATTTCTCTTCTCAAAAGGGTTTCCGCTTCATAATCCAAACCCGATTCCTCAAAAAACCCCTCAAGATTATATTTATCAACCAAGAAACTGGCTTCTACAACACATTTTTTTTGGTTGTCTTTCAAAGCACTCAGGTCAGCTCTTTTCCCCAATACCAAAGCAAGTCCTCCCATCAATATGGATTTTCCTGCACCTGTCTCTCCCGTAATACAAGTCATACCCTCTTCAAAGGAAATGTCCAAATGCTCTATCAGAGCGTAATTTGAAATCTTTAAACTGGTAATCAATAGTTGTTGATGAATGGGTTAAAACTCAAAGATACTTGAGAAAAAAATTTATA
>JAURMQ010000139.1 GCA_030830625.1 Flavobacteriaceae bacterium
TCAAATTGATTATCGACCGAAACAATATTGACCAATTGTTGGTTGGCTTGATAAGATTGGTACATGGGAAAGATCAAGTCATGGCTGCCGCCAATAAAAATTGACACAATATTGAGTTGCCTCAAATGAATGCAAATTTCTTTGAGGGCAAAATAAGTATCCTCGGGAGTAGCACCATTTGGCAAATTTCCCAAATCACAAATCCTAAAATTCCAGTTTCCTGGAAATAAACCATAGAAAGATTTCCGAAAATTTTCAAGTTTATAGGAGGCTGTAGGAAAAAATGCATTTCGAATTTCGGAAAGGCCAATAAGGGCAATGCTACACCCCTTCAATTCGGGAAAACCTTCTTGTTCGGTGTGAATCTCAATGTTTTTCCCCAAAACCTGTCGGGGGTGTAATACCATAGAGGAAAAGGCCTCTTCAGAAACAGGAACTAAAGATTCGAGACTCATTTTTTCTTTTTAGCCGTTTTGGGTTTCAAATATTTCATTGCGGCCTCAAGCGTGATTTTGGTAGGGTCAATGTCTTTGCCCAATTCTACCTTTTTGTTCCCTTTGATGATGTTGGATCTTCCCCATCTGGCTTTTTCTATCCGGATGGCTTCTTCGGGCCATTCTATGATCAGTTTGTCTTTTTCCTTTTGGATTTTTTCTTTGATCAGCGTTTCTATGTCCCCATCCGATAAATTGTCAAAATCATATTTATTGTTGACATTGATGAACAAACCATTCCACTTTAGAAAAGGGCCAAAACGACCTTTACCTTTGGTAACGGGAAGTTTGTCAAGAACGAAAATGGGAGCATCTGCATTTCTTTTTTCTTCAATCAAGGCAATGGCCCTATCCAAATCGACAGCCATTGGATCCTCTCCTTTGGGAAGGGAAACAAAAGTATCTTGGAATTTTACGTAGGGACCAAATCTACCATTGTTGACACTTACTTCTTGATCTTCATAAACTCCAATGAATTTGGGCAGTTTAAACAATTCCAAAGCCTCTTCCAATTGAAGAGATTCCAATTGTTGACCAGGAGCTAAACTCACAAAAATCGGTTTTTCATCCTCCTCGGGTTCGCCAATTTGAGCAATGGGTCCAAAACGACCCAATCTCACCTTGACCACTCTTCCTGTTTTGGGGTCATTTCCCAAAACTCGCTCTCCAGATTCCCTCTCAGCATTCTCGTTAACAAAGTCAACCGTTTTGTGAAAGCTGTCATAAAAACCTTTGATCATATGAGTCCAATTCTCTGAACCTTCTGCAATCTGATCAAAACTTTGCTCAACTTTGGCCGTAAAACTGTAATCCAATATATTTTTAAAATTCGCTACAAGAAAGTCATTTACAATAACACCTATATCGGTAGGTACTAATTTTCCTTTACTGGCGCCTACTTTTTCGGTCAAAGATTTTGAAAGCACTTTGTTATTGATCAATTGCAATTGAGTATACGACCGAGACTCCCCTTCAGAAGTTCCCTTTTCGATGTATTTTCTGTTTTGAATCGTAGAAATTGTAGGAGCGTAGGTAGAGGGGCGTCCAATCCCCAATTCTTCAAGTTTTTTGACCAAAGATGCCTCAGTATAGCGATAAGGAGGACGCGAAAATCTTTGGTTGGCCTCCATAGATTTTAATTGAAGAGCTTCACCTTTTCGGACAGCAGGTAATAAATCATTTTGTTCATCCGATTCCTCATCAACTCCCTCAAGATAAACTTTTAAAAATCCGTCAAAGGTGATGACTTCTCCTTTGGCAACAAATATTTCCTGATGGGTATGGGCTGCAATTTTTAATTGAGTGCGCTCCAATTTGGCATCGCTCATTTGAGAGGCTATCGCCCTTTTCCATATCAATTCGTACAAACGAGATTGATCGTATTCCAAATTAATTTTAGTACGACCAAAGTCTGTTGGGCGAATTGCTTCGTGAGCCTCTTGAGCTCCCTTACTTTTTACTTTGTAATTTCTGGCTTTTTTATAGGCTTCCCCGTACAGTTTTTCAATCTGTTTTAAGGCCCCTTGTTGCGCTTCTTTTGACAAGTTCACACTGTCTGTTCTCATGTAGGTAATCAAACCTGCCTCATACAACCTTTGAGCCATATTCATGGTTTTACTCACCGAAAAATATAACTTTCTGGCAGCCTCCTGCTGAAGAGTGGAGGTCGTAAAAGGAGCTGTTGGACTTTTGGAAGCTGGCTTTTTTTCAATCGAATCGATGGTAAAAGTTGCCGACTGGTTTCGGTTTAAAAATGCCTCCGTTTCCTCAGCCGTTTCGAAATTTTTAGGCAATTGAGCATGGATGGATTTATTATGTTGGGTTAAAAATAAGGCTTGTATTTTGAAATTTTCTTCGGGAACAAAAGCAGCGATCTCTCTTTCACGCTCAACGATCAATCTTACAGAAACCGATTGCACTCTCCCTGCCGATAAGCCTCCTTTAACCTTCCGCCACAATACAGGAGACAATTCATAGCCCACCAAACGATCCAAAACTCTACGCGCTTGTTGAGCATTGACCAAATTATAGTTGATGTCTCTCGGCTTTTTTATGGCATCCAAAATCGCCGTTTTAGTGATTTCGTTAAATACAATTCTTTTGGTATTGGCTGCTTTGAGGTTTAGGGTATTGGCGAGGTGCCACGCAATGGCCTCTCCTTCTCGATCTTCATCGCTGGCCAACCAAACGGTATCCATTTTTTTTACCAGCGATTTGAGTTCACTAACCACTTTCTTTTTCTCTGAAGATACAATGTACTTGGGAGAGAAATCTTTATCGACGTCCACCCCCAATTCATTTGAAGGCAGATCTGCTATGTGACCATAACTGGAGGCAACTTTAAAATCTTTCCCCAGAAATTTCTCTATCGTTTTTGCCTTTGCAGGAGATTCAACAATTACAAGATTGGTGGCCATAAGTTCTTTTATTTCGAAAACAAAATTATGTAGTTTTTTTTTAACACTACTATTTTATAAATAAACACTCTCCTATAATTTTCTATATTTAGCTATAATATCATTTATTTCGAACCATTAAGATGAATCATTTCTTCACGTTTTTTGTTTTTATACTATTTTTCTCTATTCCGTCTGTGCAATCCCAATCAGACCCTCAAAAACTAAATGTACTCTTCATTGTATCAGACGATTTAAATTGTGATATTGGAGCTTATGGGAATACTCAAGTTATGACGCCCAACATTGATCAGTTGGCGCAAAGAGGAGTGTTGTTTGGAAATGCTCACATTCAATATCCATGGTGTGGACCCTCAAGGGCCTCCTTTATGACGGGTCTATATCCCGATCAAACCAAGATAAAAAAATTGAGACTTTATCTCAGACAAGCTATACCCGAGGTGACCACTATTGGGCAACAATTCAAAAAAGGAAATTATCACTCTGTGAGAGTCGGTAAAATTTTCCATTACCACAATCCGAGGGATATAGGTACTGCAGGACACGACGATAATTACACTTGGGACCAAACCGTAAATCCCTATGGTAGGGATAAAATTGAGGAGTACAAAATCAATACCTTAAGAAAGCAATCTTATGGAGGAACCCTCAGTTGGCTTGCTGCTGATGGAACCGACGAAGAACAAACCGATGGTATAGGAGCCAGTGAAACCATAAAGTTTTTGGATCGATTTGCTAAAAGTGGAGAAAATTTTTTCTTGGCCTTCGGTCTTTACCGACCCCATACCCCCTATGTAGCTCCAAAAAAATATTTCGATCAATATGAAAGGGAGGAAATGGAAATTCCCAAAACCTCAGATGATTATTTAAAAACCATTCCCTTAGCTGCAGCCCTTAGTGTCAGTGAAAAAAAAGATCAAAGGAATTTAGACGACGATTTGGCCAAAACCATAAAAGAAGCTTACTATGCCACCACCAGCTTTGTTGATGCCCAAGTTGGACGGGTATTGGATAAACTGAAAGAAACAGGATTGGATAAAAACACCCTTGTGGTTTTCACTTCCGACCACGGGTATCACTTAGGCGAACATGGCCATTGGCAAAAACGAACCCTTTTTGACAATGCGACAAGAGTCCCGCTAATTGTGGCCGGTCCAGGGGTTAACAAGAATCAAAAAATAATGGACGCTCCAGTAGAACTGGTGGACATCTACCCAACACTTATGGAATTGGTTGGCATGGAAACTCCAGCGTTTGTATCGGGAAAGAGTTTTGTTCCCCTTCTCAAAGACTCCAATGCAAGGGTAAGGTCCAGTGCTTTAACCGAACTTGGTGTTTCCAACGCTAATGGTTTAATACAGGGATACTCTATCAAAACAGACCGGTATCGCCTCACTCAATGGGGAAAAAACGGAAACATGGGACACGAATTGTATGACCACAAATTTGATAAAGAAGAACTTAAAAACCTTGCCGATTCACAACAGTATAAAAAGGTTAAAGATTCTCTTGTTATGGTTATCGATCAGCGCATCGCAGAAGCTCGAAAACCGCCCAAAGGTTTGGGGCCTCAAATAGAGGATCAAATTGAATGGAAAGAACCGAAGACGATCCACTCCCAACCCAAATAAATTTATTTTTGAGCCTAACTCAAAAGCCTAAAACAATTCATCACTCCTCACATGACCAATTGTAGGCTGATGAAAGTTGAAAACAAATCCTTGAATGAAATTATGACTTAAGCATGACAAAAAGGCAGATTTATTTATATTTGCACCAGATAAAGTGATTCTAAAACTAATGACAAAAACATCAACCAAAAATCCATATGCTTTTAATGGAGCTCCTTTGACAAGGAAGCGCAAAGCTAATGACAGCTTGGTTTTGTCAGACAAAAAAAAGATACAACCCAAAAACCAAAAGCATTTTTATATCGAATCCTACGGGTGTCAGATGAACTTTTCTGACAGTGAAATCGTTGCCTCTATTTTGAATAAAGAAGGTTATGCGCTTACAGAAACTTTGGAGGATGCCCACTTGGTATTGGTTAACACATGTTCCATAAGGGAAAAAGCAGAACAAACGGTAAGAAAAAGGTTGGAGCTTTTTAATGGGCTCAAAAGAAAGAATAAAGAGCTCAAAATTGGGGTACTGGGCTGTATGGCCGAACGACTCAAACATAAGTTTCTCGAAGAAGAAAAAATGGTGGATATGGTGGTTGGACCAGATGCCTATAAAGACCTCCCCAACCTTTTGAGAGAAGCCGAAGCCGAGAGAGAGGCGGTCAATGTGATCCTTTCCAAGGAAGAGACCTACGGAGATATCGCTCCTGTAAGACTCGCCACCAATGGAGTAAGTGCTTTTGTAACCATCACAAGAGGTTGTGACAATATGTGCACTTTTTGTGTGGTCCCTTTCACCAGAGGAAGGGAACGAAGTAGGGATCCCAAAAGTATCTTGGAGGAAATCGATCAACTGGCCAATGAAGGGTTCAAAGAAATCACCCTCTTAGGACAAAATGTAGACAGCTATCTCTGGTATGGTGGTGGATTGAAAAAAGACTTCTCCAGAGCTAGCCCTTTACAACAAAAAACTGCCGTAAACTTTTCGAACCTTTTGGATTTGGTGGCCACCGCTCAGCCCAAAATGCGCATTCGTTTTTCTACCTCAAATCCACAAGATATGTCACTTGAGGTCATCAAAACCATGGCCCAACACAACAATATTTGTAATTACATTCACCTGCCCGTTCAATCTGGCAGCAATGCCATTCTCAAAAAAATGAATCGTCAACATACCCGTGAGGAGTATTTTGAATTGATCGATACTATTCGCAAATACATTCCCCATTGCGCTATTTCTCATGACATGATTGCGGGTTTTCCCTCCGAAACAGAACAAGACCATCAGGATACTTTAGATTTGATGGAGTATGTGAAGTACGACTTTGGATTTATGTTTGCTTATTCAGAACGACCGGGTACTATGGCCGCAAAAAAAATTCAGGATGATGTACCCGAAGCTACAAAAAAAAGAAGGCTGCAAGAAATCATCGATCTTCAAAGGATCCACAGCGAATATAGAACCCAAGAGTTTATAGGAAAGACGGTTTGTGTTATGATCGAAAAAAGCTCCAAAAGATCCTTTGAATTTTGGAGTGGGAGAACGGGGCAAAACACCGTAGCTGTTTTTCCCAAAGAAAACTATAAGCTTGGAGATTTTGTCGATGTCAAAATAGATGAGGTAACTTCTGCCACCTTAATAGGAAAAGCAGTGGGCCTATCAAAATCAATCTGATGTTTATGGAGTCAATACAAAATATCAAACAACGGTTTGGGATCATCGGAAACGATGAAGGTCTCAATAGAGCATTAGAAAAAGCCATAAGGGTATCTGCTACAGAAATCACTGTTCTGGTGACCGGAGAAAGTGGCGTTGGAAAAGAAAATATTCCCAAAATTATTCATCAGTTCTCTCCCAGAAAGCACGCTAAATATATTGCTGTAAATTGTGGTGCTATACCCGAAGGAACAATAGACAGTGAACTTTTTGGACACGAAAAAGGGGCCTTTACTGGCGCTACCACAAATAGAAGTGGCTATTTTGAAGAAGCCAACGGCGGCACCATTTTCCTCGATGAAGTTGGAGAACTGCCCTTGCCCACCCAAGTGCGCCTCTTGAGGGTTTTGGAAAACGGTGAGTTCATCAGAGTAGGATCTTCAAAAGTGCAAAAAACAGATGTAAGGATAGTAGCCGCTACCAATTTAAAAATGAATGAGGCCATTCAAAAAGGGAAATTCAGGGAAGATCTTTACTACCGACTGAGCACAGTGGAAATACATTTACCCCCACTGAGGCTGCGAAAAGATGACATTCCTCTTTTGTTTAGAAAGTTCGCTTCCGATTTTGCCCAAAAATATAAAATGCCGACCCTAAGACTCGACGATGATGCACAACTGCTTTTGGAACAATACCGGTGGAGTGGTAACATAAGACAATTGCGCAATGTAGCAGAGCAAGTGTCTGTTTTAGAAAAAAACAGAACCCTCAACGGCGCCACTCTAAGGAATTACCTCCCCCATATGGGTACTCAGCTTCCTGCTGTAATTGGCAGCAACCGAAAAGACGCCGACTTTTCCTCCGAAAGAGAGATCCTTTACAAGGTTCTATTCGACATGAAGAACGATCTCAACGATTTGAAAAAACTCACCCATGAGTTGATGGAAAACGACAATATGACCTCGGTTCAAAAAAACAATACGGATCTTATTAAAAAAATATACCGTGACGACGACGATAGTAAAACCTTAGAATTTATTAGCCCAGAAAGCAAGGCGATAACCCACAATACGCCTCCAGAGATCAATGAATACGATTATGCAGAAACGGTAATTGAAGAGGAACCATTATCTTTATTGGAGAAAGAAATTGAGATGATCAAACAGGCACTGAAAAGAAGCAATGGTAAAAGAAAAATAGCCGCCAAAGAATTAGGTATCTCTGAAAGAACCCTGTACCGAAAAATCAAACAATTTGATTTGCAAGATGATGAAAATGAATAAATTCCAAACCACTCTTTTGTTGTGCTTGGCCCTTGGATTGGAAGGTTGTGGAATATATTCTTTTACGGGTGCTTCAATTCCTGTGGGTACCGAGAGTTTTCAGGTTGATTTTTTTGAGAATCAGGCAGGAAATCGACCCGGTTCTACTGTTGAACCCGGCTTGGATCGCGACTTTACCCTAGCATTACAAGACATCATATTGGGGCAGACCAATCTCAACTTGGTCAGTACAGGCGGTGATTTGATTTATGCGGGAGAAATTACTCAATACAGCGTTACCCCGATGACCTCCACTGCAAACTTGACCGCTGCACAGAACCGTCTCACCTTAACGGTAAATCTTCGCTTCACCAACACCAAAAACGAAGATGATAATTTTGAAAGAAAATTCTCCTTCTTTTATGACTTTGCCGCCGACAAACAGTTGTATGACATTCAAAGCGCTGCTCACGACGAACTTTTTGAAAGAATCACTCAAGATATTTTCAACGAAACATTAGCCAAGTGGTAATTACAATGAACGGAGAAGCATTCAATACATTGATTGATAATTTTGATCCCCATGATGAAGCATTGGCGTCAAAAATGGCTTCGGTGATTGAAAAATATCCCTACTTCCAGTTGCCGCGTTTTTTTTATACCCAATCCCTTAAAGATCAGAAAAAAGACGATCTAGACAAAGCCCTCAATCAATTGGCTCTTTACACTTACGATAGAGGAAATCTAAAAAAGAAGTTCGAATCCTTAAGTACTTTTCCCAAAAAAACCAAAGGCTTGGTCAAGAAAACGACAGATACAGCTGTGGACAAAAAATCAAAAGGCACGCTTTCCCCAAAGGAGGACCATTTCAAAGAAGCTAAAGAAGACATTCCCGTTTTAGAGGGAGTGGAAACGTCTGTTCCTGTAGCCAAAGAAAAAAAGACTGCAAAAAAAGGAGTCGTCAAAAAAAAGAAGCTTGTTCCTAAAGAAGAAAAGTCCCCAAAAGTCCCTCAAAATAATACTGTTCCAGCCAATTTAAAAATGAGTTTTACCGATTGGATCGATTTTACTGAACAAAAATTGGGGGAAATTGGGGAGTTTGAAAAAAATCCACCCTCCAACGACAAGTGGTCAATCATAGACCGGTTTATAGCAACTGAACCTAAAATTTCTCCATTGAATAAAACTGAAATCACCGATTCTGTCGTTAAAGAAGATTTTTATGTTGAGGAACTGATGACCGAAACTTTGGCCAAACTTTTGGTGAAACAAAAAAAGTATAAAAAAGCCATTAGTGCATACAAGATTTTAAGTTTGAAATATCCAGAAAAAAATGTTTTCTTTGCAGGGGAAATTCAAAAATTAAAGAAGTTGCAACAACAATAAAAAGTCATGGGTAGTTTTTCGATCTTCATCGGTTTAATCATTTTTGTGTGTTTTCTACTTGTACTGGTAGTAATGGTCCAAAATCCTAAAGGAGGAGGATTGTCCTCATCTTTTGGAGGTGGTGGGCAACAAATGGGAGGTGTTCAAAAAACGTCTGACTTTTTGGATCGCAGTACATGGCTATTGGCTGGACTGCTATTGATTTTGATTCTACTATCCAATATATCGATAGGGAATAAAAGTGGACGCTCTGATTCTCGTTTACTTCAAGACAATGCACTTGAGCAAACCATCCCCGAAGAGATCCCTGAAGCCCTCCCCGAAACCCTCCCCGAGCTTCCCCAAGACAATACTCAGGAGTAATTTGTGTCATGCTGTCAGCATTATCAACAAAATGCTACATTTTGTCATACTCATTCCTATTGGCATGATTTGTGAAAATTATATTTTAAACTTAAAATAATTAAAAATGAGTAAAGTAAATATTCAACCTTTAGCAGACCGAGTTTTGATCGAGCCTGCTGCTGCGGAAACCAAAACATCTTCAGGGATTATCATCCCCGATTCTGCAAAAGAAAAACCTCAAAAGGGTATCGTGGTCGCTGTTGGCCCAGGAACAAGTGAATTCCCCATTACGGTAAAAATTGGGGATAATGTGCTTTATGGTAAATATGCGGGAACCGAACTACAACACGGCGGTTCAGATTACCTTATCATGAGAGAAAGTGATATACTAGCAATTGTTTAACAGAAAAAAATTTATAAAATGGCAAAAAAAATAGTATTCGATTTAGAAGCAAGAGATGGCATTAAACGTGGAGTTGATGCACTTGCAAATGCTGTAAAAGTGACATTAGGCCCTAAAGGAAGAAATGTTATCATCGGCAAATCTTTCGGCGCTCCTCAAGTCACCAAAGACGGAGTTACAGTCGCCAAAGAGATCGAACTGGAAGATGCACTCGAAAATATGGGAGCACAGATGGTGAAAGAAGTAGCCTCCAAAACCAATGACTTGGCTGGGGATGGAACCACTACTGCTACCATTTTGGCTCAAGCCATTGTTAAAGAAGGTTTGAAAAACGTTGCGGCGGGAGCCAATCCCTTAGACCTCAAAAGAGGAATCGACAAAGCGGTCAAAGCAGTTGTAGAGTCTTTAGGCCATCAAGCTGTCGAAGTAGGAAACGCCTCTGAAAAAATCAAACAAGTTGCCAGTATTTCTGCCAACAACGACGAAACCATTGGAAGTCTAATTACCGAAGCTTTTGAAAAAGTAGGAAAAGAAGGAGTAATTACAGTAGAAGAATCCAAAGGCACCGATACATATGTAGATGTTGTGGAAGGAATGCAATTCGACCGTGGATACCTCTCTCCTTATTTCGTGACGGATTCCGAAAAAATGGAAGCAGATTTGGAATCGCCATACATCTTATTGTATGATAAGAAAATTTCTTCCATGAAAGATCTTTTGCCCATATTGGAACCGGTAGCACAATCGGGAAAACCCTTATTGGTTATCGCAGAGGATGTAGATGGAGAAGCTTTGGCTACTCTGGTCGTAAATAAGCTCCGTGGGGCATTAAAAATTGCCGCCGTAAAAGCTCCTGGTTTTGGTGATCGTAGAAAAGCAATGCTTGAAGATATCGCCATCCTTACAGGCGGAACGGTCATCTCTGAAGAAAGAGGTTTTACCTTGGAAAACACTACCCTCGACATGTTGGGTTCTGCTGAAAAAGTAACCATCGACAAAGACAATACTACAGTTGTGAATGGTGCCGGAGAAAGTGAAATGATACAAGGTAGAGTAAATCAAATTAAATCACAGATTGAAACTACAACCTCTGACTATGACCGAGAGAAACTGCAAGAGCGTTTGGCTAAACTTTCGGGTGGTGTTGCTGTGCTCTACGTGGGAGCGCCGTCAGAAGTAGAGATGAAAGAGAAGAAAGATCGCGTAGACGATGCACTTCACGCTACGAGAGCAGCGGTAGAGGAAGGAATTGTTGCCGGCGGTGGAGTAGCGCTGTTGAATACTCAAAAAAGTCTTTCTAAAATGAAATCTGCTAATGCAGACGAAGCCACCGGTATTCAAATCATCCTAAAAGCGATCGAATCTCCTTTGAGAACCATCGTGGAAAATTCAGGAGGAGAAGGATCGGTTGTCGTTTCTAAAGTACTTGAAGGGGCTGACAACTTCGGTTTCAATGCCAAAGAAGGCACTTTTGTTGATATGCTCAAAGAAGGCATCATCGATCCCAAAAAAGTAACGCGAGTTGCTTTAGAAAATGCAGCATCGGTTGCGGGAATGATCTTGACTACAGAGTGTGCTTTGATCGACATCAAAGAAGAGGCTCCAGGCATGCCCCCAATGGGCGGCGGTGGAATGCCAGGCATGATGTAAAAGACACATCATAACCATAAAAAAACCTGCTTTTTCAAGCAGGTTTTTTTTTGATTTATAGTTCTTCCCTCACGTATTGACAACACTTGGGTAGTTTGTCGTAATCTTCATCTTTAGATCTTGCCTCTGAGGTATCGTGACCTTTTTCAGCAATGCTCGTATGTAGGGTCTCCAAAGAGACTTTGTTAGGATCGTAAATCAAATTGATTTGGTTGGAGGGAATGTCCCAGTCCGCAGATTTTACTCCCTTAATGGATAAAGCTGCTTTTTCAATTCTTTTTTCACAAACTTCACAATTTCCTTTGACAGTAAATTGGGCTTTCGTGATTTTTTTCTGTTTTTCTTGGGCTACCATTCCCAATGGTAGTGCCAATAAGATGATTAGGATTTTTTTCATGATATAATATTTAACGTTAAATTTTAAGTCTTAAGCCCGAATATACCATTACTCCAAAAACAGGGGCATAAACTTGAGCGGCATCAAAGTCGGCACCAAAAGGATCATTTGATCCAATAATTGGAGCTGATTGTTGGTAATCTCCAATGTTCTCCCCTCCCAAATATACTTCAAATTTTTTAGAAATAACCCAAGTAAGTTGAGAATTCCAAAGGGAAAAGGCAGGGGAGAAACTATTGAGTTCGTCTCGCTGGGTCTGAACCAAGCGCTGGGTCCCTACATAGTGAAAGGTGATGTCCCATCGCCATTGCCTGGATTTAGGAGATTTTTTAGTCTCTAAACCGAGATTGGCAAAGAAACGATTTTTGGCCAACAAGGGTTTTTGTAAAAAGGCACTTTTATAGTCGGTTTTTACGTCATAGTTTTTGTATGCTGCCCTAAAATTCAAAAAGTTTCTGTAATCGTAATTCAACTCCAGTTGGAAGCTTTTTGCGGCGCTTTTTCCATCGAGATTATAGAAAGAAATCTCACGTTCTATTTCCCAATCCACTACCACTTGCTTTTCAAAATTCGTAATGTAGTAATCTGCGGAAAGGTTGAATTGATTTGCTGCACCCAGATAAAAAGACTTCGAGACACCCAATCCATAGTTCCATGCCTTTTCTGGGTTGAGCCCATAAATTTTTCCTCCTGAGGATTGAATATTTATGTTCCTGTTGGTCGCAAATAAGGTCTGATTTTCAGCAAAAATATGGGCCGCTTTTCTTCCACTTCCGGCAGATAACCTGATTACAAATTTTTCAATAGGAACATACCTCAAATGAATTCGGGGGGTGACGAAGGTTCCGAAATTATTATGGAAATCTACTCTTATCCCTCCAATCCAACTGAAATTGTCGTTGTTGTTGTAACTGAACTCAAAATAACCCCCAAGATTGATATCTTTCCGCTTGAAATTGGTCCCATCCACCCACTCATCATAATCGTCATGACTATAATTCATCCCCAATTTGAACTTATTTAGGGTGTTTCCTATGATGGAGTTGAAAAGTAGATGGGTATAAAAGCTTTGATGCTCGATGGCATAAGAGCGCAGCCCGAAATAGGAATTTTGATCGTGATTGCTATAGGCGGTTTGAAAACCAAAACTTTGATAAGGAATTTCTGGGGAAACATAACCCAATTTTAAAGAGGTATCCCACCTCCTTGTGTTGATTTGGCTTCCCCAACTTTGTTTTTCTCCCCTGTCTTTTTCAGGGTTGAAGTCTTCCATTCCCAAAGTTTTTTCATCATTCATATACTTCCAACTCAAAAAACTAATCCACCCCTTCTCGGAATCAATGTATTGCCAACGGTTCATCAGATTGATTTGTTCAGAAACCGGGAGATCCAAAAAACGATCCTTGTTGTTATCGAATTTTTGAGTTCGTTTATTCCCATGAACAAGCAGTCCAGTACTCAAACGGTCATTAATTTTTCTGTTGAAATGTGTATTCATCTCATACCTCCCATTGGCCGAGGCGAATAAATTAAGGAAAAACGGATCGTCTGTTAAGGGCTTTTTCAATTCCGTATTAATTTGTCCAGCGATGCTTTCAAAACCATTGGTAACCGATCCTGCCCCTTTGCTGATCTGAATACTTTCCACCCAAGTTCCTGGAGTAAAAGACAATCCATACGCCTGCGATGCCCCACGAACCATAGGAATGTTTTCCTCAGAAATCAATAAATACGGACTCGAAAGTCCCAACATCTTTATCTGTTTGGTACCTGTGAGTGCATCTGCAAAATTGACGTCAATGGCTGGATTGGTTTCAAAGCTTTCAGAAAGGTTACAGCAGGCGGCCTTGAGTAACTCTTCACTGCTTACCTTCAAAATATTTTGGGTCTCAATAAATGATTTTTGAAGGGGTTTTTTCCGTTGATTTAGAATCACCTCCTTCAATTCATCTTTCGGGCTTTGAACCATTTGATGCGAAATAAAGGAAGACTCTATTTTTAAGGTATCGGTTTTAAACCCTAAATAGCTCATTATTAGAATATTTGTGCTTGGAACTCTTTCCAACAGGAAAAAACCGTTTCGATTTGTAGTTGTACCTACAGTAGTGTTTTGCCAAAAAACGTTGGCACCAACTAAAGGATAAATATTGTTATTGTCTTGGTATTGTATGAGCCCTTGCAGGGAATCTTGAGAAAAAATCATTCCCCAACACAGGCTCAAAATCAGTGCATATTTTTTCATAATTTCAGACCCGAACAATTTCGGCAATCTGCCCCCCACAAAAACGAACATTTAAAGCCAGTCCAAGCTTGAATATAAGAAAAGCAACGAGGAAGAAAACGGCTTTGATGCTCTTAAAATTCATAGTGTAAAATTATGCTTTTTATGCCAACTGGTGAAAAAGCATCGTCGAAGCCATTACCAGCATAATCATATTTTCAATCAAGGTAGCTTCGGTCATCGGAAGTTTTAATGCAGTACCCAAGCAAGCGCAATTGATTTTGGATTTATCGAAAAGACTGTAAATGACCCCTATGGTCGTTATGGATAAAATAATAATGGTAGTGAGAAGAGCAATGTTGAGCTGCCAACGCAACAATAACATTATTCCTAAAAGTGCTTCCAAAAAAGGATAAATTTTACAGTAAAGAGCGCTTCTTTTCGCCAAAGGATCGTATTGGGCAAAAGCTTCCGGAAATCCTTTGTAATCTAAGAATTTAAAAAAGCTAAATACCATAAAAAATAAGCCCATGAAATCGTACATGAACCCTCCAATGTCAGGTGATTTTTTTTGAAGCAAAAAGGTGGCTGCAATGAGGTAAACGAAAATCAAAAACAAAGGGAAAAGCTGTTTTAATTTGGATGGCATCTTGACCATTGCATCATTGGATTTCGATTCTACCAATGGAGTGTATTTAGGGGGTAATGCATCGGTTAGTTTTTTCAATGAAAGTCTGCTTTGAACTTCCAATTCTACATCGCCTGTTGCCAAAGTTATTGAAACGTCCTGTACCTCCTCCAAACTGAATAATTTTTGGGTTACAGAAGAAACGCACCCCTCACAAGTCATTCCTGAGATTTTGAGATGTTGTTTCATTGTTGAAAAGTCGGGTTTTTTTGGTTAATTAAACCTCTTAAATTGGAGTCAAATAAAACATCTAACAATGATGTTTTTAATACTTTTGTGCACAACAGCATGGTATTTTTTTTTAAAGTTACTAAAAATTAGCTATATAAGATTCGGTTATCAAACTGTCCCAAAACAAGGTTCATCGTAAAAAAAAATAAATGAGTAAAAAACAAATTTCCTCTGCACTTATCTCTGTTTTTGATAAAACAGGTCTGGCTCCCATCATTCATCAATTGAATAAACTAGGAGTGACCTTTTATTCGACTGGGGGAACCGAAAAATTCATCCGTGACCTTGGATATGAGGTTGTCGCGGTAGAAGATGTCACAGGCTATCCCTCTATTCTGGGAGGTAGGGTGAAGACACTCCACCCCAAAATTTTTGGAGGCATTTTGAATCGTAAAGAAATAAAAGAGGATCAATCCGCAATACAACAATTTGAAATTCCACAAATTGACTTGGTCATCGTTGATTTGTATCCGTTTGAAGATACTGTAGCTGCAGGTCGAAGCGAACAAGAGATCGTTGAAAAGATCGATATTGGAGGAATTGCTCTGATTAGAGCCGCTGCCAAAAACTTTAAAGACACCTTTTGTGTTTCTGACCAAAACGATTACCATGACTTTTTGAAAATACTCACCGAATCTAAGGGGGCTCCCGATTTAGAACAACGAAAAAGATACTCCGTTAAGGCTTTCCAAACCTCATCACATTATGACACAGCCATTTTTAATTATTTTAATACGGAAGAGGAAGTATTGAAGCTTAGCATGAAAAACGCTCAAACCCTTCGATACGGAGAAAATCCCCACCAAAAAGGACAATTTTTTGGACCTTTATCCGATCTTCTTGAGCAAGTACACGGTAAGGAAATATCCTACAACAATCTTCTTGATATTGACGCAGCAGTGAATCTGATGTTAGAGTTTTACGATGGTGAAAGTAGTTTTGCTATTCTCAAACATAATAATGCTTGTGGCTTTGCCACCCGTCCCTCTCTTAAAGAAGCCTATATTGATGCCTTGGCTGGAGATCCGGTATCCGCTTTCGGAGGCGTATTGATTACCAATAAAGGAATTGATTTGGATACAGCGACCGAAATTCACAGTTTGTTCTGTGAGGTCGTCATTGCTCCAGAATACGATAAAGAAGCTCTGGAACTTTTAAAAGAAAAAAAGAACAGAATAATATTGATTCAAAAAGCAACCCCTCTGCCGATCAAAACATACAGAACCTGTCTCAACGGAATACTGGTTCAGGACAGAGATTCGAAAACAGATAGTGCAGAAGACCTCCGTTTTGTCACCGACAAAAAACCCCATTCGCAAGAAATCGATGACTTGATTTTCGCTTCAAAAATCTGCAAGCACACCAAGTCCAACACCATTGTTCTTGTCAAAAATGGACAATTACTCGCTTCGGGTACCGGACAAACTTCACGGGTTGACGCACTAAACCATGCGATCGAAAAAGCATTGCATTTTGAATTTGATTTGAAAGGCGCTGCTATGGCAAGTGATGCTTTCTTCCCTTTTCCCGATTGCGTAGAAATCGCACATAAAGCAGGAGTAACCAATATTTTACAACCTGGAGGATCAATTAAAGATCAACTTTCGATAGATTATTGTAACCAAAATAATATATCTATGGTCTTTACCGGAATGCGCCATTTTAAACATTAATTTTCATAACTTTGGTTACATTTAAACCAACGCATTATGGGTTTCCTCACAGAAGAAATCGCTATTGATTTAGGAACGGCCAACACGCTAATCATTCACAATGATAAAGTGGTGGTGGACAGTCCCTCCATAGTGGCCATCGACAGAACTACAAATAAGATCATCGCCATTGGGGCTGAGGCCAGTATGATGCATGGAAAAACACATGAAAACATTAAAACCATTCGACCTCTTAAAGATGGGGTTATAGCTGATTTTAATGCTTCTGAGCAAATGATCAACACTTTGATCAAAAGCATACCCACTCTTAAGAGAAGGTTTTTTACCCCCTCACTTCGCATGGTCATTTGTATTCCCTCTGGAATTACTGAAGTTGAAATGAGAGCCGTAAAGGAATCTGCAGAGCGTGTTAATGGTAAAGAGGTTTATTTAATACACGAACCCATGGCAGCAGCTATCGGGATAGGTATAGACATTATGCAGCCCAAAGGGAATATGATCGTTGACATCGGTGGTGGAACAACTGAGATCGCCGTAATAGCACTGTCTGGTATTGTATGTGATAGGTCTGTTAAAATTGCTGGAGATGTTTTTACCAACGATATTGTGAATTACATGAGGAGCAAACATAATCTCTATGTAGGGGAACGTACTGCGGAAAAAATAAAAATACTCATTGGCTCCGTGATCGAAGATCTTGAAAATCCACCCGAGGACATGTCTGTCCAAGGACGAGATTTGGTGACCGGAAAACCCAAACAAGTCATGGTATCCTATACCGAAATTGCCAAAGCCATAGATAAATCGATTATAAGAATTGAAGAGGCCATTTTGGAAGCCTTGTCACAGACTCCCCCTGAATTGGCTGCCGATATCTATAATACTGGAATCTATCTCGCAGGAGGAGGAGCACTCCTTAGGGGGCTAGACATTAGGCTTTCCAGAAAAACTGACCTACCCGTTTATATTGCCGAGGATCCTTTACAAGCCGTAGTAAGAGGCACTGGAATCACCCTAAAAAATTTAGAGAGATACAAAACCATTCTCATCAAATAATGACCCATGCGGCAGCTCTTCAATGCCCTAATTAATTACAAAAATACCCTAATTTTTATTGGGCTATTGGCCCTCTCTCTTGTCTTTTTAAACTCTCGTAGTTTTTATCATCAATCCATTTTCAGCAACGCAGCGCTATCATTTTCTAGTAAATTCAACCTGATAAGGCACAATATTTCAAGTTATATCAACTTGGCTGAAAGTAACAAAAAATTACACCTTGAAAACGAAAAACTTAAAGCACTGGAACTGTTTAAATTCGCTAAACCATTGCATCAAAACACCCTGCTGGATTCTTTTGGATTCGAGGTGATGAGTGCAAGAATCGTGAAAAACAGTTACAGAGGTGCGAGAAATTATCTGATCATTGATAAAGGCTACAAGGATAGTATAGAGGTAGAAATGGGAGTGATAACCAGTGACGGAGTGGTGGGAATTGTCAATCAGGTCACCGCCGATTTTTCCAGCATATTGTCTGTGCTGCATAGAGATTTGAAAATCAATGCTCGATTTAAGAAGAATGGTGCTTATGGATCTTTGTCTTGGCAAGGCAATCACCCCAAAAGAATGAAATTGTTGGATGTATCTACATTGAATCCTATTGCCATAGGGGATACGATTGTAACTGGGGGTATGTCCTATTATTTTCCTTATGGAATCCCAATCGGAACAGTATTAGATTTTAATAAGCCTGATCTTGAGGGATATTATGACATTGATGTTGAACTATTTGGCAACCTTACCCAAAAAGAGTTCGTTTATATATTGAGAAATAATCAACTGAGTCAACTCAAACAGTTAAATAATGAATAGTGATAATTTAGTTTCGGTCTTTCAATTTATTTTGCTGTTGTTTCTTCAGGCTTTTTTGCTCAGTAATATGAATTTTTTTGGCTTCATTAATCCCAACCTTTATCTCCTGTTCATCATTGTTTACCGATTGGATGGTAATACTACGCTATTGATTATATTGGGATTTCTTTTAGGATTGTTCCTCGATCTATTGACTCAGGGTTCTGGAGGGCATACCATAGCCACATTGACCATTGCTTATTTAAGACCCTACATTGCCAAATTCTCTTTTGGAGTAAACAATGATATCCCAATGGGAATGCTCAAAGGAAGCCTTCTCTCTCAAAGGTTATTATACCTTTCTATGCTTATTTTTGTTCACCATTTGATTTTGTTCACCGTCATTTACTTGAGTTTTGAAAATATCATTACAATCATTAAAAATACTTTCTTCACCTCTGTGTTTACCTTTTTAATGGCTTACTTTTCAATGGGATTGTTTAAAGAAAAAAAATGATTAGGCGATTTTTCTTACCGTTTGTTACGCTTTTAACTGCTGTAGTTTTCATCGGGAAACTTCTGAGTTTACAGTTGGTGAACTCCTCCTACAAGCTTCTCTCTGACGGTAATGCAGTAATCGAAAATTTTATTTTCCCCGAGCGCGGATATATTTATGACCGCAACAACAAATTATTGGTTTCCAACCAACCCGTTTATGACCTGATGGCCATTCCAGAAAACATTGCTCCCTTTGATACCCTCGAACTCTCTCTCCTGCTTGGAGTCTCCCTATCTGAACTCAAGAATCAAATCGAAAATGCCAAAACCTTTTCGGTTAAATTACCCTCCATCATATTGGGTAAAATTTCTAAAGAACGCAATGCCGTCGTTCAAGAAAAAATTTGGAAATATCAAGGTTTTTATCTGTTGAAAAACTCCGTGAGAAGTTATCCTATTCCCATCGCTTCCAATTTGTTGGGTTACGTGAGTGAAGTCAATAAAAATGACATGAAAAATGACAATTACTATCAATTGGGGGAGTTGATAGGCAGACAAGGAATCGAGAAGTATTATGAAAATTATTTAAGGGGGACCAAAGGAAAAAAGTTCTATCAAAAAGACCGTTTCAATCGTATCATAGGTTCTTACGAAAAAGGGAAATATGACGTTCCCATGGAAGGTGCTCAAAATCTAATTTTGACAATCGACAGAGCCTTGCAACAATATGGAGAGGATTTATTTCAAAATAAAAGGGGAGGTATTGTAGCCATTGAACCCCAAACAGGGGAAGTACTCTCGTTGGTTACTGCTCCCAGTTACGACCCCAATATTTTGGTGGGTAGAAAACGATCTGAAAACTATCGTAAGTTGGCTTTAGATACATTGGCCAAACCTTTATTTGACAGAGGGCTTCAAGCCCAATATGCTCCTGGATCTCCTTTCAAAACCCTCAACGCCCTAATTGCTTTACAAGAAGGGGTAATCGACTCAAAAACCAGCTACATCTGTAATGGAGGTCACTATTATGCTCGAGGAAGGTTCATGGAATGCCATTGTCAAGTGGGAACTCATAACGATTTACTTTCTGGAATTTACCGATCCTGTAATACTTATTTTGCCAATATATACAGAAAGACTATAGACCAAACAGGGGAAAACACAGCAGAAGGAATGAACATTTGGAATAAGCATCTAAAAAGTTTTGGATTGGGTAATTTTTTGGGATACGATCTGCCCGTGGGTAAAAAAGGTTTTATACCGGATGCCGAATATTACAATTATTGGTACAACAAAGGAGGTTGGAAATCGGCCACAGTAGTATCCAATGCTATTGGTCAAGGAGAATTACTCACCACCCCCATACAAATGGCCAACTTTACTGCCGCCATTGCCAATAGAGGGTATTATTTTCAACCTCATTTCCTAAAATCTGTAAGTAATGATTCCCTTCAAAAAGTTTACGAAAAAAAAACAACCTCTATTGATTCCCTTCATTTTGAGACGGTCATAGAAGGTATGCATCAAGTTGTGGAAAAAGGAACTGCAAGAGTCGCCAAAATAAATGGAATTGAGGTCTGTGGAAAAACAGGAACGGTCCAAAATTTCATGAAAATTAATGGCGTTCAAACACCACTGACAGATCATTCCATATTCATTGCTTTTGCACCCAAAGACGATCCTAAAATTGCAATTGCTGTCTATGTGGAAAACGGTTATTGGGGGGCACGATGGGCCGCACCCATTGCCAGTCTGATGATTGAAAAATACCTCAATGGTACTGTCGAAAGAAAATGGTTGGAAGATCGAATGTTGAATGGGAGTTTGCTGGAAGAATACGAAAAGCCCTATTCGGGAAAACCCTTTGTCGTCAATGAATAAAAATATAATTTACCGTTTGGACTGGTGGTTGCTAATGGTTTACTCGCTTTTGGTCACTTTTGGTATTGTCAATGTTTATTCTGCCACTTTCAAAGAGACACTCCATGGACTATTTGATATTTCTCAACCTGTTGGCAAGCAAGTTTTTTTTCTGTTTTTTAGTCTTTTCACTGGAATCATCATATTAATAATAAACGGTAAATTTTTTGAGCAATTTGCTCCATTGGGATACATTTTTGGCATCCTGCTGTTGGTAGGACTTTTTCCCTTTGGAAAAACGGTTTCTGGAGCCACCTCGTGGTATAATATTGGGGGCCTAAGTCTTCAGCCCTCAGAACTGGCCAAGGTGACTACTGCCTTGATGATAGCTAGTTTTTTAAGTAAGTTTCAGACAAATCTCAAGAGTTCAACCACCTTATTAAAAATTGGTGGTTACCTGTTCCTTCCTTTTTTATTGATCGTTTTACAACCTGACCCAGGATCTGCTTTGGTCTTCGGCGCTTTTTTCTTTCCTTTATTTAGAGAGGGACTCAATTATGCTTTTCTGGTGATTTTCATTTCTGTTTTAGTGCTGTTTTTTATTGCACTGAGTTTACCCATTGGTGCAGTTGTCGCTATCATCAGTTTGTTGATTTTTATACTCTTCTTTGTGCTCAAAAATTTTAACCCTAAAATTAAAATCTGGCCCTTTCTCATCTCATTAATGGTATCAATTGGTTTTTCCTTTTCCGTTGACTACATCTTTAACAATGTTTTTGAACAACGACACCGCGACAGGGTGAATATCGTCATTGGAAAAGAAGTAGACATCCAAGGCGTGGGATACAACATCAATCAATCTAAAATCGCCATAGGGTCGGGTGGGTTTAGTGGAAAAGGATTTTTAAAAGGTACGCAAACCAAAGGAGATTTTGTCCCTGAACAACACACCGATTATATCTTCAGTACTATAGGTGAGGAATGGGGATTTTTAGGAAGTTTTACGGTCATTTTTCTGTTCTGTTTACTATTGTTCAGAATCATAATTCAAGCCGAAAAACAAACCAACAAATTCCGAAGAGTATATTCTTATGGAGTAGCAGGGATAATATTTACCCACTTTTTTATCAATGTAGGCATGTCATTGGGGATGGTACCCACTATAGGCATTCCTTTACCCTTTGTAAGTTATGGTGGATCCAGTATTCTCGCTTTTAGCATTTTATTGTTTATTCACCTGAATTTCGATGCCAATAGACTCAATGAATGGTAGTTTCAATGCTTAACGTCTAAAATGTCTCTCAAACTGTTTCCTAAGGTCATAAATGCCAATACCAAACTCATGATGGCCAGTCCAGGTAATAAAGTGAGATAGGGTTTTCCCAACAACAAATACCTGAAATGATCTTTTACCATACCTCCCCAACTGGGGACGGGAGGCTGGGCGCCTATTCCCAAAAAGCTTAATCCGCTTTCGATCAATATAGCACTGGCAAAATTAGCCGCAGAAATAACAATCAATGAGGGAACTATCAGTGGTAAAATATGATGCCATATGATTCGTGTTTTACCGTAGCCCAAAGTATGAGCGGCTTGAATAAAGGTTTTCTCCTTAAGGGTCAGAACCTGACCTCTTACTACCCTAGCAACTTCAACCCACATGGTCAATCCTACAGCAATAAAAACTTGCCAAAAACCTCTTCCCAAAGCAAGTGTAATGGCTATTACCATCAACAAGGTAGGTATGGACCAAAAAACATTGATCAACCAAACCATTGCTTTGTCTAAGTATCCTCCAAAAAAACCCGCCAAAGCCCCTAAAATAACCCCTATTAAAAGTGAAATAAAAACCGCAACAAATCCAATAGAAAGTGAGATTCTCGATCCAACAATCAAGCGACTCAATAAATCTCTACCGTATTTGTCTGTACCCAAAACAAATGTTTTTTCTTCTAAGTGTTGTTCCCTAAAAACAACTTCTGAAAAAGGGGAATTAAATTTAGAGGATTCAATAAACTCGTAGTAATCTGGAGGGGAACCATAGGGCTGAATGGCTACACCATCTGACTGAAACTGATAATCTTGGATTGGAGTTTCTTGTCTATTATTTACTTTTCCATTAAAGAAAGATGCTTTACTACTTTGTTGGTTGTTGGAGTAAAGCACCAGTAAATACGTTTTAAAACCTGGGGGTTTGGAGTGAATTGACAAATGCATTTGATTGGCATTCGAAGTACTATCGGGAGCAATTTGATAGGCAAAAATAGCCACCAAAATAAGAATCAAAATATAAAGTATACTGACGATCGCCCAGAGGTCTTTACGAAATTTTCTGAAAACTAAGCCCTCTCTCAAAACAACGAAATTACTTTTTGACCTGGGCTACAGGATAGTTGTTCAGATTGATGTTCAAGTCCTCCAAAATACTTACGGCTTCTGAAATGTAAAAGTCCTGTTGAAGAGATTCGATCCACCTATTTTTTTTCTCCTTTACCTCCTCATCAATTGTGGTACCGGGTTCTGGAATCCATTCAAAAATCAATTCTGATTTGTAATCTTTTAGCGCATTGAATTTTTCAGATATTTTCTTATTGGCCTCCTTTTCTTTGAGAAAATCTTCATAATTGAGGGTATAAGTATAATCATCCTGTTGTGCTTCAATTCTTTTGGCTTGTTGATCTACCAGTTGAATGTAAGGATCATCCTTTAACCTTTTAGCGCTTTGAGCCAAAGCATGGTCATAATTGATTTGATTTTCCCATTGCTCATAAGGGGCAGGATTAATGGTATCCCAAGCCAAGGGATTGTCCTGATCTTTCTCCCCCATTTCTATGTAGGAATATCGATTTTTGACAACGATATCGCTTTTCACACCCTCCAATTGGGTAGAACCCCCGTTGATACGATAGAACTTGTCGGTAGTGAGCTTGACAGCGCCCAAATCTCCATGCGTTCCACCCGATATAATCTTATTCAAATCAATAACATTCTGAACGGTACCTTTCCCAAAAGTTTGTTTACTCCCCAAAATAATAGCTCGTTTATAATCCTGAAGTGCCGCTGCTAAAATTTCAGAGGCTGATGCAGAAAATTTATTGACCATGACCACCAGAGAACCATCCCACAAAATGCTGGGATCTTCATCGTACAAAATGTCTTTTTTTCCTCCCGTACTTTTTACCTGAACAACTGGACCTTTATCAATAAAAAAGCCTGTAATATCGACCACAGTTTTTAAAGATCCTCCTCCGTTGTTTCTCAAATCCATGATGATACCACTTACATTTTTCTTTTTGAGCAGCTCCAATTCCTTCTTGATATCACTGGCAGCATTTCTGCTTTTTTGATCTTTAAAATCGATATAAAATTTTGGAAGCTCTATAAAACCATAATTTTTTCCATTTTTTTGAATGATCGAAGATTTTGCGTAAGATTCCTCCAATTCTACCACATCTCTATTGATGATCACTTCTTCAATTTCACCACTCACTCTTTTGACGGTCAAAAAAACTTGAGTTCCTTTGGGGCCTTTGATAAGCTTTACTGCATCGTCCAAAAGCATAGAGCCAATTTCTACTGGATCCTCATTTTTTTGAGCTACTTTAAGGATGATGTCGCCCACCTCTAGCGCTTTCGCTTTCCACACTGGCCCTCCTACAATTACTTCAACAATTAAGACCTCCTGGCCTTTCTTTTGTAAGCGGGCTCCTATTCCCTCAAACTTACCCGAAATGTTTTGATCAAATTTTTCTTTATCATCTGGAGCAAAATAGTTACTGTGAGGATCGAACTCTAATGTTATGGAATTGATGTACATAGAAAACCAGTCCTTACGCTCAAGTTCTTCAAAAATCTCAAAATAATTTTCAATGTTTTCTTTGGTTTTGGACCTGGCCTCTTCTTCCAATACGGTTTTTGATTTAATTTGATAAGTGCTGTCTTTTTCTTTTTCAAGATTTTCTTGCTCTACCAAATCCGAGAAATACTCCAAAGCCGAAAGTTTGAATCTTTTTCGCCAAAGGTCTTTTAAACTGTTAAGGGTTCTGGCATAGGGTATTTCCTCAAAGTTAAGATTGATAGAATCTTTAACACTAAAATCGAATGGTTCCTCCAACAACTCTCCATAAAACACTTTCACTTGACCCATTCGAGCAATCAACCTTTCATAGGTCAAATTGAAAAAGGAAACGTCGGACTCTTTTATTTGATCATCGATTTCATTTATATATCTCCTGAAATTATTGATATCCGATTGCAGGAAGAAACGGTGTTGTCCATCGATCCCCTCTATATAGTTATTAAAAACATGCTCAGAAAATTCATCATTGATTTCTTTGGGGTCATAGTGACCTCTTTGCATTACATAGGTAATGACCTCAATCAATAACTTATCTTTTTCAGGATTTTCTGCAAATATGGAAGAGCTGCCTGTAAGAAGAATTAGACAAAAACCAACTACAAAAAGTCTAAGGAGCCTCATAATATCTTAATTAGAAAGTAAATTTAACTAAAAACCCTTTATTTGACCCCCAGCCAAAAAACTTTTTGTTGAGGCTAAATTGATTCTGAGGAATTATTATTTTTAAATTTACCTGGTATAAATTATTCATGGAGAAAAAACCCTTAATACTCGTTACAAACGACGATGGAATTACTGCCCCGGGCATAAGGAAATTGATTGAAGTTATGAACGAAATTGGCGAGGTTGTGGTTGTGGCTCCAGACAGTCCTCAGTCTGCCATGGGACATGCGATAACGATCAATTCAACGCTGCATTGTACTCAAATCAAAGTTAAAGAGGGAACCCATCTCGAATACAGTTGTTCGGGAACCCCAGCAGATTGTGTGAAGCTAGCGGTCAATGAAATTTTGGACCGAAAACCTGATCTTTGCGTCTCAGGGATCAACCACGGATCCAATTCTTCAATCAACGTGATTTATTCTGGAACCATGAGTGCTGCAGTTGAAGCGGGCATAGAGGGCATTCAAGCCATAGGTTTTTCCCTATTGGACTATCGTTGGAATGCAGATTTTGATGCCATCAGAAATTATGTAAAAATCATTACCCTCAGTGCCCTCAAAAATAAAATCCCCTCCAATGTCGTTTTGAATGTGAATTTCCCCAAACTCAAAGAAAAAGAAATAAAAGGCATTAAAATTTGTCGTCAGGCCAATGCCTATTGGGTAGAGGAATTCGATAAAAGAACCAATCCCATGGGATTAGATTATTATTGGTTGACGGGCAAATTCGTCAATGAAGACAAAGGAGAAGATACTGACGAATGGGCTTTGAGTCATGGCTTCATATCTGTTGTGCCTGTAGAGTTTGACCTGACTGCACATCATGCCATTCAACGACTAAATACATGGAATTTTGAATAAACAGGAACTCTTTAAAGGGGCTATCGCCAGTTTTTTTGCCACTTCGAGCCTCACCATATTCATCCTTCTTTATTTTTCGGAAGGACCTATAGAAGAGGCCATCTCTTTCTTGTTCCATGAAAAAAAATTAGGAGGCCTTATCAGCATGGGTGCATTGATCAATTTACCCCTTTTCTTTTTGGGCATGAGAAAGAGAAAGACAAATTTTGCTAAAGGCGTACTGATCACCTCTATTTTTATTGTTGTTTTGGTAGCGGCTCTTAAAATCATTTAAATTGAAATATTACATCATTGCCGGCGAAGCTTCTGGTGATCTTCACGGATCGAAATTGATTGAGGCTTTGAAAGAAATAGATGACAAAGCTCAAATCCGATGCTGGGGAGGAGACTTAATGCAAAAAGCCGGTGGCACTTTGGTAAAACATTATAAGGAACTCGCTTTTATGGGTTTTTGGGAAGTTATTACCCATCTTGGAACCATATTGAAAAATATAAGCTTTTGTAAAAAAGACATTTCAAACTTTCAACCCGATGTCATCATTTACATCGACTATCCTGGGTTCAACCTTAGAATTGCAAAATGGGCTAAGCAACAAGGTTTTAAAAATCACTTTTACATCAGTCCACAAGTTTGGGCATGGAAAGAAAACAGAGTACACCAAATGAAAAAAGATCTGGATGCGCTTTATGTAATACTTCCATTCGAAAAAGATTTTTTTGAAACCAAACACCAGTTGAAGGTAGAATTTGTGGGTCACCCCCTTTTGGACACCCTTTTGAATAAAGAAAAATCAACCCATTTTTTAAAAGAAAACCAAATATCTGAAGAAAAAAATATAATCCTATTGTTACCGGGAAGTAGAAAACAGGAAATTAAAAAAATGTTGCCCATTTTTTTAGAAGTAGCCCCTTTATTCCCTCAGTTTGAATTCATCCTCGCTGGTGCTCCCGGCATTTCCCAAGAATGGTATCATAAATTCCTCAAAGGCGAAAACATTAAACTGATTCAAAACAAAACCCACGAACTCCTTCTTCACGCCAGAGCGGCCTTGGTGTCCAGTGGAACCGCTACTTTAGAAACAGGGCTTTTGGATGTTCCTCAAGTGGTTTGTTACCGCAGTAGTTTTATAACTTATCAGATTGCTAAGCGTCTCGTGAAATTAAAATTCATCTCATTGATCAACCTTATTATGGATCGTGAAGTGGTTAAAGAACTCATTCAGGATGCATTCAATGTCAAAGAGGTGGTACGTCAGTTGAAATACGTTCTTTCCGAATCAGGACAAAAGAAATTAAAAGGCGATTACCAAGAACTCAGAAAAGTTTTAGGCACTGGGGGTGCTAGTAAAAAAACCGCTCAATTGATCTTTGAAGCTTTACAATAATTTTTTAAAGTTTTAAATTTAGGGGATGAAAGCCCCCAAATTTCCCCTATACATCGTCACATTATTTTTTGTGAGCGGTATGTTGATTTCCCCTTGGGTGGAGCTTAACTGGCACATTGGTGTGTTCATCATAATGCCATTTTTGATGGCATTATCTAAAAAATATCGAGTCTTTATTTATCTCGTTTTTCTCCCATTAGGCGTCATACACCATCAGCAATTCTTTAGTATTTCCAAAATACATTTCAGTCAATTTATGAAAGAAGAAAAAGAAAAATCTCTTCTGATTAAAGTTTCTCAAATACTCAAGCCCAATGATTTTCAATCCAGATATTATGGAGAAATTATACAAGTGGATCAACAAAAATCGAAAGGGAAAATCCTCATAAATATTGAAAAGAATACATTAAAAAAAATCCTTAGAACCGGAGATTTTATATTCACCCAAAAAAAGCCAAAGCCCGTCTTATCCAGAACCCATCCTGGTGGTTTTGACTACAAAAAATACTTGAATAGAATCAAAATCTACGACCAACTCTCTCTCAAGGATCAAGATTTTGTGATCGTTAAAAATCAAAACTTAAGCTTTTTAGATCATCTGAAAAATTGGAATACAGATCTCGAAAAAAAACTGGATGAATCCTCGCTGGGACAAGCATCAAAAAAGAGCATAAAAGCAATTTTACTGGGGAAAAGAAATGCAATGGATCGAGAATTAATTCAAGCCTATGCCGATGCTGGAGTCATTCATATTTTAGCCATATCAGGGCTGCATATGGGGGTCATTATGCTTTTTTTAGGTTTCATTCTCAAACCCCTCAAATCAATACCTGCTGTAAATTGGATTTATATCATCTGTATCATCCTCTTGTTATGGGGTTTTGCACTTTTCGCAGGGGCCGGTCCCTCAGTAATAAGAGCTGTAACCATGTTTACTGGATTGGCCATAGCTCGATATGCAAAAAGGATTCACAGCACCCTACATTTGTTGATGGTTAGTTTGTTCTTGCTGTTGGTTCTCTACCCTCCATTTCTATATCAGATCGGGTTTCAAATGAGTTATCTGGCTGTACTCGGCATTATAAAAATTGATCCTGTACTTCAAAGACTATGGCAGCCCCAATACCTCATCATTCAAAAAATATGGAAGATCACTACCGTATGTTTAGCCGCTCAAATGGCCGTTGCTCCTCTGAGTATTTATTATTTTCAGCTATTTCCAGGGTTATTTATGCTCACCAACTGGATGATACTTCCCTTTTTTGGTTTGTTTTTGATCGGTAGTTTGGGTCTGCTTATTCTCATCATATTAAACATTGAATTTCAACCCTTGATCGTAGGCTATGACTACATTGTAACTAAGATGAATGAAACCATCCTTTGGATTGCCCATCAAGAGAGATTTTTGTTTAAAAATATGAGGCTGTCTCTTTTGGGGTTAATCATTATTTATGCCTTTTTAGTCTTCTTGTATTGGTGTATCCGATTTAGAAAAATAAAATTTTTTACGGGACTCCTTTCAATCGTCTTGCTCTTCCAAATTGTTTTGTTTTTTGAACGATGGGATCAGTCAAAACAACATCATTTGTGGTTGTTTTATCAACACAATAAAACCGTCATTGGTCATCAATCGTCCTATAAAATGACGCTCTACAGTCCCCAAGATATTTCTCGTGGAGAGTCATTTATAAATGATTTCAAAAACAAATATCCAATCGACACCTTGGAGATCAGATCCTTTAAAAACACTTATATCTCTGGAGCCCTCCATCTTCTGGTTATAGACGAAAAGAAAGTTTATGAGATTCCGAAATTTAAGGCCTCACATGTATTGTTGACCAATGATCCAAAAGTGAATCTTGATCGCGTCTTAATATACCACTATCCCAAAATGGTCTTTGCCGATGGAAGCAATAAACCTTGGAATGTTTCCAGATGGAAACAAAGCTGCCAAAAACTCAACATTCCATTAGTGAACCTACGAGAAAATGGGGCAGTTAAGATCAGCCTCTGAATTTGGGTATAAAACTCTTTCGATATTTTTCAAAATCTCCTGGCTTACTAAAAATCATATAATCTCCTTGTTTGATCATTTTAAGATAGAGTTCAATTTGTTGAGGATTCTGATAGCCTACCAAAGGGGTGATCATATCACCCATTTCGCTTACAAAAATAACAGTTGGATAACCTTTAACTCCCAAAAATTGAGTGAATTGGTGGGTTGAATTTCTTCCTTTTTTATTGGGGTCATAGTTAGGGTTGGAAAAAGTATTCCCGAAATAGTTTATAATTTCTTGACCCTCGGCATTGAATTTTACGGCATAGTAGTGTTCCGAAATATAGGTTGCTACATCTGGATTCTGAAAGGTTTTCTTATCCATCAATTTACAGGGTCCACACCAATCAGTATAAACATCTATGATCATTTTTTTGGGATTCTTTTTTTGTGCTTCCAACGCCTCTTCAAAAGACATCCACTCTATGGTTTGAGCGTTACCCCAAAAACTACTCAGAACAAAAACAAAAAATATAAGTCTCATTTTAAAAAAATTAAATCGTTTTCACCTTTAAATCCTCCGCCCCATGTGCTAATCGTTTTAGGGGTTTTAGTATCGCGATAATTAAAAGCGCAAATAGGGTACAGAAAATGAAAATTCCTGTAAAAGTAACTTTTTCTCCTGCCGCATTTGCGTTCTCACCAATGGTGGCAGCCAACTTATTCCCCAATCCTGTCGCGGCCCAAAAAATCCCCATGATTAAAGAGGCATACTTTTCGGGGGCCAGCTTTGTAATGTATGACAATGATACTGGGGAAGCACACAACTCACCAACAGTATGGAATAAATAGGCCAACACCAACCAATACATCGATGAACTTCCCATCAGCTCATACTCTGATGCTGCAAAGCGCATAAACATAAATCCAAATCCCATGATCAATATTCCTACTGCAATTTTGAAAATAGAGGAAGCCTCCCTTCCTTTGGTTTTTATTCTCATCCACATACCTCCCACAAATACTGCTAAGGTGACGATAAAAAAGGCATTCAACGACTGAAACCATGAAGCTGGAATTTCAAAACCCATCAGCATACGGTCCGTTTTTTGCTTGGCATATAAATTCATCAGACCCCCCGCCTGTTCAAAGGCACCCCAAAAAATGATGATCATTAAAAAAGAGATGAGAAGCACTTTGACCCTGTCTTTTTCCACAGAAGTCAATTTTTTTTGTTTGAGTTGTTTTTTTTCTTCCTTGTTAGAAAAAACTAAATCTCCAACTCCTAACAGATAAGGCTGCCCCAAATAATACGTAATTTGACCCACGGCCATTCCAACAGCCGCCAAACCAAAACCATAATGCCAATTATAGGTTTCTCCAACCCAGCCACACAAAAGCGGAGCCAAAAATGCACCCAAATTGATGCCCATATAAAAAATATAAAATCCTAAATCTCTGCGTTCATCTCCCTGAGAATAAAGCCCCCCCACCATACTTGAAATATTAGGTTTGAGCCCTCCTACTCCCAAAATGATAAAACCGCAACCAATGTAAAAACTCCATTCACTATCGAATGCCAAAATCCCATGGCCCAAGCAAAGTAAAATTCCCCCTAACATGACCGTCTTTTTTTGACCCAATAAATTATCGGCTACCCAACCCCCTGGAACGGCTGCTATGTAAACCAACATAGTGTACCAACCGTAGAGCCAAATGGCTTCTTCATTTGACCATCCGAAACCCGGGTTTTGACTCGTGGTTTCTGCCACCAGAAAAATGGTAAACAAGGCGCGCATGCCATAGTAAGAAAAGCGTTCCCAAAGCTCTGTAAAAAACAAAACAAACAATCCAGCCGGATGACCCAAAATCGTTCTTTGATGGGGCGTGCTTGAAGAAGGTATAGCCATAGTACAATACTGGTTTAGTGATTAAAGTTAATGATTTTATGGTAGAGTCCACCCCACAAGACTTTGAAAAACCCATGAAGGAAAAAGTACAGAAACATGTATCTTTACAGGCTACAGAAAAGGTCAACATGTCAAAAAAAATAGAGGGGTTTTCCAAATTATCCAAAGCCGAAAAAATTGATTGGATCACCCAAATCCATTTTGAAGATGCCCATAAGGCCAAGGAGATTGTTGACTCCTACAACCATACCGATGGAGAAATTCAAAAGCGGCATGACGAATTTATTGAAAATTCTATTGCCAATTATTACCTCCCCTTAGGAGTAGCGCCCAATTTCGTGATCAATGGAAAAGAATACACAATTCCTATGGCCATAGAAGAGAGTTCTGTTGTGGCTGCTGCTTCCAAATCGGCCAAGTTTTGGGCCTCGAGAGGAGGGTTCAAAACCCAAATTATTGGAACCCAAAAAATCGGACAAATACATTTTTTATTCAACGGAACATCAGCACTGCTAAAGTCTTTTTTTAAAGAAAAAAAACAAAGCCTCAAGGACAATTGTAATGCACTCACCGCCAACATGCAAAAGCGAGGGGGAGGAATACTCGATATAGAGTTCAAGGACAAAACCGATCTTATAGAAAACTACTATCAGTTGCACTTGACTTTTGAAACGGTTGACTCTATGGGAGCCAATTTCATCAACTCCTGTTTGGAGCAAATTGCTGAAACATTGCAAACCTTGGCTGCAGCGTACGAAGTTTTTTTGAAAGATCAACTTTCAATAGAAGTCGTGATGAGTATTCTTTCCAATTTTGTACCTCAGTGTTTGGTTCAGGCCGAGCTGAGATGTGCTGTGGAACAATTGAAAACCTCAGAAGATATGTCGGGGATTCAGTTTGCTCAGAAATTCATTCAGGCCGTTGAAATTGCCCAAAAAGAA
>JAURMQ010000140.1 GCA_030830625.1 Flavobacteriaceae bacterium
AACATTGGCTGCTGCTCAACTTCTAAAATCTCGAGTTTGTTTGTTTGAAGGAACTTGGAGAAAATATCACAATTTGGGTGGACACGATCAATGGTTGACAGAAGCTGCAAATGCTGCAAAAGCTTTGATCGACAGTGGAGCTCATAGCCTGCACATTGCCAGTGATCCTAATTTCAGTCACAACGAATTGCATCGTTTGGAGGTTGTTGATGGCAGTCCCGAACCCATATTCATTCAGAGATATGAGAGGGGGATTCGAACCAATCACTTCCAAAACTATTATAGAGGTTATAATGGCGGTGCAACCAAAAGTTTTGTAGAAGACTTTCTATGTGAAGATGGACTTCCCATTAGCCTATCTCCGCTTTATCAAGGGGATTCAAATTTCAAAGATCTTTTCGTGAACAGAGATCCTAGATTAAGACAATCGGTTTTGCATCCCGATGATCAGGTTTTATACCGATATGGAAATCATGGACCCGAGGTTAATCCTTATCCCAGACTTGAAGGAATGTCTGGTGGAATGAGAATTTATACGGGATATCATATTATTAAGAATTTCCAAGTTGGGCCTGCGTATGCTGGATACAATTCATCCATAACTCCTGGAATTCCTCTTCGATTTGGTGAAGCGTTACTAAACTATGCCGAAGCCAAAGCTGAATTGGGAGGTGGAACAATTTCTCAAGCAGACTTGGATTACAGTATCAACAAGCTTAGAGATAGAGTGGGCATGCCCCATTTGACACCCAATCCTCCTATGGATCCTCGTTATGCCGACGATGGTATTTCTTCTGTTTTGGTTGAAATAAGAAGAGAGCGAAGAATAGAGTTATTCATTGAAGGTTTTCGTTACGATGACCTCAGAAGATGGAAACAAGGGAAAAAATTGGAGCATAAAGACTATGGGATCCGTTGGGATGCAGCCAACAAAGCTGCGATTGACCCCACTGGTAGAACGGTAGTTAAAAGTGGTATGGTCGAGGGTGTAGAATATCTGGAAATATACAAAGGGACGGATTACGAAACCCCTGTATTCGATGAAAACAAACATTATTTATGGCCTTTGCCATTAAATGTATTGTCACAGAATCCTGATCTCGGTCAGAACCCTGGTTGGTAAAATCATTTTATCGATATTAATAGACAAAGCCATCTGAAAAGATGGCTTTGTTTTTTTAAGGATCATTCCTAATTTTTATTTAAATTTAATGTAATTAACAATTTATATTTATTTGCCATGAAAAAATCATTTTTCAGCGTATTGTTGGGTCTTTTTGTAGTGCTAATTTTGAGCTGTAGCCAAAAACAAGCCACCGAAAATGACCAATACCAACTCCATAATCCTTTTACGGTCGATTATTTGACCTCGAATCTTCGCCAAGAGCAACCCAGATTGGTCCTCAATGCCGATATAGAGAAAACCTTGAGATCCAAATTACAATCCGATCCGGTGGTTAAAAACATCTATGAAGCCATCCGCCTCAATGCCGAAAGTATTTTTGACAAACCTTTTTTGGAACGAATCAAAATTGGACGAAGATTACTCTCCGTATCTCGCGAGATGCTTTACCGCATCAACATGTTGGGGATGGTGTACCGCATCGAAAAAGATCCCAGAATACTGGAAAGAATCGATGGAGAAGTCAAAGCTGTTTGTAGCTTTACCGATTGGAATCCTTCTCACTATTTGGATGTAGGAGAGATGTCAATGGCCGTAGCCTTTGCACTGGATTGGACGGCTGGTGATTTGCCAAAATCGACCATAGATATGGCAATAGCCGCTCTGATTGAGAAAGGTATTCAACCCAGCTATAATACCGCAAAGGGATCCAATACAGGATGGATTAACGGAAATAATAATTGGAACCAGGTTTGTAATGGGGGCATGATAGCGGCCTCTATAGCCATTGCTGAACACGATCCAAAGCTGGCGACGGCTACCATCAAAAGAGCTTTAGACGGTTTGCCTCATGCTTTAGATGAATACGGTCCGGATGGAGTATATCCTGAAGGCTCGACCTATTGGGGTTATGGCACCGTTTTTTCGGTAGTAACCAATGCTATGTTGGAAAGTGCCTTTGGAACCGATTTTGGTTTAGGGGATTATCCAGCTTTTAAAGAAAGTGCCCTTTTTAGGGTGTTGATGAATGCTCCCTCGGGTTGGTATTACAACTTTGCTGATTGTGGAGATAAAAGAAGTGAAAATGGAGACATTACCTTGGCATGGTTTGCCTCCAAAACGGGAGATGAAATCTTTTTTGAAAGAGACCGACTGATGAGGTCACCCCGCCAAATGGGGACTTTGAGACGATTGGATGGTGCAGGATTGGTTTGGTTGGCCCAGTATGAAAACACCAAAAAATCGGAACTACCCCAGGCATGGAAAGGTGAGGGCTCCAATCCAATAGCTGTTTTTACCGGAGGTTCTTCCGACCCTAACGGTTATTATTTTGGGGGTAAAGGGGGAAGAGGAACAGTGAATCACGGTAATATGGATGGCGGTTCTTTTATTTTCGAATTGAATGATGAGAGATGGGTAATCGACCCGGGAAATCAAAGTTATAATGATCTGGAAAAAGAGGGCTTTGACCTTTGGAATAAATCACAAGACAGTCAACGTTGGACGCTTTTGAACAAAGGTAATTTTGGACACAGTACCCTAACGGTCAACGATGAGTTGCATGTGGTAGATGGAAAAGCTACCATTATCGATTTTATAGAGGGGGAGCAACCCCAAGTTACTTTCGATCTTACCCCTACCTTCGAAGGACAGCTCAAAAGCGCTAAAAGAACGTTTACCAAAGACAGCGATGTATCGCTAATAATTGAGGATCGTGTCGAAATGATTGAGTCCACTGAAACCATTACTTGGCAATTGATCACCACAATGGATGTGGCAATCACCGCTAAGGGAGCTACTTTAAGTAAACCCGAGAGTTCATCGGTGAATTCAGCCAAATCACTCTTTGTTGAAAACTTGAGTCATGGCGATATTCAAATGAATGTAGTTTCTTTGGATCCTCCTCCATTGGCGTTGGATAGACAAATTGATGGATTGAAAAGATTGGAATTGAAAATCCCTGCTTCAAAAGTTAACGGAGCGCAATTGGATATTAAAATTCGCTTAAGTGGACAAAAAAATTGACCATAGGGGTATGGAACGGCAGGCTTGAATTATAACAATAGAAATACAAAGATGAATTACAGCTGTAAAATCATGAATCAGATCGTTTGTACCGCTCTTTTACTTTTGATTGGGTCGGTTCTGAATGCACAATTGCTTAAGTCTGATATCGATAAAGCCATCGAAATATCTGCTCTTGAGCATCCTTATCTCTACTTTAACAATGCAGAGAAAAAAATACTTCTTGAAAGAATCCATTCAGATCCAGAGAGTAGAGATGTTTTCAGGAAAATGAAAACGAGGGCTAAAGTTTGGATGGCCATGCCCATTGAAAAAAACATTCCCGTTCAAGGAAAAAATACCCGAGCAAATTGGTCAGAAGAAGATAGAAGTATAGCATACGCGTCGTATTACACGAACAATCGAAACAATGCTTTTTATCTGGCATTTCTATATCAAATGACTGGAGAGGAGCAATATGCCCAAAAAGCATTTGAATTTGCAGATGCTTTTTGTGATCTAACAACCTGGACGCAACGTGCCCATGAGTTTCCTATTATCTATTCACGCATCATGCCCTGGAATGTCCCCGACGATCAGGTAAACTTTAATTTTGATCATTTCAATGGAGATTCGGGAAGAATGATGGCGGCCGTTTATGATTGGTTATACCCTGCCTTATCACAGGCCCAAAGAGACCGTATAAGGGGGGCACTTTTGGAGAAAGTAATCACCCGGGTTAGGGGAGATTATGAATTTCATTGGTGGGCAACTGCCTACCGTTGTAACTGGTGTGGGGTTTGTAATTCTGGGGTAGGTTTGGCGGGCTTAACCTTGTTAAAAGAGCATCCTCAACTCACCGATGTTGTGGCTGAATCTTTTAACAGAATCAACAGTATGTTTGATGAATTAGGAGTCGACGGTGGCTGGCAAGAAGGAGGATCTTACTGGAACTATGGGGTCCATACCTCTGTGTTTTTTGCAGAGGCTTTGAAACGTTTAACCGGTGGAAAACACAATTTATTTAAGAATAAACGACTCTACGACAATCCCGTAACCTTTCCTTTACATATTTCCCTTCCTGGAAATAAGTCACTCAATTTTGAAGACTCAGGAGGAGAGGGATGGGTTGGAAGTACTCATTTGATCAATAAGCTTGCAACCGAAACTCAAAATCCACAGGCTGCATGGTACAGGAATCAGCTCCATAAAGAAGCCGATGACGCTTTCGATATCATTTGGCCTCGACCCCTGTTCGAAGGTTTACCCCCTCTTCAACCCTCCATTCATTTTAAGACAATTGATTGGTGGGTGATGCGAAGTGATTTTTCGGATGCAGAAAAGGCTGTGGTTGCAGGAAAAGCTGGAAAAAATGATGACCCACATCATGGCCATCTCGACATCGGTCACTTTATAGTCTATTGGAATAAACAGTATTTTATTAAAGACTTGGGGAAAAGTGGTTACGATGAGAAGTATTTTGATCAGGTTAGATTTGATTATCCCGAAGCTTCAAGCGAAGGACATAATACTATTCTGGTAAATGGTGAAAAGCAAATTTCAGGTAAATACTACAAACAACCCTACGATTATGATGTTGGAGGTTCTGTATTGGATTTTAGAACCACCGCTCAAAGGGACTATGTTTTGATGGATCCTACCAATGCATACCCTAAAAAAGAACTCCAAAAATGGAGAAGGCATATCCTTTTGGAAAAACCAAACATTACAATTGTCCTGGATGAAA
>JAURMQ010000141.1 GCA_030830625.1 Flavobacteriaceae bacterium
AAAATCATTTTCGACTATAGAAACATTGAATTTTTTGAGAATCATAGGACGCTTCCTTTGTCTTACGATAAAGCCCATTTCATTTCCCAACAGATTTGTCGTAAAAGAAGCATAAATCATTTGGGAGGTCGTTTTGTTTCCCAAAACTTTGGTTTCAAACTGGGTCCGCTTTGAACTTACCATTACCTCATCCAGAGCCGTCGTTTCCTCTGCCATAGAAATAAAAAAAAGCTCTTGATTTACATAATCATTGAGGGGGTATTCTTTTGTTTCGAATCCTATCATGGAAAATCTCAAAACGGCTTGACCATACTCTTGGGGATTGACTTCAAATTCAAAAAAACCTTGATCATCCGAAACGGTTCCTACATTTTGGTCAACCAAACCAATATTTACATAAGGTAATGGTTCTTTGGTTTGGGCATCGACAATTTGACCATCGATCGTGACTTGTCCAAAGCCGAATAGGGTTGGGATGAGAAAAAGGAGTAGAAAGAGAAAAAGTTGGGGCATGGAGTCATCGGTTTCAATTTTCGGTACGTTCAATTATTGCCCCTATATTTTGAAGACGGGAGACAATATTTTCATAACCTCGATCGATTTGCTCAATATTGTGGATCGTACTTTTACCCTTGGCTGAAAGGGCAGCGATCAAAAGAGATATACCCGCTCTGATGTCGGGAGAGGTCATTACTGTGGCTTTGAGAGAAGATTTAAAATCATGACCAATCACCGTAGCACGATGGGGATCACATAATATGATTTTGGCACCCATATCGATGAGTTTGTCCACAAAAAACAATCTGCTTTCAAACATTTTTTGATGAATGAGAACGCTGCCTCGAGCTTGAGTGGCAACCACCAAAACGATACTCAATAAATCGGGAGTAAATCCTGGCCATGGAGCATCAGAAATGGTTAAAATAGATCCATCGATAAAGTTTTGGATTTCATATCCATCCTCATGGGCAGGGATAAAAATGTCGTCCCCTTTTCTTTGAAGTTCAATACCCAACTTAGAAAAAATTACAGGGATTTGCCCCAAGTCGTCCCAGCTTACATTTTTAATGGTAATTTCACTTTTGGTCATTGCAGCAAGGCCAATCCAACTTCCAATTTCTACCATATCTGGCAGCAGTGTGTGTTCTGTTCCATTGAGTGTATTCACACCCTCTATGGTCAAAAGATTGGAACCTACGCCTGCTATTTTGGCTCCCATTTTGTTGAGCATTTTACACAATTGCTGAAGATAGGGTTCGCACGCTGCATTGTAAATGGTAGTCGTACCCTTTGCCAAAACTGCCGCCATTATAATGTTGGCCGTTCCGGTTACCGAAGCCTCTTCCAATAAAAGATGTTGCCCCTGTAATTGACGGGCCGTAACCGTATAAAAATGATCTTCCTTGCTGTAGTTAAAATGAGCTCCCAGTAATTTGAGACCCTCAAAATGGGTGTCCAATCGTCGTCGTCCAATTTTATCCCCTCCTGGTCTTGGAATGGAACCTTTACCAAATCTGGATAACATAGGCCCCACCAACATCACCGATCCCCTCAATTGTTTGGCATCGGTTTTATATTCTTGACGGTCCAAAAAATGGGGGTCAACCGCATCTGCCTTGAAAGTGTACTTCCCCTTTTCGAGATGCGCTACCTTTACCCCCATTTTCTTTAAAAGAACAATGAGCTTATTGACATCTACAATATCTGGGACATTTGAAACGGTGACCGTTTGGTCGGTAAGCAATACCGCACACAAAATTTGTAAGGCTTCGTTTTTTGCTCCTTGCGGGGTGATATCCCCCTTTAAGCGATGTCCTCCTTCAATTTGAAAACTACCCATGAAACTCTGAATTAGTATCTTTTACGACCGTTATTTCTTTTATTTCTCTGTTTGACGGGAGGATTGTTGCTCTTAGCACCATTGCCATTTTTGGAGCGAATTTTTAGAAATTCTGCAGAGTCTGTCAATGGAAGATCTTCTTCTTTCACCTTAAGTTGATTGTCGGATAATTCCATCAAGTGATTTAGAATGACCTCATCTTCTACGGTGTCTTTATTCCAGTTTAAAAAACATTTTTTCATATGGTTGGCAATATTCAATACCAACGCATTTTTTAGATCTCCATCTTCCCAACCTATGGCAATGGTAATCATACTTTTGATGTTATTCCCGTAAAACCGGTATTTAGGGTTTCTTTGGGGATAAGCAAGTCGATCGGGTTTCTGATTCAAAACCTCTTTTTGAGGTTTTTCGAAAGGACTGTCAACGTCCAATTGAAAATCAGCCATGATGAAAAGCTGATCCCAAAGTTTATGCTGAAAATCGGGAACATCGCGCAGATGAGGACTCATATTGCCCATAATCCCAATGACTGCTTTGGCGATTTTGTTGCGTTCATCTCGATCTTGAGTTTCCAAAATTTGATTGATCATTAATTGTACATGTCGTCCGTACTCGGGAATGATCAATTGAGTTCTTTTTGTATTGTATTGTAAAGTTTCCATGAAGGGAAATGTTTTTCTTAAGTGAGGTTGGGGTGTTGCAATTTACTAAAATTCAAATAATAGTCTCTTTAAAAGCATAATTTATTATAAAATGATGACTCCCTCTATTGCTGAAGCATTTTTATAAATCTCTATCACGTCCATTGGAGATTTCATCTCAAGGGTAACCGTTAGGCTTTGAAACTTATTCTTGGAAGAGTTGACCAAAGATACTCCCTCGCTGGGATTTTTGAAGAGTTCTTTGAGTTTATCGATCTGTTCACTATTGGATTTCACAATAAATTTGAACATATACAGTCCTGGCCAATTTTGGGATTCCTCCAACTGCTTTTGGAATCTTTCATAAAAAACATCAGGATTTTCCTTTGAATTCATCAAGGAATATTATTTTGTACAAATATAGTCGATATATCCCTAAATTTGGGTGTACTTATGCCTCTGAATAAAAATAAAAAAATCGTCATCAGCGGGGGTCCCGGAAGCGGAAAAACGACTTTGATCCATTTGTTAAAAGAAAAAGGATATTTCTGTTTTGAGGAGTGCTCAAGGGAGTTGATCAATAATGCCAAAAAACAGGGAGAGCCGAATCTTTTTAAATCAAAACCCATCGCATTTAGCGAACAAATATGGCTAAAAAGGAAAGAGCAATTCGAAACCAAAGCACCGACTTCTCCGTTAAGAACAGAAGGTTCTTTTGTATTCTTTGATAGAGGACTGCATGATGTTGTCGCCTATTTGGAATGCAACGGTATCGTTTACGATGCCAAAAAATTTGATTTATCCCAATTTGGTTATGATTTGGTCCTTTTACTTCCGCCATGGAAAGCCATTTATACCCCCGATGAAGAGCGAAAAGAAAATTTTGAAGAAGCCGAAAAACTCTATTTTTATATCAAAGATATCTATCAAAAAAGTAAAATTCCACTTGTTGAAATTCCTTTACAAAGCCCTGAGGAAAGAATTTCTACCTTACTGGGCTACTTAGAATATGGAACAAGCTATTGATTACTTAACGCGCTATTGGAAAAGCAAATCCTTTCGGCCTCTACAAAAGGAGGTCATAGACCACTACCTCAGTGGAGGGGACACTGTGGTATTGATGCCTACGGGAGGGGGAAAATCGGTCTGTTATCAGCTTCCTGCTTTGTTAAACGAAGGCCAAACTCTGGTCATCTCTCCTCTAGTATCGCTCATGCAAGACCAGGTGAATCAACTCAACCAGCGGGGAATAAAATCCATGTTTTTTGAAAGTCATCGCCATAAAGACGATATTTTCCGTCAATTAGAGAATGCTCGAAATGGAGGGTTTAAATTGATCTATTGTTCCCCAGAGCGCTTGACAAGTGATGCCTTTCTCCAACAAATCGAAAAGCTACCCCTGCGGGGAATTGCCATCGACGAGGCCCACTGTATTTCAGAATGGGGTCACGATTTTAGGCCCGCATTCCAATCGATTAAAAATTTAAGATCATTGTTTCCCGATGTTCCTTTTATGGCCCTCACGGCAACGGCAACCCAAAAAGTTCTGAACAACATCAATGAAGATCTGGGATTGATTCAACCCAAAATTTTCAAAAATTCATTCGAGCGAAAAAACATCCAATACGCTGTCCAGCCCACAGAAGACAAAATGGGAGTGCTAAAAAAAATACTCTCTTCTTCCCCCGAACCGATGATCCTCTACTGTCGATCAAGAGCCAAAACAGAAAGCCTTGCCCAACAGATTAAAAATTGGGGATTAAAAGCAAGTTTCTATCACGGAGGGTTGGACGCAAAGCTCAAGAAAAGACGTCTTGAGGAATGGAAAAACGAGACCCACCCTATTATGGTAGCTACCAATGCCTTTGGAATGGGAATCGACAAGGCCAATGTCAGAAAGGTCATTCATCTGATCATGCCAGAGAGTATGGAGTCTTATTATCAAGAAACGGGCAGAGCAGGAAGAGATGGACTGCCCTCGGAAGCTATTCTATTGGTTCATCCCGCAGATCAATTTCGACTTCGGGACCAATTTTTGAGTCACCTCCCCGACTCCCAATACCTGAGACGATTTTTCAAAAAATTGTGTGACTCCCTCAATATTGCCTATGGAGAGGGCGAAGGAGAAGATTACAAACTCAATTTCAAAGACTTTTGTGATGCCTACCAATTTCATCCCAAAAAAGCGCATCACTGTTTTGGAATTTTGGACAGAGAGGGGGTATTTGAATGGCAACAAATTCACGAAACCCAAACATATTTAAAAATCAAGTGCAGCCCATCGGAAGCACTGAACAGAAGCGAGCTAGGAGACGATGCTGCTCGAATACTTCTGTTTTTAATGCGGAATTATCAAGAACTGTTCAGAAAAGAAAAAAAAATCAATCTGGGACAGATCGTGGATCTATTAGGCATGGGCTTCGATAAGATTTCGAAAAAATTGGACCTTTTGGAGAAAGAAAATATCATCGAACATCAAAAATCCGATACCGATATCAAACTCTTCTGGAAAGTTCCTCGTGAAGACCAATACACCCTCAATCCTTTTCTCAAGAGGATCGCAGCCCACCACCAACTCAAAGCAGATAAAATCGCCTTCATGTTAGACTATGCGTTTGAGGAATCCGAATGTAAACGCAATAAAATCCTGAGGTATTTCGGGGAAAAAAAATCAGACCGTTGCCATCAATGCTCAGCAAAAAGTTGCCGTAAAAAAAACAGTCCGAATATGGATGTTCATTCGGAAATAAAAAAAATTCTTCAAGGAGAACCCCAAAATGCTTATCAAATCGGTTTGGAAATAGGGATATCAAATGAATCCATTGTAATAGCTTTGCATGAGATGCTGGAGGAAAACATCATCGGATTGAATGAATCAAATCAGCTGTACCTCAAATGAGTCAGAAAATTGTTTTTTTTGGAACCCCCCCCTTCGCTGTTCGGTGTTTGGAAAAAATAGTAGCGCAAAAGTTCAATGTAGTGGCTGTGGTCACTGCACCCGACCGTCCTGCAGGTCGAGGTAGGCAAATGAGCCAATCGGCAGTAAAAGAATTTGCTGAAGGACAAAACCTTCCCATTTTACAACCCACCAACCTCCAAGCCCCAGATTTTATAGAACAATTACAAGCCTGGGCACCCGATTTGATGGTGGTTGTGGCTTTTCGAATGCTCCCCAAAGTGGTTTGGTCGCTTCCTCCCAAGGGTACATTTAACCTTCATGCTTCCCTCCTGCCCCACTACAGAGGCGCTGCTCCGATCAACTGGGCCATTATCAATCGAGAAAAACAAAGCGGTGTGACTACCTTTTACATCAATGAAGAGATCGACACGGGTGAAATCTTACTCCAAGAAACCGTGGCCATCGAAGAGGAAGATACTGCCGGTAGTTTGCACGACAAACTAGCCGCCAAAGGGAGTGAATTGGTTTGCAAGACCCTAAAGGGCCTTTTTGAAGGCACTGTCGTTTCCAAAAAGCAACAATGGAAAGGAACAGAAAAAGTAGCCCCAAAGCTCAATAAAGAAAATGTTATGATTGACTGGAGTCAACCTCTTGAATTCATACATGCCAAAATAAAAGGTCTCTCTCCCTATCCAGGCGCAAAGACGTATTGGATTGAAGATCAAAATTCGTCGATCATCAAAATTTTTGAAGCCGAAATCATCATAGAAGAACATGATTTGAAGCACAATCAAGTCATCATAAGAGACCAAAAGATTTTGATCACACATCCCTCTGGATTTTTAAATTGTAAGGTCCTACAGTTGCCCAATAAGAAAAGTATGAGTGCAAATGACTTACTCAATGGCAGTCGTTTTTCATCCAAACTGGAAGTAAAATGACCCTAAAAGTCCTGCCATTATCAACAAATAGTGGTTTTTATTAACAATAATGGGGATTTGGACTGATTTTTCATTGGACTTTGAACAAAGCGTATAAATTTGTGATTCTAATAAATAACCTTTTTAGATTATGAATAAATCAGAATTAATTGATGCAATGGCAGCAGATGCTGGCATCTCCAAAGCAGCTGCAAAAGCAGCACTCGAATCACTAGTGGGTAGTGTTGGTAAAACCCTTAAAGGAGGAGGACGTGTTTCTCTTGTCGGATTTGGATCTTGGTCAGTTTCTAAAAGAGCCGCTAGAGAGGGAAGAAATCCCCAAACTGGTGCCACTATTAAAATTGCAGCCAAAAATGTAGTTAAGTTCAAAGCTGGTGCAGAATTATCAGGTTCCGTTAACTAAGAGTTTTAAATTAAAAAAAAAAGCTTCCCAATGGGAAGCTTTTTTTTTGGTATTCCGTGAATAATTATTTAAATTAAGGTAATTATTGATCCTTCTGATTTTGGAATCTGGAAAACTTCTTATTGCTGAACCCTCGGTATACGGGGACCAAAACTTTCACCGATCCATTGTGGTCATTGCAGATCACAAAGAATCGGGCTTTTTGGGTTTTATCATCAATAAGCCCTTAAGCTTCAACCTCAATGATGTTTTGCCCGATATCAAAATAGACTTTCCCCTCTTCTACGGGGGTCCTGTAGAGCAAGACAATCTCTTTTTTATTCACAATGCAGCCCATTTGATTCCCCATAGCCTCAAGATCGATGATCAACTTTTTTGGGGAGGAGAATTTGAAAAAATCATCTCATTGGTCAATGACGGGCTACTGACGCCTAGGGACATTAAGTTTTTCCTCGGCTATTCAGGTTGGTCGGGAGATCAACTAAAGGAAGAAATCAATGCCAACTCGTGGGTCGTAATCGATAATACTTATACAGAAAACATCTTAGCACACAAAACTCAGGATTTGTGGAAAAATCAGATGATTGCCTTGGGCGGAAAATACCTCGTTTGGTCGAATACTCCCGAAAACCCCAGTCATAACTGATGAGCGAGGGACTCCCATAATTTTTGTTGCAAGAGTATCGATTGATCGTATTTAAATTGCTTCTTTCTAAACTGACGGATCTGCACCCATCCGTATTCTGAAGACAGCAAAAACATTTCTTCGGCTTGTTGGATCGAAAATACAGGGATTTCCGTTTCTATGACTTCCCATTCACTTTCTTTTTTTAATTGATCTAAAAAGGCCGTTCTCAAAACGCAATTGACTGTTCCTTCGGCCAAGGCAGGGGTTTTAACTTTGCCCTCGCTGATTAAAAAAACAGCCCCATGGGTACTCTCCACCAACCGTTTGTGGTCATTCAGAAGAAGTGCGGCTTCAAAACCATTTTCATAAGCATACACTTGAGCCAGTTTTCGTAAAGATTCATAGCTTTGAAATAAATTGGAATACGCATTGGCAAAAACATAATGATCTTTGTAAAGGGTCAACTCTAAATCCTTGTGCTTCAATAGGATTGGATCGGTCTGCATGACAAAACAAAGTGAGCTTATCGGAGCCTCAATAGTGGGGTTTTGATTTCTATAAAACTTTAAACTGATTCGTTGCACCGCTTTCTGAGAATCATTGCCTCCATAGAGTGCATCCATCTGCTCTTGGAAAAACGTGAGTGTATAATGCATGGGAATGTCAACTCTCGACCTTCTTAAAGCTGCCATAATGGAAAAATAATGAACTTCCAATAAGGATATTTTTCCTTGGAAAGCTAATAAGTGATGGGTGTGAACAGGAAGGCAGATCAAGAGACGAAGTAAATCTTCGGGAACCGATTTGAACCCGGAAAAGCATTTTCCATTAAAATTAATCATCTGAAAAAAATTAGGCAGAACCCAAGACTTGTTTGAGATCCGAAATTAAACTGTCCCAAAGTAGTACAGATTCATCCATTTCATCCTCATCGGCATAATCGGAGATGACCAAAGAAACGTCTTTGGTAATTTCATCTACCTCAATTTTAAACTCAAAATAATAATCGCCATCTTCCTCCTCACCATTGTCCCATTGAAAACGAATTCGTTCGTTGGATTTCTTGCTGATCAAATTGGCTTGTTCTTCTGTATCGTCCCATATGAAATGGAATTTCTCCCCTCTAGAGTTGACATTGTCGGCAAACCATTCCGACAGCCCAGAAGGGGTGGAAAGGTATTGATACAAAAGTTGGGGAGAAGCCTGGAAATCATACTCTACAGAAAAAAATATTTTTTTACTCATTAAGGCGTTATTTGCTGGTAATATATACAAAAAAGTTTAGGATCGACCGAAAGTCTTATTATTTTTTTAAAAGTTCAAAGGCTCACTAAAAATTATAATTTTATATTTGCGCTTTATTTATGGCGAGGTAGCTCAGCCGGTTAGAGCGTCGGATTCATAACCCGGAGGTCGGGAGTTCGAGTCTCCCCCTCGCTACCATAAAACAAAAGGCTTCACAAAAATGTGGAGCTTTTTTTATTTCATATTTATGATGGGCGAATTACATCAAATTACGCTTCACAAATACTAGATTGAAAAAACCATTTCCAATCAAAGCTCAAGATACTTTTAGCTCAAATCACAAGAAATATAGAAATTTAACTCTTCAAAATTTAAATCGATGATAAAGGAATGCGGTGTTTATATATATACTTACTATAATTATAGAAGATTGAATTCTATTTTTTGATTATCATAAATTTATTTAAATTGTAGGCTAAAACTAATCCAAATGAAACACCTGAGCTTTTCCCTATTATTTTTGTTTATTACCCTTTCCTTACAGGCCCAAAAAACTTCTCTTTTTAATGGTGAAAATTTAGAGGGCTGGAATATCCACGGCACTGAGCTTTGGTATGTAGAAAAGGGTCTTTTGGTTTGTGAAAGTGGTCCAGACGAAAAATACGGCTACCTCTCTACCGAAAAATTTTACGATAATTTTGTACTTACCTTAGAATTCAAACAAGAAGCCAACGGGAATAGTGGTGTATTTTTCCGCTCCACTTTGGAGGGAACCAAAATCAGTGGTTGGCAAGTAGAGGTAGCCCCTCCAGGCCATCACAGTGGCGGCATCTACGAATCTTATGGTCGTGGATGGTTGATTCAACCCGATCCCAAAAAAGACAAGTCTTTAAAAATGGGCGAATGGAATCGAATGAAAATCAAGGTAGTTGGCGACAAAGTAACGACTTGGCTCAATGGCACCAAAATGATTGAGTTGGAGGACGAAAAAATCGGAAAAGGCAAAGGGGCTATTGCTCTTCAAATTCACGACGGAGGAGGCATCAAAGTCAATTGGAGAAATCTCCAAGTCAAACCGTTATAGGTCCTTTATTTTTTTGACCCATTACATTTTTATTTCCAATCTATTTCATCACTAGCATAATACTTCACGTCCAAAGCTTCCAAAAGTCGACCGTGAAAGGAAAGTCTGTTGGCGTAATCTTCCCATTGTCTTAGGGAAGCATCGGTCCAACCCAATTCGGCATGGCCAATGATTCTTGGAAAAGCCATGTAGGCAATGTCGTAAAAGTCTTCTATGGTTTCGGTCCAAAGGGGAGCTTCCAAGCCTATAATTTGGTGGGAGTCTAAATCGGGCACCAAAGTTTGAGGATCCCAATCATAAGCCTTTTTAACGGGTAAATATCCCGCCCAATGAAGCCCCAAAGGGGTGATACTGTCGTACTTCATGTCTAAATAAGTGTAAGAGGCAGCAGAGATCAATAGTTTCGATTTTTTGGGAATTATTTTGGAGAAGTCTTCTGATTTGGCCCAAAATTGCAAAAGGGTTTCCTCGGGGATATCGGCACCGATCAGCTCATACCATCCCATGGGGATTTTGTTGTATTTTTTGACTATCGCTAAAGTTCGGTCCATAAAGCGATTGAAGTCCTCTTGTGGAGTAACCAAAGATTCATCGCCTCCGATATGAAAATAGGGGCCAGGAGACAAAGCACTGATTTCCCGAATCACATCTTCTACAAATTCGTAAGTGATTTCTTTGTCCACACACAAGGAAGAAAACCCTACTTCTATACCCGAATAGAGCGCTGTAGCTTTGCCATCACAATTGAGTTCGGCATAGGAAGCCAAAGCTGCATTGGTATGCCCCGGAAGATCAATTTCGGGAACAATAGTAATGTAGCGGTCTGATGCGTATTTTACAATTTCTTGATAATCCTCTTGTGAATAAAACCCGCCTTCACCTCCTCCTACTTGGGTTTGACCCCCGATTTCGGTAAGCTTGGGCCAAGACTTAATTTCAATGCGCCAACCTTGATCGTCGGAGAGATGAAAATGTAAAAAGTTGATTTTGTAACTACTCAACAGATCGATGTATCTTTTGACGGTTTCGACTGAAAAAAAATGACGGGCTACATCGAGCATGGCTCCTCTGTACTCGTATTGGGGTTCGTCAACAATTACGCCCCCAGCAAGGGCTAACAAAGTTGTTTTGCTGTGAAGATTACTGAGAAGTATGATTTGCTCCAATGTTTTGATTCCACGAAAAATACCTTCTGATGTTTTGGCTTGAATCCTAATTTTATGGGACTCTATCAGCAGTTTATAAGCTCCCATTTTGACCGATGAGTCCTCCTTTATTTCCAGAGAAATAGACCTGTCTTTTTCAGTTGATCCCTCTTGAATAAGCAACTCTTGTTGGGTCTGTTTTTTCCAAAAAATCTTTAAGTCTTGAGCCATTGATGAGAGGTTTGAATCCGACCCCTCCATTCTAATGGAATGAATACTACTGATTTCCAAAACCTCTTCTGAATTTTCCAAGCTCAACGGCAGTGGAATAAGAGGAAGCTTATCCAAACGGTATAAGGGTTTTGGATTGTTACAGGCACTCAGCGTCAGTAGGATGGCAATGGCTATAAAAAAGGTTTTGGGGGGGAAACCATTCATGATTATGAATCTAAGCAGCGTTGAATCAAGTTTTTGGTGGCCAAAATACCTTCCTTTTCACCCAATCGACTGCCTTCGTATTCTACCCCGATAAATCCATCGTAGCGGTGTTCCTTTACTATATTGATCATTTTCTGGTAATCGATTTTGGTTTCATTTCCATTTTCGTCGAAATCATAGGATTTGGCGCTCACCGATTTGGCGAAGGGCATCAGTTCGGTAACCCCTTTGTAAATGTCATACCTTTCTTTACATCCCGAATCACTTCCCCAACCAGAGGAAATGCAAAAGTTACCAAAATCAGGAAGGGTGCCACAGTTATCAAGATTTGTTTTTTTCATGACTTGTGCCAAAAGAGCAGCATTTGAGGACAATCCTCCATGGTTTTCAACAATAACATTAATTCCCATGGTTTTAGAAAATTCGCACAGACCCGTTAAGCCTTCCACCGATTGATTGATCCAAATTGTAGAGTCTTTTTCTCCAGATAGATTGACTCGAATGGAATGACAACCCAATTCGGCAGCCAATTCAACCCATTTTTTATGTTGCTCTATCGATCTTTTGATTACTTCAGAGGAAGCACTTGCAAGTTTTCCCTCTTCATCCACCATGATTAAAACATTGGAAATATTGTTGTCTTTAGCGTGTTTGTTGAGTGTTTTGGATAAACGCTTCACATTCTTACTGGAAACTGTTCCGTTTTTGAGTTGGTCAAAATAAAATTGATTGACATATTCTACCCCAGCAAATCCCATTGATGCAGCATATACAGCAAATTCGAGAGGGTCTTTTTTTTCAGAAAAAAAAGACTTATTCATGGACCACTGAGCCAAGGAAATTTTATTTTTAACG
>JAURMQ010000142.1 GCA_030830625.1 Flavobacteriaceae bacterium
AATCCATGAATGAAATAGATAAAAAAACCCCTTTCAGGGTTCCAGAGGGCTATTTTGAAGGTTTTGATCAAAAAATAGCGCAAAAAATGGATACCATAGATTCAAAAAATGGTTTTAAGACTCCCCCACACTATTTCCAAAAAGTTGAAAACCAAATGTTGGATCAAATTAAATTTCCTAAAACGCAATCCTTTTCCTACATTTTATGGAAAACAGCAACAGTAGCTGCAGTACTGATCGTTTTTCTTTTTAATGAAAATACAGCCTTTGACAAAAACGATCTGGCAGAGTATTTCATTGAAGATTATTTAATCTCCAAATCGATTTACGAAATCGCCGATCACTCCGATTATCAATTTGAAATGGGGAATCTTATTGACCACTACGAATCCATTGCTCTTGATGACGCATTAGACATGGTATTATATGGGGAAAGCCCGACCAACTTAAACGTATTTGATAATGAATAGATTATTAACGATTGCACTGGTATTGTGCGTAAGTACCGGTTTTGCACAAAAAAGTAAGATGAGTTTTGAAAGACTCAAGGCCCTCAAAATGAGTTATATTACCGAAAAAATAGGACTCACCGAAGCCGAAGAAAGTGTCTTTTGGGAAATCTATGATGCCTATGAAAAGAAAATATATGTGGATTCCCGAAAGAAAATCAAAAACTTGAGAAAGAATTTTATCAAGTCCAAAGACAGTATCTCCAATGAGGAGGCCTATGGTGTAATCCAAAAAATCAACGAATTGGAACACATCGCTTTAGAGCTCGAGGCGGAGCGAGACAAAGAGCTCATCCAAAAGTTTTCGGCCCATAAAATTCTAAAAATGCATCATGCAGAATACTATTTCAATCGAGAAATGTTGTATAAAATGAAAAAAAAGGAATAAGCATTCCATTGGAGCCTCATATAGGCTTAGTTTTGTACCCTATATGAAATTACATCGTAACCTTGCTTTGGGTATATGTTCTGGATTGGAAGATACCCTGGTCGAAAAACATCCCGCTGCTGACGTTCTCAAAAAATTACTAAAAAGCAATCCAGGATGGGGATCCAGAGACCGCCGCACCATCGCACAAGTTTTTTACGATGTGATCCGTCAAAAAAGATTTTTTCAAGCCCTCACGGGGTCCGAAAGTACTGAGATCAATCTTTGGAATCTAATGGCTTGCTGGATTGTGCTCAACGACTGCCCCCTCCCCGACTGGAACGAATTCAAAAATATTGATGCCGATGAAATCATATCCAAGGCTCCAGTGTTAGTCAAAGAAAGAAAATACAAATACTCTTTACCGGATTGGTTGGATCAAATGGGATTAGAAGCCTTCGGAAAAACCAGTTGGGAAATGGAAATAGCATCCTTAAACACACTTGCAAATCTCATTATAAGAGTAAATACGCTTAAAACTACTGTTGAAAAACTCAACACTCTTCTCGAAAAAAAATACAACATCATTACCCATACCATTCCCCATTACGACGATGCACTCCTTTTTGAAAAAAAATATCCCCTTCAAGGAATAAAGGAATATCGGGAAGGATTTTTTGAAGTTCAAGATGCGAATTCTCAAAAGGTAGCTACTTGGCTACAACCCGAGACTGGAAAATTATACCTCGACGCCTGCGCTGGTGCTGGGGGGAAAAGCTTGCACCTGGCCAACTTAACTCATGACAATGCAACCATTATGGCGGTTGACCTCTATCCCGCAAAATTGGATGAATTGAGGAAAAGATGTTACAGAAATGGCATCCATTCGGTGAAAACTATTGCTGTTGAAGAAGAAGAAATCTTAGCCTCTTTAGACAATCATGCAGACGGTGTATTGATTGACGCCCCCTGCAGTGGCATGGGTGTGCTCAAAAGAAATCCTGATACCAAATGGAATATTACGCCTGAGCGTTTGATTGAAATAGTAGAAACCCAAAAAGAAATACTTCAGACCTATGCTTCTAAAGTAAAAAAAGGAGGGACTCTGGTGTATGCCACTTGCTCTATTTTACCGGTCGAAAATCAACTTCAGATCGCCGATTTCTTGAGGAGTAAACTGGGAAGTTCATTTGAATTGGAGAAAGAACACACCTATTTTTCCCATGAAACGGGTTTCGATGGTTTTTACTGTGCTCGTTTGATTCGGAAAATGTGAATAAATTGATGAAAAGTTGTTGACTCCCAAGGCTATTTTGTGGGGTCAAAATCATTGGAAATATTATTTTTAGGCAAACAAAAATCGCTTAATGATTTACTTTTTTGGAAATCCCAACCAGAGCCTCTACGCCGTACAAACCCTGAAAGATCTTGACCCCTCAACCCAAACAAAATTGGTTTGGCTTTTCGGCCATCAACCCTTATGGGAGGGGAAAACGGTGAAAGGCTGCTTTCTTGGTCCACGAGCTACCATGATTACCCCTTGGAGTACCAATGCTGTTGAAATCACTCAAAATATGGACATTGAAGGAATCAGCCGAATAGAGCGTTTCATTTCAATGGGCTCCGACGAGGAGTTTGACCCTATGTTGTTTGAGGTATATAATGATTTAAATCAAACTATTTTTGACATTCACATCCTCCCCGAGCCCATCAATACCATAACCGATATTGAGTCGTATAACCAAAAGGAGGGGCTGGCATTGAGTAAAGAGGAAGTGTCGTATTTGGAGGGATTGGCCAAGAGGCTGAATCGTCCCTTGACAGACTCTGAGGTCTTTGGATTCTCTCAAGTCAACTCAGAACATTGTCGCCACAAAATTTTTAATGGGAGGTTTGTTATCGACGGTGTTGAACAGCCAGAAAGTCTGTTCGAGATGATCAAAAAAACTTCCAAAGTTCACCCCAACACTATTGTTTCGGCCTACAAAGACAATGTGGCTTTTGTATCAGGCCCTGAGATTGAACAGTTTGCCCCAGTAAATGGTGCTTTTCCCAGTCCCTACCAAACCAAAACCATCAACAGTATAATATCTCTCAAAGCAGAGACCCACAATTTTCCTACCACGGTCGAACCCTTTAATGGTGCGGCTACAGGTTCTGGGGGAGAAATTCGCGACCGACTCGCAGGGGGCCAGGGTTCCCTCCCATTGGCAGGAACCGCGGTCTATATGACCCCCTACTCAAGGGTATCCGATAATCGAAAATGGGAAAAAGGTTTTCCCAAAAGAAATTGGCTGTATCAAACCCCCTTGGATCTATTGATCAAGGCATCCAATGGTGCTTCTGATTTTGGTAATAAATTTGGACAACCCTTAATTTCTGGTTCAGTTTTGACTTTTGAACATCAAGAAAAAGGGCTAAGGTTGGGATATGACAAAGTCATTATGATGGCCGGAGGTGTGGGCTATGGGGTGCAAGAACAAGCCCAAAAAAAAATACCCTCAAAAGGGGACCTTATCGTGATTTTGGGAGGTGACAATTACAGAATCGGAATGGGAGGAGCCGCTGTTTCCTCTGCCAATACTGGGGCTTTCAGTAATGAAATTGAATTGAATGCGGTACAAAGATCCAATCCTGAAATGCAAAAAAGAGTGGCCAACGCCATCAGAGCATTGGTGGAAAGTGCCCATAATCCAATCCTCTCCATTCACGATCACGGAGCTGGAGGGCATTTAAACTGCCTATCTGAATTGGTAGAAGATACAGGGGGAGAAATTAACATCGACCAACTTCCGTTGGGAGACCCTACTCTCTCAGCAAAAGAAATAATTGGAAATGAATCTCAGGAACGCATGGGATTAATTTTATCCGAACAAGATACCGATCTGTTACAGACCATTGCACAACGGGAAAGGGCTCCGTTTTATATTGTCGGGAAAGTAACGGGCGATAAGCATTTTACTTTTATCGATAAAAAAAGTGGACAAAAACCAATTGATTTGGACATCGATTCCTTGTTTGGCGATGCCCCCCAAACTACGCTTTTAGATCAAAATCAAAACGTTAATTTTGATGATGGTGCCTATCATTTTTCGCTTTTTGAGAGTTATTTGACCGACGTCCTTCTCCTGGAAGCAGTGGGGTGTAAAGACTGGCTTACCAACAAGGTGGATCGCTGCGTTACGGGGAAGGTAGCTCAACAACAAACGGTGGGAATCTTGCAACTCCCATTGAGCAACTGTGGGGTTATGGCTTTAGATTATAGAGGAAAAGAGGGAGTGGCTACTGCCATTGGTCATGCTCCAGTAGCTGGGTTGATTGACCCTGCAAAAGGAAGCGTTAATGCCATCGCAGAATCACTTACCAATATCGTTTGGGCCCCAATGGCAGAGGGTCTAAAATCCATCAGTCTATCCGCCAACTGGATGTGGCCATGCCATAATCCCGGTGAAAACGATCGATTGTATCAAGCCGTAAAAGCCTGTTCGGATTTTGCAATAGAATTGGGGATCAATATTCCTACTGGAAAAGATTCCTTATCCATGAAACAGAAGTACAAAGAAGGAGATGTTTTGGCCCCGGGTACAGTCATTATTTCTGCTGCAGGGCAGTGCTGCGATGTGAAAAAAGTGGTGACTCCAGTTGCAATGGCCCTCAAGGGAAACCTTTTTTACATCAATTTGTCTTCCCAGAAACACGTTTTGGGCGGGTCCTCCTTGGGTCAAGTAGGGAATAAAATAGGTTCGGAAGCCCCTGGAATCGAAAATATTTCTTTGTTCAGAGACAGCTTTAATCTTGTTCAAGACTTGATTTTGGAGGGAAAAATTATTTCGGGTCACGATATATCCTCAGGGGGTTTGATTACAACATTACTGGAAATGTGTTTTCCCTCTCTAAATGTGGGAATGGAAATTGATTTGACAGCATTGAATGAAAGAGACAGCACTGCACTCCTCTTTGCCGAAAATGCTGGGCTGGTTCTTCAAAGTGAGATCGATCTAACTGCCTATTTCAAAGCCCACGGAATTCCCTGCTCCACCCTGGGTAAAGTAGTTGAATCGGATACACTTAAAATCACCAATCATGAAGATCGGTTGGAATTGGATGTGGCCCACTACAGAGATGTTTGGTTTTCGACTTCGGCAGCACTCGATGCACAGCAAAACAAATGTGCCGCTCAGCGATTCGAAAATTACAAAACAAGCCCACTGAAATTTAATTTTCCGAAATCA
>JAURMQ010000143.1 GCA_030830625.1 Flavobacteriaceae bacterium
GAACTGAATGGAATCTTGTGGGTCAAGAGATTTATTTGAGTTACGATGATTACAGCGTTGATATAACGATGGATGGGTCTATGATTGTAATTGGAGATCCTACAAATGACGAAAGTTTGTTGGATGCTGGAGCCGTTAAAGTATATGAACTCATAAACGATCAGTGGACTTTGGTGGGTACCCCTATTTACGGTGAAGCAAGAAACCATAGAATTGGGAATTCTGTTGCATTCAATGCCGCGGGGGACATTCTTGCCATCGGTGGTACTGGATACGATATTAGTGACGCTCAAACCGATGCGGGAGTAGTTTATGTTTATCAATTGACAAAAACCGCAACTCAAACGATATGGACAGCATTGGGAAGTCCAATTTATGGAGAACGGGATAGTCACTATTTTGGTAATGCTGTCAGTCTCAACCACATGGGTAATCTGTTGGCCGCTTCAAGTGAGCGTTATAATCCAGAATATCAGGATGGAAAGCTTAAGATCTATGCCCTCAGTGATGCCAACGAATGGGAGCTTTTGATTGATGGAATAAAAAGTGAAAACGGGAATTATGATGGGAGAAGCATTGCGTTGAGTGGTGATGGCACCACCTTGATTTTTGGGGCTGAAGAGGGAGATAAAGGTACCGTAAATGTGTTGAATCTTGTCAATAATAAAAATAATGCTCCGATTGCAATTGCAAATGCCGCATCTACTTTAAGAAACGAAAAAACTACGATTACCTTAATGGGGTCTGATCCTGAAAATGACAACATAACATTTAATATAGTTCAACAAACCACCAGTGGAACGATCTCATTAGTAGGTTCAAAAACAACCTATACGCCCAACACTGATTTTGTAGGTCAAGACAGCTTTAGCTTTACAGTTAGTGATGGATCTAACATAAGTTCGCCGACTACAGTTCCGATAAGTGTATTTATGCGTTACAGAGATGTTCCAGCATTTGCAGGTGATAAGATAACAGGAACAGCTATTAATGATGAGTTTGGAAATAGTGTTGCAATCAATGCAGATGGGACCGTAATCGCCGTTGGTGCTCATTACAATGACGATTTTCAAAGCAATGCTGGTCATGTCAAAATATATCAGCAAGAAAACGGTATCTGGACTCAAAAAGGGCTTACCTTAAAAGGCCAAGGGACAAATTGGTACTTTGGTAGGTCTGTTCAACTCAGTGGAGATGGAAATGTATTAATGGTAGAAGAAGACGGAAGAGGTAGTTGTTGTTCCAACCAATATATATCTCTATACCATTATGTGAATTCTGCATGGGTCTCTATGGGTCAAGCTTTATTGAAAAAAGGGGGAGAAGCATTCTTAAGTCAGGATGGACAAACTGTTGCTTTAGGTTCGACGGTTCAAAACAACAACAAGGGTGAAGTCATAATATACAGGTTTAATGGTACCCACTGGGGGGCTATAGGCTCACCTATAAAAGGAGAAAATAATAATGAGTACATAGGTAGCTCTTTGGCTCTCTCGGCTGACGGGAAAAGAATCATTATTGGAGCCAGTGGATTTGACAACACTGGAACCGATGAAGGAAAGGCTTCAGTTTATGAACAAAAAGGTGCCAATTGGGTGAAAATTGGTAGTGACATAATGGGGAGCCAAAACAATGATTCTGTAGGAGAAAAAATTACTATTAGTAGTAATGGTGAAGTAATTGCTGTTTGTTATAAAAATCAAAATGCAGTAGGAGTCTATGAACTTATTAATGGAGATTGGGCACTAAAAGGAACCCTATTCACACAAATCAATGAAAATAATAATTTTAATGACTTTAAGATGTCTCTCGACAGTGAGGGAGACATTCTCACTATAGTCCTACCTTATTCTTCGGCTGGAATGAATCAAACAGGAGAAATAAAACTTTTCTCTTACGACGGTTCGAGTTGGGAAAGAAAATTATCCATCAAAGGAAATCGTTCCAACCAGAAACTAGGAGAGTCCATGGCCATCAGTCAAGATGCTATAAAATTAATCATCGGTGAAAAAAATGATCCTGATTCCACAGCAGGCTCTGTTCAAGTATATGATCTTCCCCAATACCAAAATACACCTCCTTTGGCATTTAATGTGATAGGGGCTACAGAGAAAAATAAAACAACCAAAATTTATCTACTCGGTAAGGATCCCGACATGTCAGCTATCACTTTTGAGATAGTAGATTCACCCTCTAGTGGCACTGTCAGCCTAAGCGGAAATTATTTGACCTACACACCCACACAAGACTTCATAGGAGCAGATTCTTTCTCCTACCGTTCTTTTGATGGTGATGCATACAGTTCCATCGCCTCTGTTACGGTTGATGTTTTCTTTGATTTTCTTAATGATCAGAAGTTAATTGGAACCCTTGCAAGTATTTCTGAGGGAGCACAAGGGGGATATTCGGTTGCTTCAAACAACGACGGTTCTATCGTCGTAATAGGATCGCCTAAGGAAAATGGACCAGGTGCAGTCTATGTTTACCAATTTGTAAACGATGCATGGGTCTCAATGGGATCGACTATTAATGGCAGTAATTCTAATGAACGCTTTGGTCATGCGGTTGATATTAATGCTCAAGGGAATAGAATTGCTATTGGAGCCCCCAGTAATGATAATAATTCCAACAACTCTGGAAGGGTTATGGTGTATGAATTGATCAATGGACAATGGCAACAAAAAGGTTCCACCCTCAACGGAACATACAACAGCAACCTTGGACATACCGTAGCGATAAATGCTGTTGGTGATGTCCTCGCCGTAGGTGCACCGTATTATGTCAACAATAATATTTATAACGCAGGACTGGTTTCAGTTTATAATTTTAAAAATGATCAATGGGAAAAAATTGGATCTGATATTAAGGGAACTATAAACGATGAAAGGCTGGGGTATTCCTTATCTATAAGTGACTTGGGAGACATTATAGCTGTTGGATCCCCGTTTTATTCAACTGAAAATTACGGTAGAGTACAAATTTTTGAGAATCAAGCTAAATCTTGGATTCAAACCAAAAGTTTTGGTGGCAATAACGAAAATCAATACATGGGGAATGCTATCGACCTCAACAGTGATGGTTCCATCATTGCAATAGCCTCTTATAAAGGAAATGGCAATCAGAGTGAATCTGGTTTTATAGAAGTATTTCATAAACAAATGACCAATTGGAACCAGCTGGGGGGAAGAATTAATGGTTCAACCTTTGAAGACCAATTTGGTTTTGCAGTTTCAATCAGTGACAATGGAAGTATGGTTGCCATTGGAGCCAATAAAAGTGATAGTTCGAATATTGATAGTGGTCATGCCAGTGTTTACCAATGGGATGAAAATAGTTGGACTGTAGTAGGCAATCAAATCAATGGAAATAAACTACTGGATAACTTTGGAAGCAGTGTTTCCTTAAGTGATGACGGTAGATATCTGTTTACTGGAGCTCCCAAAGAAGATACCGAAATTAAAGATGTAGGGGTGGTTTCTGCCCATCAACTTTTTACCAACGCGTCTTTCCTAGCTGTTTCAATGACCGTAAGTGGATCCATGAATAAGGTAATTACGGGAACACTTTCTACCACTGGTATTGTTGCTGATTTTATTTACTCCATAACTGTAACCCCAACCAGTGGTACTGCTACTGTTACAGGGAATCAGTTAAGGTATATACCCAATACTGATTTTATAGGTGAAGATCGACTTATCTATGTTTCTAAAGCAAATGGTTTGAACAGTGAAACCGCTATCGTTAAAATTATTGTTCAACAAGGGGCAGACAACTCCCCTCCATTGGTAACCTCCCAATCGGTATCGGTTACAGAACAATCATCGGTGACCATAACACTCGATGCAACGGATCCCGAAAACGATGATCTGACCCTAGAAATTATTCAGCCAAAATATGGATTTGTAACTTTCGTCTATGGGGTTGCTTCAAGCACTTCAAGTGCTTCTTCCACCCTTGTATCCTCAACTAGTGCATCGTCAACAAATGTAAGTTCTACTACCAGCAGTTCAAGCACTTCGAGCAATACACAAAGCAATACATCGACAGGACAACAATCACCAACTCTGGTTTATCCATTTCAGGTTGTTTATACGAGTACATCAGATACCGCTACTTTTGATACATTCCGATTTATTGTTAACGATGGGGAGTTCAACAGTTTGTTTGGAGTAGTATCGATCACCATAATTCCATTGAATGATCCACCCGTAGCTTACGATCAAGTGGTAAATGAGGTTCCTGAAGAAACTCCAAGAAATATAGTTTTAGAAGGATTTGATCCTGAGGGAGTCGATTTAACCTATACCATCAGTCAGCCTAGCAATGGAACAGCAGTCCTCAACGGAAATATAGTCACCTACACAAGCGGATCTATAGACCAAGTTACCGCATACGATCAATTCACCTTTACTGTAAATGATGGATTAATAGACAGTCAACCTGGAACAGTAAGTATTTCATTATATGCTACCAATAAACCTCCTGTGGCTAATAATATTGAAGTAAATGCAGAGGAACAACTTGAGGTCGTTATTCAATTAGTAGCCACAGATACCGACAGTGACACCTTGGTTTACGCTTTAGCAACAATGCCCCGATATGGTACCATCATCATCAATGGGAGCACTGCGACCTACGTTAGTAATTCTGATACTGCTCAAGAAGACAGTTTCACCTTTACCGCTTTCGATGGTGAATTCTACAGTAATCAAGGAGAAGTGAAAATATATATTAAGCCTCTAAACGACCGGCCTGAGTCTGGAAATCAAGATCTATTTATAGACATTAATGGCGTTGTAAATTTCAATTTGTATGGATTTGACCAGGATGGGGATGCTTTAACCTTCCTCATTGTTGATGCTCCAAAGTATGGAAGTGTAAGTTTAACCGCAACTGAGGGCACCTATACTAGCAGTGGATCATTGTTAGAAGACAGCTTCACTTATGTAGTGAACGATGGTACTGATGATAGTGAAAAAGGGACGATTACTATTTCTTTGGACACCCGTAACATCAAGGGCGAAGACGTTATAAAACCTTTCAATTTCATGTCCGCCAACAACGATGGTGTTAATGATGAATTTGTTATTGCAGGAATCAACCTCTTCCCCAATAATACCCTTTACATATACGATGTGAGAGGTTTGGAAGTATATAAGCAAATCAACTATGGGGAAAGTGGAGAACTGTTTAAAGGGTTTTCGAATCTCAATGGATCTGAGTTACCCAATGGGGTGTACTATTTCCTTTTGGAGTATAAAGATACGGATGGGGCCATTAAAACAAAAACTGGATTTATTCAACTCTTGAGGTGATGAAAAAATATATCATTTTATTATTTTTACCATTAAGCCTACTGGGGCAGAGCATTGACATAAGCTTTGCTTCTCGGATGTTCAATCCCTCTGTCATCAACCCAGCTGCGGCAGGTTTAATCAACCAAGGCAATTCTGGGATCTTTGTTGAACATCAATCTAAGTATGTTGGCCTTGATGGTGCCCCTTCAATGTCGAATGTTGGATATAATGGACGAATTTTTTCAGAACAGTTGGGATTTGGTATAAATTTTAACAATGATAATGTTGGTGCTGTTTCAAAATTTAGATTTGCCACAGATTTGTCCTACAAGATACAAGCTTCTGCACTCTATAGTATTTCCTTTGGCGTAAAAGGCGGGATTTCAAAAAATGATTTTGATGTAACTAAATTAAGTGTGTTGAATCCATCGGATCAAAGTATCATTGATCAATTCAATCAAAATATCATTTACGATTTCTCGGTCGGATTTTTTATTTACTCCCAAAACTTCTTTATTGAGGCTGCTATCCCCCTCTTGAGCAACGAAAACTTTTTTTCGGTAGCAGACTCCAATTCCATCCAATTGCAGCCTGAATATATTTATACCTCTGCCGGCTTTAAATTATTAGCCGATCGGGAATTTCAAGTGATACCGTCTGTTGCTTTTTTTAACGGTAAAAATTTAGAATTTTCAAAAGAAGCTTCTATCATGGCAATGACCCCACAATACTTTTTTGGAACCTCTTATCGGTTTGATTCTCATTTCTCCATTATTGCGGGTTTAAATCTGTTGGACACCTTTACAATAGGCTATACTTACGAAAGTATTGTCTCTTCTCTAAAGCCCACGATTAAGAACTCGCATGGAATTTTCTTAAAACTCAATTTCGGTGCTCTAGATCCTGTGAACGTAAATTTAGTTTCACCAAGATTTTAATATGAAAAACAACTTATTTTTAATTGGTATATTGATATACGCCTCCTCATTTGGACAGGTCGAACGTCAGTTGATTAAAGAAATTGAAAACAGTCCCGGAGACTATTTGAAAACATTTAATCAAAATTCAAGTTTTTCCGATTATGCATTTAGAATGTTTGGAAACGAACAATACATCGTCAGAGAAGATAAAAGAAACAACGGTTTAGCTAAGCTTTATTTATTGGTTGGTTCCGCAGGTCCATCACTTGTCTTTGATGATGAAGAAAGTCATTATGCCGTTCCAGCTTTGAGTTTTGATGGTAGCTTTATGTATGTGAGTAAAAGTGATTCAAGTAAAAAAAATAAAAAAGGAAAAATCAATCTATCCATTGCGTTGTATAAAAGAACAAGAAAAGGGTGGAAAAAAGCTACTAAAGCCGATCAGCTTAGTATTGAAGGATACAATTTCACACACCCATTTTTAAAGGACGATACCTATCTTTATTTTTCCAGTGACCAGCCAGGAGGCTATGGTGGAATGGACATATACCGAATGGATATTACTACTCCCAAGTCGGTTCCTGAAAATTTAGGTCCTGTAGTCAATTCTAAAAAAAATGATCTATTTCCATTTATTGACCAAGGAGTTTTATATTTTTCATCAAATGGCCATAGTAACAATACAGGATATGATTTATTCAGTATCGCTATAGAAGAAGAAGATCAAAAAATTCAACCATTAGAAATGCTCAACAGCCCTAAGGACGACTTTGGATATGCTGAATATGACAACACAGTATATTTCAGTTCCAATAGAGAAAAAGCAATGAGTGATGATATTTTCCTTTTTGATAAGAATCGTTATATCCCTCCCAAAAAAGAAATTTCTGGTTTTATAAATTCCGAAGAAGGCGTTGTTGGAAATGCTTTAATCATGATACAAAATCCCGATCAATCCATTTTAGCAGCCGCTTATTCAGACGATAAAGGATATTTCAAATTTTCATTCGAAAATCAACAGTTAGAGAATAAAAAAATGCAAGTCATTAAAGAGGGTTTTGACAATTTATCTTTAGCCTTGATCAATCCCATGAACGAAAACATAGCGATGAAATCAAATTCATCTTTTTCCGTAAGAAAAGATATGGCTGAAGTCGTTGAAAATAATACCGTTCCAACTTTTTCATCGGTAAAGAAAGAAGACATTAAAAAAAAGATTATAAAAACCGCAGTAAAACGAACTCAAAAACAGCTTCCTCAATCCTTAACATCTCCTAAAACCCAAAAATACAATGTAATTGTAGGATCTTTCAATACGGAAAGAAATGCGAAAAAATTTATAGGAAACAAGCCCTGGGAAATCCTATTGTCTAAAGGTAATTACAGAGTAAGTGCCTTAAGCACGGATAGTTCAAATTTGGCCAGAAATGAGCTCAAAAAAATACGTCAAGAGATTAAAGACGCTTGGCTTTTGATCCAATAACCCCGTTCAAGTAGAATTGTTTAAACTCTTTCCATTCCTCACCATTTTCATTTTTTATGTAGATTTTATTTGAATCATTAAAATCTAAAAATCAACATAGGATGGTTTTCCTAAAAATCAATTTCGAGCAATATCTTCAATGATCATAGGCGCGTGTTCTCTTGAATTTTCGATAAACCATTTATTGGTTTTAAGCCCCCCACAAACCACTCCGGCCAAATAAACCCCTTCAGCATTAGATTTCATCGTTTTGGGATCATAAACAGGGGTTCGAAATTCATCTTCATGAAATTTTACTCCTAAGCTTTCCAAGAGTTCAAAATTGGGTTTGTAGCCCGTCATGGCCAGAACAAAATCGTTTTTAAGGGTTTTCTGACCCTCAGGCGTTATGAAATGGACCTCCGTTTCAGTGATTTTCTCAATTTTTGAATTGAAATGGGCTATAATACTGCCTTCCTTGATGCGGTTTACGATATCGGGTTTTGACCAATACTTAACATTCTGACCGATTTCGGCTTCTCTTATGACCATGTTCACACTTTTTGCACCTTTTCGATATAATTCTAATGCCACATCTACTGCAGAATTGGCCGAACCCACTACTACCACGTTCATTCCAAAAAAGGGATGGGCCTCCTTGAAATAATGTAAAACCTTGGGCAATTGTTCTCCAGGAACATCGAGTAAATATGGAAAATCATAAAATCCAGTTGCAACAATTATTTTTCTACAACGGTAGGAACCTTTGTTGGTGATCACCTCAAAAAAATCCCCTTCTGGAATGACCTGAGTAATTTGCTCATATAGCCTTAGTGGCAGTTTCCAATGAGTCGTTACCCTACGGTAATACTCTAATGCTTCTGATCGTGTGGGTTTTGGATTATGAGATATAAAGGGTACTTCTCCAATTTCGAGCTTATCTGATGTGGAAAAGAAAGTCATATTCATGGGATATAGGTACAAAGAATTGACCAGACACCCCTTATCAAAAATCAAGTGATCCAAACCTTTTTTTTGAGCCTCAATTCCACAAGCCAACCCTATAGGACCTGCACCAATGATGATGATATCTTTAATTTTTTCAGCCATATGATATTTTAGGAGCTTAGATTAAATGTTCCGCCCTAAATTTATTATATTTAATTAAAGATCAACAATATACTTCCTTGAGATTAATAACAGATATTGTAAAATTATGAAAAACCTACTTTTAAGTACGAAATCCTTTCTACCTGAAACTTCCTATATTATTCTTCGTTTTTTCACAGGAGTAATGATGTGTTATTATCATGGATGGTCAAAGCTAATTTCAGACAGTGAGCGTTGGGAACAGCTAGGAAATAGCCTGACCCAATGGATCGGATTTGATGCGCTCAATGTTCCGCTTGGTTTTATGGCCGCTTTTTCGGAATCTATTGGTGCCCTATTCATTGCATTTGGATTCATGACACGTCCCGCAGCCTTGTTATTGGGTTTTACTATGTTGGTGGCTAGCTCTAAAAAACTTTCAGAAACTGGAATCGAAGGGAGCGAGATGCCTCTACTATTTCTTATGCTCAGTTTTGTAATTTACCTCAAAGGTTCAGGGAGGTTGAGCTTAGACCGTTTATTATTTAAAAAATAGTCTAAAATTCTCGCTCGAATCCTTTAAGAAAAACATTGGCTTTACTTTCTTTAAATGCGGCTTTTTCACTGTCCCAGTGAAGGGTTTTATTGGGAAACCTTCCAGCGATAACACCCAATAAAATGGTTTCTGTCAATCGTGCAGCATAAGAAAAAGGAGCCGAAGCTTTGTCTCTACCCAAACAGGCATCCACAAATTGATGGTAGTGTTTGGGAGCATCTCTTTCATAGTCGTTTATTGTAATTCCCAATTTACCTTCAGGATCGTATTTTTTTACGTCAATTTCTTTGTATTCACCCTTTACAATCAAACGAGGTGGCTGCATAAAGTGGGGTAAAAGTAATCTTCCTTTTTCGCCGATAAACATGGCTCCTTGTAAAGGTAATTTATCTTTATTGGGCAATTTGAGCTCTTTATTGGGCTTGGGTGCTCCTTTTCCATCATGCCATATCCATTTAAATTTTTCGGTGGTGTAGGGTGTGCCAGGGAAAGTATAAACCACTTTATTAATTTCTGGATAACCAAATCCATTGGGTTTTCTGCAAGTATTTTTAATGGTATTGGGTACATCCAAGGCCAATGCATTATAGGGCGTATCAAAAATATGAACCCCCATATCGCCTAGGGTACCACAACCAAAATCGAGCAATTTTCTCCAATTCCCAGGATGGTAAACCTTATCTTTAAAAGGACGTTCCTCTGCTGTTCCCAACCATAAATTCCAGTCCAAATGAGAAGGTATAGGATCACTGCCACTGGGTTGAGCACCGTCATATCCCCAATTTTTGGGAGACCAAGCCCTTACACGGCTCACCTTTCCGATGATTCCAGACTGAATCAAAAGAGTTGCCAATTTATAATCATAAAAAGAGTGAACCTGAATTCCCATTTGGGTGATTAGATTTTTTTCTTGGGCAATTTTCTGCATGGCACGAACTTCTGACACATGATGAGCCAAAGGTTTCTGACAATAAACGGGCTTGTTCATTTCCATAGCCATTATGGAAGCTGGAGCATGAGTATGGTCTGGCGTAGAAACCACTACAGCATCTATATCATTGCTCATTTCTTTGAGCATCAGCCTGTAATCCTTGAAAGTTTTAGCGTTGGGAAAACTCTTACTGGCTTTTGAAATCGCATTGGAATCCACGTCACAAAGCCCTACCACTTCTACATCGGGATGTGAAGCAATCGATGCTAGATCGGCTGCCCCCATTCCTCCAACGCCTATATGGGCAGTTCTCAGTTTGTTTCCTGTTTTGACCATGGCCGAAATCGATTGTGGAATAAATGCAGTCGAAGCCGCTACTATTGATGTTTTTAAAAAATCTCTTTTTTTCACAATTGAGGGTTTAAAGTTTTTTTATTTTTATGTTTCTAAAGGACAGATTGCTGCCATGATCTTGGAAGCCTATGTATCCCGTTGTGAATTTACCATAATCTGGGGCATTATTCCACTTACCTGAATTTCTTCTTTCGTACCAATCTTCCGACCAAGGCACAAAACTCAGTACTTTTTTACCATTGAGCCAATGTTCTACTTTTTCTGGGGTAAATACAATTCTGCTGCTGTTCCACTCTCCAGGGGGATAAAGTGTTTTTTGAAGGGTGTCGGGTACATGCATGGCATAGTCGGCGGCTGTAAGTTGCCAATCCTTAAGTTCATAATTGTGGATTTCGGCATAATTTTCATCATCCAAAAGTTGGTATTCTGGTGCTATTACGGGGGGTCCGTCGTAGCCATCCTTGAGGTGATAAAATATACCGCTATTTCCTCCTTTGGGAATGTTCCATTCTACATAAAGTTCAAAATTTTCAAATTCCTCAGCTCCATAAATAATGTCTCTACTCCCTTTATAGTCATAATCTTCCTCTAAAATTTGGGCAGTAGTGAAGGTCAAAATACTATCAACGATTTTCCAGCCTGGAGGCATTTGATCTCCGTTGTATGCCCTCCAGCCATCCAATGAAGTACCATCAAATAATGTCATCCATTGACTGGATTTTTTTTTGGGCTGTTGAGAACAGGATAGTAAACTTAGTAGTAATAATGATAAAATATTAATTTTCATAACTTGAAATTTATTTTTATAATACGATTTCTAATGGAGGAGTATTTTTCCAATTTCCGCGGGTAAAGTCGGGGAATTGCTGAGGGGCTCCATCTTGTTGAATGGATTTTCCGCTTAATTCGGTTACTGCGCTCCAAAATGCTCCCTCGTAAACGTTTTGATCCATAGGAATTCCTTTTTCTAAACATTCTACTATACGGAACATCATGATACCGTCCATTCCGCCATGGCCACTGTTTTTGGATTTTTGATTTAGTCTTTTGTAAAGCGGATGATCGTATTTCTCATATACTTTTTCAAGGTCCTCTCCCTCTACCCAATGGTGGTGGTCTTTGGTGATGCCCTCTACCCCACCTTCTAACGCAATACGGGTAGGGAATCCAGCGAGGATTCCTGTGGTCCCTTGAATCAAATTGTGACGGGTGTAGGGTCTTGGACTGGTTTCATCCCATTGGACCATGATCGTTCTTCCCAATTCTGTCTTAATAAGAGAAGTATTGAGGTCGCCATTGCGAAAATCCAACTGATTCCATTTGTGATCTTGAGGATAATTTTTTTCGGCATATAATTTCCTACCCATAGCAGGTGTAGAAAAAGACACCAGACTTTTAAAATTATCTTCTTGTCTCGCCAGACTCATATATTGAGCTACTGGACCTAATCCGTGAGTAGGATAAAGATTACCCTTGCCGTGAGCATAATGTGGGGTTCGCCAAGATCCAGTTCCGCGTTCCACTTGATTCATCTGCCCTCTTAATTCATGAATATAAGCCGCTTCGGCATGCAGAAGTTCTCCAATAAGTCCTTGACGACACATATTGAGGTACATCAACTCAGTCCTGCCATAATTGACATTTTCCATCATCATGCAGTGTCTTTGAGTTTTTTCGGAAGTATCAACTATCTCCCAAAGCTCTTTGAGAGTAACTCCTAAGGGTACCTCCACAAAAGCATGAACCCCTTGTTTCATGCTTTCAATGGCCATAGGGGCGTGATTTGACCAATTGGTGGAAATAAAGACAACATCGGGCTTGACCTCCTGTAGCATGATTTTCCATTGATTTTCATCCCCCCAATAAGTAGCCACATCAGAATGACGAGAACTTTCAGTTGATTGCTTTATCCCTTGTAATTTTTCTTTAACATTCTCTTCATAAAGATCGCTGATGGCCACCACTTCGGTTCCAGGAAGACTCGCGAAAAATTTTAGATGACCTCCTCCTCGACTTCCAACCCCGATAAAAGCAGCTCTCACCTTGGTAATTTTTGGAGCGGCAAAGCCCCCCATGTATTTTCCTCCCGAGGAGGCTTTTGGGCCCGTCTCCTCCTCACAATGCGTCAGGAGTGATGCTGTTGCTAGAGCTGCCGTAGAAAGGCTTGTTTTTTTTATAA
>JAURMQ010000144.1 GCA_030830625.1 Flavobacteriaceae bacterium
AGGTTTTTCTTGGAGGATCAGGTTTCTGACCCGAGCGTTATATCTTCCAGGGTACCCCCCACTATGAGCCATCAGACCTTTAACCCCTTCAGAGCTAAAAATTTGATTTTCTGGAAACTGCCTTCTCAGCTCATGGCCGTCGATATTTCCAAAAACCCCTCTCAGCGTTTTTAGTGCCGAAATATCATCAGCAACTGCCGTTGAGCCAATATCTCCTGCATGCCAGACTTCATCTGCCTGGTTGATGTATTTGATGATTTTTTGATCCAAATGACCATGGGTGTCCGATAAAAGCAGAATTTTCTTCAGAACAAACCTTTTTAAGTTTTTCCAAAGATATTTCAATTTTCCAGTCTTTATACCCCTATTGATTTGAATCCTAAAACAATATCTTTGTAATACCGATGCGTGTGAATAGATACTTTATTGAATTGGCTTATAACGGAACTGCCTATCACGGTTGGCAGCGTCAGCCCAACGCCCTTAGTGTTCAGGAGGTGTTGGAAGAAGCTTTACGAAAACTTTTAAGAGAAAGTATCGGTATAGTAGGAGCAGGCAGAACCGATACAGGTGTTCATGCCCGACAAATGTTTGCACATTTTGATGTAATAACTGCCCAAATAGACCCAAGGGAGTTGGTTTTTCTTTTAAATGGTTTTTTGCCCAGTGACATTGCTGTAAAGAGCATCAAAAGGGTTCAACCCACAGCTCATGCGCGTTTTGATGCAACGGGTCGCTCTTATGAATACCACATCGCTAACCGTAAAGACCCCTTTGGTGCTGCCTTTCATTATTACCTTAAAAATGAACCCGATATAGCGCTGATGAATGCGTCTGCAAAAATACTTCTCAGCCACGAAGATTTTCAATGTTTTTCGAGGTCAAATACCGATGTAAAAACTTTTCTTTGTAACATTAAAACTGCAGAGTGGAATGTTGATGGCTCTTCCTTAGTTTTTAGTATCAATGCCAATCGTTTTTTGAGAAATATGGTTCGTGCTATAGTAGGAACGCTCTTAGAAATAGGATTTAAAAAAAGAAAAGTAGAAGATATGGAAAGGGTGATTATGAGTAAAGACAGGAGTCAAGCTGGATTTTCGGCTCCTGCTCACGGTCTCTTTCTTACAGATATTCAGTATCCATCAAATATATTTATAGATTAAATGGCTAAAGAAAAAGGAAAAATATTCGATCATAAGTTGTTTTCAAAATTGATGGTTTACGTCAAACCCTATCTTAAGATTTATTATTTTGTGATGGCAGCGGCTATCCTTTTGGCGATTTTTTCGGCATTGACTCCTTATTTATTGAAAATTGCAGTCGATGATTACATTCGTCTGAAGGATTTCGATGGAACGGTAAGCATTATAGGAATGATGTTCATTACACTATTGGCGGAGGTTCTTTTCCAATTCTTGTTTGTTTATTTCGCCAATTGGTTGGGACAGAATGTTATTCGGGACTTGCGGGTGGTTTTGTTCAAAAAAATAGTAGGTTTTAAAATGGCCTATTTTGATCGTTCGTCCGTGGGTAGATTGGTGACACGTGCTGTGAATGATATTGAAACCATTGCGAGCATTTTTTCTCAAGGTTTGTTCATGATCATTGCCGATTTGTTGAAGATGGCCGTGGTTATAGTGATTATGTTGGTCATTGATTGGGAACTTTCCTTAATTGTTTTTTCGATACTCCCCCTCATTTTGTATGCTACTCGACTGTTTCAAAAGTCAATGAAATCAGCTTTTGAAGAAGTAAGACTTCAAGTTGCCAATCTCAATTCCTTCGTTCAGGAGCGGATTACGGGTATGCAGATTGTCCAACTGTTTCACCGTGAGGAAATTGAGTATGACAATTTTACAGCCATCAACGAAAAACACAAGAAATCATGGTTGAAAACCGTTTGGTATAACTCAATTTTCTTTCCCGTTGCTGAAATTTCCTCTTCCATTACATTAGGGTTATTGGTGTGGTATGGAGGATTGAATGTAGCTGGATCGGGAACCATTTCATTGGGAACCATTTTCCTTTTTATTCAAATGTCTCAAATGCTCTTTCGACCGTTGCGACAAATTGCAGATAAGTTCAACACCCTTCAAATGGGAATGGTGGCAGCAGATCGAATTTTTAAAATCATAGCCACCGAAAGTAAAATATCCAATGAGGGCCAATGGAACCCTAAAATGATTCAAGGTAAAATTTCTATTAAAAACTTGAGGTTTTCTTATATCGCTGACGAGGAGGTCATTCATGGAATTGATCTCGAAATAAAACCAGGGGAGAAAATTGCCATTGTAGGAGCAACGGGAGCAGGTAAATCTACCTTGATTAATTTACTCTCTCGCTTATATGAATTTGAAACCGGTGAGATCCAATTGGACGATCATTCTATCAAGGATTACAGTATAGAATCGCTGCGAAAACATGTGGGAATTGTTCTTCAAGACGTGTTTTTATTTGCCGATACCATTTACAATAATATTACCCTTTACAACCCCAGTGTGACCAGAGTAATGGTTGAAAATGCCGCTCGAGAAATAGGGGTTCACGAATTTATTGCATCTCTTCCTGGAGGGTATGATTACAATGTGAAAGAAAGAGGGGTGATGCTTTCTTCGGGTCAACGGCAATTGATCGCCTTTTTGAGGGTTTATATTTCAAATCCTAGTGTCTTGGTTTTGGATGAGGCTACCTCTTCTATTGACTCTCATTCAGAGGAATTGATTAAAAATGCCACACAAAAAATTACTGCCGACAAAACTTCTATATTGATTGCTCACCGTTTGTCAACGATTAAAAATGCGGATCGAATTGTAGTCATGGATTTGGGAAATATTGTAGAAGTAGGCACACACAAAGAGTTATTGAGACTCAAGGAGGGGTATTACACTCAGTTATACAATATACAATTCCTAGAAGAAGTGTTTTGATCTAAATGGAAAGGTCCTCAGTGAGTAAACGTCTGAGGTCTTTGATGTTTTTGAACTTGCAAAACGCCCCATCTTTTACATAAGATATTTCTCCAGTTTGTTCAGAGATGACCAATACTGCGGCATCTGTTTTTTCACTGATTCCGACTGCAGCTCTATGGCGCAATCCAAACCTTGCTGGTATTGAGGAGGATTCAGATACCGGAAGTATTACACGTGTGGCGATAATGAAATTGTTTTTGATGATTATGGCACCGTCGTGTAATGGACTGTTTTTAAAAAAAATGGATTCGAGAATTTGGGCACTGATCTCAATATTAGCTTCGTCTCCCGTGTTGGTCAGGAAGTCGAGTTTGTTTTCCCTTTCTAAAACAATAATTGCTCCCGTTTTTTCTTCCGCCATTTTGCTGCAGGAACTCAATAAGGTGGTCAAATCGACCGTCAAAGGCATTTGATCTTGGTGGAGAAAATTAAAATACCGAATGACATTTCTTCGAGAAGCAAAATTTGTGGATCCAATCATAAGCAAGAATTTTCTAATTTCTTGTTGGAATACTACAATGAGCGCAAAAAAACCAACGCTGATGAATTTACCCAATATATTGCTCAATACATCCAAGTTGAGGATGTCGGTTAATTTCCAAATGACATAGAAAATCACGATTCCAATAAAAATATTGATCGCTACCGTTCCTTTAACGAGTCTATAGGCATAATAAAGAAGGAGGGCCACCAGTAGGATATCAACAATGTCGATGAAATTAATATCTAAAAAATCCATACGGTTTAATATGACTGTTTTTGTAAATTTAAAAAACTATTGAAGGGCCTGCAATAAATCACAACATTCTTTAGCTTCTTTGACGTCGTGTACCCTCAGAATATTTGCCCCTTTGTACAAAGCCAGTGTGTTTAGGACGGTGGTTCCGTTGAGGGCTTCTTGGGGAGTGATTTCCAGTTTTTTGTATATCATGGATTTCCTTGATATACCCACCATTAGGGGCAGTTCAAGGCTTTGAAATAAATCAAAGTTTTTTAGTAGAGTGTAATTGTGTTCAATGGTTTTACCAAAACCAAAGCCAGGATCAATGATGACATCATTGATTCCACTGTTGTATGCCTTTTGAACCCTTTCAGAAAAATAATATAAAATCTCTTGAACGATGTTATTGTATTTGGGGTTTTTCTGCATGTCTGTTGGGGTTCCGGCAATATGCATCAGTATGTAAGGTGCACCAAAATTACCGACGGTATCCATCATCTTGGAATCAAATTGTCCTCCGGAAATATCGTTGATGATCGATGCCCCTCTCGATAAGCATCCCTGAGCCACAGTGGAGCGATACGTATCGATCGAGTAATGAACCTCTGGGAATTCATCCAATAGTTTTTCCAAAACCGGATAAAGTCTTTTTTTCTCCTCCTCTTCGTTGACCTCAGCAGCACCGGGTTGGGTACTGCAAGCTCCCAAGTCGATGAAAAAAGCACCTTCACGAATCATTTTTTCAGATTGCACTACGGCCCGTTCTAATACATTGTACCTTCCTCCATCATAAAACGAATTGGGGGTCAAATTGAGTACTCCCATAATTTTGGGCTGACTCAAGTCGACAAGGGAACCTTTGAGATTGATGATCATAACCGAACTAAAATAGTTTTCAAACTTTTAATAATGCCCTTTACAGAGTAAAAAAAAATATCGAAATTTACATCAAAGATAAATAAACCCATGACATCCACCGCTGAGCAATATCAAAGCGTTATGAAAAACTGTAAGGCGCTATTTGCTAAGAAGACCGAGGATTATGGGAGTGCTTGGCGCATACTCCGCCTGCCCTCACTTACGGATCAGATTTTTATCAAAGCCCAAAGAATCAGAGGTTTACAAACTCATACTACTCAAAAAATTGAAGAAGGTGAAGTTCCTGAATTTATTGGAATCATCAATTATTCTATAATGGCATTGATTCAGATAGAAATGGGAATTTCTTCCAGTCCAGATTTGGATCCTGAACAGGCGATGAAGTATTACGAAAAACACGAGGCCATTGTTTATGAATTAATGGTGGCTAAAAATCACGATTATGGTGAGGCTTGGCGAGACATGCGGGTGAGTTCTCTCACCGATTTGATTTTGCAAAAATTGATGCGGGTCAAGCAAATAGAAGCAAATGATGGTAAAACGCTTGTCAGTGAGGGAATTGATGCCAACTATCAAGACATTGTGAACTATGCCGTATTCGCTTTAATTCATCTTAAGGCTTTTGAAGGATAAATGTTAAGATACGGACTCTCAAAAATATTTTATGCTTTTTTAACCCTTTTGGGAGTTATCAGCTTGGTTTTTTTTCTTTTTA
>JAURMQ010000145.1 GCA_030830625.1 Flavobacteriaceae bacterium
GTCCTTTACTTTTTTGTTTTCAGGAAAACCTGTTCCACCAATTGACTTAATTCTATTGCATCATGGTGACCCCACAGTTCACTTTCTTTTTTTCCTGCATCCATACAATCATTGACTTCTTCGATTTGGTAAATGAAGCCATTGCCCGACGTAGGTAAATCTACTCTTTTGGCCACTCCCGATTGGATCAAGGTCACGCTTTGTGCATTGTGCCACCCTCCGTGGAGAATGATTTCTCCCTCGGTTCCCCCGATTTTGGCATCGTTGTCACTTTCGTTGGCTATCCCGCAATACAGTATTGCTTGAGCATTTTCGTATTGTAGTATCATGGAAGTTTGGACTTCAACACCCGTTATTGCAAACAAAGATTGCGCCGCTATTTTTTTGGGCATCCCCAAAATAAAACGGGAGAGAAATAGAGGATAAACCCCAATATCCCGCAATACGCCTCCGCCTTTATCGGGATCCATCAAACGATGGGTGTGTGGGATATTCATCCGAAAAAAGGAAAATTCCGCATAAAGAAACTTAGGGGTCCCAATCTGCCCTTGTTCGATCCATTCTTTAGCTTTTTGGATTGCAGGATTGAATCGCGACCACAATCCTTCCATCAAAAAGCAATTTTGTTTTTTCGCGATGCCGATCATTTTTTGGATCTCCTTTGGATCGAGACCCAAGGGTTTTTCACAAAGCACCCCCTTTCCTGCTTTAAGTGCAGCGATAGTCATTGCTTTGTGATTTTGATTGAGACTGGCAATATAAACCACTTCAATTTCGGGGTCGAGGTACAAATCTTCATAGGAATCATAAGCTTTTTGGGCTCCAAATTCTTTTTGAAAAGCATTGGCCCGTTTTCGATCCGAAGCGGCGACGGCGACCAGCTCGGCTCTCGAAACCCGATTTAAATCACCAGCAAATTTGTGAGCAATTTTTCCCAAACCGGCTATCCCCCATTTTATTTTTCTGGACATAGGCTGTTATTTCTTTAAAAAACATCAATATAACTCATTTTAAGTAGAAAATTTAAGCCATTAATTAATTGAAATTTTATACTTTGTTGGTAAATTATCCAATCAAATTAAATGAAATGAAAAAAGTACTCTTTCTTGTTTTTCTTTTGCCTCTTCTCCTTTCGTGTGAGCAAGACCAGCAACCCCCGAATATCGTTTTTATAATGTCTGATGATCACGCCTTTCAGGCAGTAAGTGCATACGGACACAATTTGAATAATACCCCCAATATTGATCGTATCGCTAAAGAAGGAGCCTTGTTCAATAAAGGTTTTGTGACCAACTCAATATGTGCTCCCAGCAGGGCGGTAATGTTGACAGGAAAACACAGCTTTATCAATGGAAAGGTCGATAATATATTGGATTTCAATTGGGATCAACCCAATTTCGCCAAAGATCTTCAGGCTGCAGGCTACCAAACGGCTTTGGTAGGAAAAATTCACCTTAGAGGATTGCCTCAAGGGTTTGACTATTCTGCCGTATTGCCCGGTCAGGGTCATTATTACAATCCCGATTTCATCATTGATGGGATCAAAGAGCGTTTGGAGGGCTATGTTACCACCATTACTACCCAACTGAGTTTGGATTGGCTTAAAAATAAGAGAGACAAAAGCAAGCCTTTTTTATTGTTGTATCACCAAAAAGCACCCCACAGAAACTGGCAGTCTGAGGAAAAGTATTTGACTCTTTTTGACGACAAAACGTTTGACCCTCCGGCCAACTTTTTTGACAATTACGAAGGACGTCCTGCCGCTGCCGCTCAAGAAATGATGATAGCGGCTACCGAAGAACAGCTAGCCGTTACCAATGGTAATGGAGGGCATGGTCGATGGGGACATGATTTTAAATTTTTAGTGGATCCCTTTGGACGGGAAACCAGATTCAGCAAAGAATTAGAACGTTTTACTCCCGCACAGCGCGAAGCTTGGCTCAAAGCCTATACTCCCAAAAATGATGCCATGAAAGCCGCCAATCTTGAAGGAAAAGAATTGGCCTTGTGGAAATTCAATCGCTACCTAAAAGATTACCTTCGAACCATACAGTCTGTCGATGACGGCGTAGGAGAGGTACTGAATTATTTGGACGAAAATGGTCTGACCGAGAACACTATTGTAGTATATACTTCCGATCAAGGTTTCTATTTGGGAGAGCATGGTTGGTTTGACAAAAGATTCATGTACGAGGAATCCCTCAGAACCCCCTTACTCATGCGTTATCCTAAGGAGATCAAGCCCGGCACTCAAATCGATCAGTTGATTCAAAACTTAGATTTTGCCCCTACTTTTTTGGATTATGCGGGAATCCCTATACCCGAGGACATGCAAGGAGAGTCCTTTAGAGATGTTGTCAGTAACGTAAACAGTGAGTGGCGCGATGCCATTTATTATACTTACTATGAGTATCCTTCGGTTCATATGGTAAAAAGACACAACGGAGTGCGAACCGATCGCTACAAGCTCATACATTTTTACTACGACATTGACGTATGGGAAATGTACGATTTGGAAAAAGATCCTTCAGAGATGAAGAACATATACGACGACCCTGCCTATGCCGATGTACAGCAATTGATGCACAATAGATTCAACGAAATGCGTGAAAAATATGGTGATTCAGACGAATTAGATCAGCAGTTTATAGAAAGATATATCAACCGTTAAGCCTTCTTTGATAAAAAAAACACCCTTTTTGATTTTGAATTAAAAAGGGTGTTTTCGGTTAAAAAAAGCACCAACCGTCAACCGAAACCCTATGGGTTTATATACATCAAATAGAGCGTTAATCATCTGTACGATATCGATGCAGGTTGAAAATCGTAAATATTGAACTATGAAAATTGTTATTAGTGGGGTTTTAATTTTCCTTTTGACCGTAGCTTGTCAACAAGCTGTCCCTCCCAATATTATTTTGATCATGGCCGATGATCAAGGTTGGGGTGATGTGGGATACAACGGACATCCGCATTTGAAAACCCCCCACTTGGATGCCATGGCCCAAAACGGAGCTGTTTTTTCACGTTTCTACTCCGCAGGTTCGGTATGTTCTCCTACTCGTGCCAGTGTGATGACCGGACGACATCCTGCCCGAATGGGGATTTGTTCGGCCAATTGTGGGCATTTGAAAGAACAAGAAATTACTTTGGCAGAAATGGTTAAAGAAAAAGGGTACCGAACGGGACATTTCGGCAAGTGGCATTTGGGCACCCTCACCAAAGATGTTTTGGACGCCAACCGTGGAGGTAAAAAAGAAAATGACATCCATTTTGCACCTCCTTGGAATCACGGTTTTGAGGTCAGTTTCGCGACCGAGTCAAAAGTTCCTACATGGGATCCGATGATTACTCCGCACCACTCGGCCGCCGATGTAAAAGCGACTTTGATCGAAGGAGGGCCCTTTGGTACCTACTATTGGTCGGGTCCAGGTAAACGGGTACACGACAATCTCAAAGGTGACGATTCTCGGATCATCATGGATCGGGTGATTCCTTTTATTGAAGAGTCGGTGGCCGCCGATCAACCTTTTTTATCCGTCATATGGTTTCACGCCCCTCATTTGCCGGTTTTGACAGGAGATAAATACAAAGCTCTTTACTCCGAATTGAATGAAGACCAACAACATTATTACGGGGTCATTTCGGCATTGGACGAGCAGGTAGGACGTTTGAGGGCAAAACTCAGAAGTTTGGGGGTGGCTGACCATACTTTAGTATTTTATACATCAGACAATGGCCCCGAAACCACCGCACCACAGGGAAAATCATTTAGGGGGAGAGCACAAGGGATTACCAATGGTCTCAAAGGAAGAAAAAGAAGTCTTTACGAAGGAGGTATTAGAGTACCGGGAATAGTGGAATGGCCCGCCCAAATCAAGCCCGGAACTCAGGTAGATGTACCTTGTTTTACTTCCGATTATTTCCCTACCATTGCCCATATTTTAGGCATTGATATCCAAAAATACAATCGCCCTTATGACGGGGAAAATCTTATTCCTTATTGGACAGGTCAAAAACAACAAAGAATTCAACCTTTGGCTTTCCAATTTGGAAACCAATTTGCTCTGATCGACAATGACTTCAAATTGTACGGCAATCCAAATGACGATGTAGAGCTCTATAACCTCAAAGAGGACAAGGGAGAGAAACACGATTTGTCAACCGCTCAACCCCAAAAATTAAAATGGTTACAGACCCAATATCAAAAGTGGAATTCGACCGTTCAAAACAGCGAAAAGGGAGGAGATTACTAATTTTAGTCTAACTTGCTTGAGGTTTACGGAAAACAAATTTAAAGGATGAAACACATTCAAGAACTGATAGACCTGATCACTTTGGAAAAAAAGGGCGAAAACACCTTTCAAGGCCAAAATTTCCAAACCTCTTGGGGTCGTGTCTTTGGAGGACAAGTATTGGCACAATCGCTTCATGCGGCCTATCAGACCGTTCCCAAAGATCGTTTTGCCCATTCACTTCATGGCTATTTTATTTTAGGAGGTAATTTGGACCTGCCCATTACCTATGAGGTTGACGTGATCCGTGACGGAAAGAGTTTTACGACTCGAAGGGTAGTCGCCTTTCAAGAAAGTCGCGCCATTTTTAATATGTCTGCTTCCTTCCAATTGGAGCAAAACGGCGTAAATCACCAATTTTCAATGCCCAATTATATTCCACCCGAAAAATTGCTGAGTGATTTGGAGCAGTTGGAAGTCCAAAATACCGACCCTAAAGTCTACGACCGATTTAAAAAAATCAAACCCGAAGTCATCGAATTCAGACCCGTGGAAAAACTGACCCTTAGAGACGATATCGATGCCCCAGCCGAGAGCAATTACTGGTTTCGTTCCAAAGAGATAACCCCATTTGGCTTGGACTTGCAACATCAATTGTTGGCTTATATATCCGACTATGGCCTATTGCGCACGGCTACTTTGCCTCACAAAAAAGAACTGAGCCAGGGGCCGACATTCTACACGAGTATCGACCATGCATTGTGGTTCCATCGTCCATTTTCTCTACAAGAATGGCTTCTGTATGCCATGGACAGTCCCAGTGCTTCCAATTCCAGAGGTTTTTCCAGAGGTTCTATTTTTGACCGTGAGGGTTTATTGGTCGCTTCCTCTGCCCAAGAAGGGTTGATCCGACAATTGTCATAGAAAGGTAGGGTATTACAATCCTCTTTCGGTTAATTTACATATGAAGAACAATACCGGTTACCCTTTTATGAAAATTCTTTTGTTGCTGATCTTACTGTCTATGGTGGTGCATTGCAGCAAAAACGACAACCCACAGGGGATAGAAGATATACTGCCCGATCGTGCTCCCATTTCGCCCAATATTTTATTGGTCATAGCCGACGATATGGGTGTGGACGCTACTCCTGGTTATAATTTGGGGACCTTACAAGCCCATATGCCCACCCTTATGGATTTGCAAGCCAATGGCATTACCTACGACAATGTTTGGTCGGCCCCCTTGTGCGCCCCTACTCGAGCGTCCATCATCACCGGAAAATACGGCATCCACAATGGGGTACTCAATACTAGCTCCAGCGCAGGAACCCTTCCCCCAACCGAAAAAACCATTCAGGCGTATCTCGACGAGCAATTGGGCAATGCCTATGCCCATGCCTTGATTGGCAAATGGCACCTGTCTAACAAAGAAAAAAATCGACCCAATGAAATGGGTATCGACCATTTTGCAGGATTAATTCCTGGCACCCTTTCCGATTACTACAATTGGGAAGTCACGGTCAATGGCCAAACCACCCTCAGTACCGAGTACATCACCTCTCATTTCACCGATTTAGCCATCGACTGGATCAATATTCAAGAAAAGCCTTGGTTTTGTTGGTTGGCCTATACCGCACCTCATTCTCCTTTCCACTTACCCCCTGCCGAGATGCACTCCCAAGGCAGTTTGGTGGACGATCCTGCAAGAATAGCGGTCAATCCTCTGCCTTATTATAGGGCCATGATCGAAAGTATAGACCATGAAATGGGACGGTTGCTGAACCAAATTCCTGCTGCCCAACGCGACAATACTGTGATTATTTTTGTGGGAGACAATGGCACCCCTGGTCCAGTGATTCAACCTCCTTTTGTGTCCAACCGATCCAAAGGCTCCTTATACCAAGGCGGAATTCATGTGCCCATGGTGGTATCTGGGCCGGGTCTGACCCGAAAAGGAGAGAGGGACAGCAGTCTGATCCATACGGCAGATTTATTCTCTACCATCGCACAAATCGCAGGGGTAGCCACTCCACAATACCAAGACAGTCAAAGCTTTTTGAGCACCTTTTCTGACGCTGCATCAGGTCCCAGAAAATATAATTATTCAGAAATTTTAGATCTTCAACAACCCGCCAAATCCGGCTATACCCTCCGAAACGAACGCTATAAATTAATGATTTTGGACAACGGCTCTTCCCGACTGTACGATTTGCAAAGCGATCCTTACGAATTGGACAATTTGATGAGTAGAACGTTGTCTGCTGAACCACAAATGGCTTTGGAGGCACTTCAAGCCAAAGCCCTAGAAATCCGTTGAGGAGTTTGGATGAGATGCCCTACCTTTGAGGGAAGTGGTTGGAGAAAAATAGGGACTGCCTCCAAGGCAGATTCATTCATACCATTAAATAAGTTAAAAAAAATGAAAGCCTTTTATTGCCTCCCTTTTGCGTTCATGATCCTAATTGCTTGTCAAAAAAACAATACATCCGAGGCAGAGACCTCAAAAACCTACAGCTATTGGGTAAGTGACAAAGAAAGTAAGAACTTCAGTGCTTCCTCATTACAGTTTTTGGCGCGTTTAACGGTTGATACTCTATCGAAATATACTTATACCGATGTAAAAGGAATAGAAATCATCTACAACACCATGGACGCATTCAAAAACCCCATCGAAGCTTCAGGTATGTTGTTGATCCCAGAGGGATTTGAGGGCATGGGTCCCCTAATTTCATACCAGCATGCTACACTCAGTAGCGATGCAGATGCCCCCACCAACAGTGGGCTTGGAGCAAACGAATTGAGCATAGCAGCAGTGATGTCAGGTATTGGAGCATTAGTGGCGGTTGCAGACTATGTGGGCTATGGTCACTCCAGTGATCACAAACACCCGTATCAACACAAAGAAAATACGGCCCAGACGACCTACGATTTCCTGTTGGCTGTTGAGGAATACCTGCATCATGAAAAAATCAGAACCAATGGAGCACTTTACCTTACGGGTTATTCACAGGGAGGTCATGCGACTTTATCTTTACATCAAAAAATAGAAACAGAAAACAAATTTCAAGTTACCCATTCCATCCCTGGAGCAGGAGCTTACAACCTCACTTTACTCACTCAAGAAATTTTATCCAAGGATGAAGACCTACCGTTCATGTCTGGTTATGTTTGGGTATTGGAGGTTAACAACCGGATTTATCCCACTTTGAACCGACCGTTGAGCTTTTATTTTAAAGAACCCTATGCCAGCCGATTGAGTAGTTTAACGGCATTTAATGCTTCTATGGATACGACGCTGATTCCTCAAAATCCTCAAAAACTTTTTAAAAAGGAAACGATCGATAACTTTCTAAGCGGAGAGGATACGGAATGGATTGAGATCATGCATCAAAACAGTGTACACGATTGGTCTCCCAAGGCACCCATCACTCTTTTTCACGGTACAGCAGACGATTATATTTATCCCTCCAATCCCGAATCTGCCTTTTCCCAAATCAAGGCCAATGGAGGAGATATTCATTACATCCCCTTGGAGGATTTGGACCATCAAGAAGCTTTCGCTCCTTTTCTTTTGGGGGTCTTAAAAATCATCTTCCAATAACCATTATAAATATAGTAAATAATTTTACAAAAACTCAGTAATATCAGTAGTTAAGGGAGATTTTCTATTTTTTAAATGAATTGTTGTATTCAAAGCTGAGGCTCTTTTTTTGGGGGGAATACTGGTGTTATTTTCAACATTTGTTGATGGTGGGACTGGCCATAAATCATCATTTAGCCTCCTCAAAACTTTATGAAAGTAAGCAGGTCAGCCCGTCTTTTCTTTCCTTGTTTATTACTTTTCTTCTTTCGGGTTCCCCTACTGTGTTTTTCTTTTTAATTTGCACAAAATCGTTTTGATGGAAATCGGAATATTAGTGGTATCGGCTTTGACCTTGGGTTTACTTTTGTTTTTGTTGTCAAAAAAACAAGGGAATAATGATCTTTCGGGTGAGTTGCGGGAATTGATCAAAGGCGAGTTTCACCAGAATCGTGAGGAGTTGACCCATAATCTAAGGGAAACCCGTTTGGAGATTACCCAAAGTATGGAGCGTCTCAATGAAGTATTGGCCAAAAAAGCCAAAGAAGACCGTGAAGAATTGCGTACCACCCTTAAAGATTTTCAGGAATCTTTTTCTAAAAACGTTGCGGCTTTCAACGAGCTGCAAAAACAAAATTTTGAACGCCTCAACCAAAAGCAGGATGAGTTGATAAAATCTACAGAGCTCAGATTGGAGAAAATGCGTGAGACGGTAGATGAAAAGCTCCACAAAACTTTGGAAGACCGACTGGGAAAATCTTTTGAGGTGGTCACAGAGCAATTGCTTAAAGTCCAAAAGGGCTTGGGAGAAATGCAGACATTGGCCTTGGGGGTAGGCGACTTGAAAAAGGTGTTGAGCAATGTCAAAACCAGTGGGGTATTGGGGGAGATACAATTGGGCAATATATTGGAACAAGTTCTGGCGCCCGAGCAATACGACTCCAATGTAAAAACCAAGAAAGGTTCGGATGCGTTGGTGGAATTTGCGATCAAACTCCCTGGGAAAAGTCACAGCAGTGGACCGGTATATTTGCCCGTGGATGCCAAGTTTCCACAGGAGGATTACACCCGTTTGCAATCGGCTTATGAGTCGGGCGATCCCCTTGCGATCGAAACTTCATTGCGGGCACTGCTCAATGTGGTAAAGAAATTTGCCAAAGACATTTCCCAACGCTATATCGACCCCCCCCATACTACAGATTTTGGGATTATGTTTTTGCCTTTCGAAGGGCTTTATGCGGAGGTGACACGTCATCCCGAAGTGATTGCTCAGTTGCAAAGAGAATACAAAATCATCATTACGGGACCCACTACCTTGGCGGCCATGCTCAACAGTTTGCAAATGGGCTTTAAAACTTTGGCCATTCAAAAGCGCAGTAGCGAAGTATGGGAGGTTTTGGCGGGTGTGAAAAAGGAATTTTCCAATTTTGGGATAGTATTGGAAAAAGCGCAGCGTAAAATCAAGGAGGCCGACAATGAGATTGAGAAAATGGTTACGACCCGTACCCGAATGATGTTGTCCAAACTGCGAAAGGTGGAGCAAATAGAACCTACAGAGGCAGAAGAGGAAGAGGACGATTTCCTAAAACTTCAATAGTTATAGTCCTGCAATTATTTCTACTTCGGGATGCTGTGCTTTAAAGCTTTCGATCCCTGCAGGGGTGACGCGAGTGTTCCAGAGAAATAGTTTTTTTAAATTCTTCATTTGGCCCAAGGTAGCAAAAACGGCATCATTGATACGGGTTCCATATAGATTGAGCTGGTTGAGATTTTCCAATGCTCGAAGTGCTTCGATGCCTTTGTTGGTCAACATGGGATTTTTCTGAAGCTTAAGTCGGGTCAGGTTGGGAAAATTGGCCAGGTAGATCAACTGATTGTCTGTGAGCCTACAATCGGTGAGGGTGAGCCAAGTAACATTGTTCTTGACTTGTTGGATGTTGACTAAATCGGCGTTTTCGATTTTTTTTGCGGTAAATTTTACGTCCAAAAAACTTTCTTCGGGATTGATAAAACGCCAGCTGAATTTTTCTCCATTGATTGCTTCCAAATCGCTTGGAGCAGGGGGGGTCAAGGTTAGGGTTTCTAAATAGGACTTTTCTCTGAGATCGAGCCCGTACTGGAGTTCCATGAGACGTTGTATTTTGGGGTCTTTTCGAACTGCGGTAACGGGGATTTGTTTTTCGGCACCATTGTCGATCCACCATTCGAGTGTGGCAATTTGGTCATAGCTGAGGGGTACCCCAGCTGGAGGCATGAATTTGGGATGGTCTTGAGGAAAACTTACCCTTTTGTAGATCAAGCTTTTGTAGGGCATGCCTTTTTGTATTCCGATCCCACTGTTGCCCCCTTTTAATAAGGCCTCGAAAGAAGTCATATTGAGTCCTCCATAGGATTGCTTTTGGTTGTGGCAAGCCATACATTTTTCCTCCAAAACGGGATAGACCAAATCTTCGAAGACGAATAGAGAGTCCACAGCAGCACGTTTTTCTTCGCTGATGTGCGTGGTTTTCTCTTGGGTAACAAAAGGCAAATTATTGATCAAGTAATTTTGACCATGGGTCATTTCGCCTCCGTAATGTCCCGTAATAGTGATCAGTACCATTGCAGTCAGGTTGAAAAGTTGGGTAAAGGTAGTAGAATACTTAAAGTTTAGATAACGGAGGATCCAAACGAAAAAACAGAGACCGACAAAAGCGATTCCTCCCCATCGGTGAATGCTGATTTGCGATTCAAAATAATAATTATTATCTCCCAGAAACCAACCAAAAAGTGCAGCCCAAAACCCACTTAAAAAGGAGAGAAACCAACCTAATGTAACAATCTTGTCCACAGTACTGTTATTCCTGTTCCTCATAATAAAATCTATACCAATGGTCATGAGTAGGATGCCAATGGGCAAATGAACTATTAGAGGATGGAGACTACCAAGAAAATCGATGAGTTCTGAAAGCATAATTTAGGCCAAGACTTCATTGACTACATTGCCATGAACGTCGGTCAATCGGTAGCGTCTGCCTTGGAATTTAAAAGTTAGTTTTTCGTGATCAATACCCAAAAGGTGCATCATAGTGGCTTGAAAATCGTGAATGTGTACAGGTCTTTCGGTGATATTGTAGCCAAATTCATCGGTCGCACCAATGGTAATTCCTTTTTTGACTCCTGCTCCTGCCATGAAGATGGTGAAGCAACGGGGGTGGTGATCTCGACCGTATTTGTCGGGTTTGAGCATGCCTTGGGAATAATTGGTTCGGCCAAACTCTCCTCCCCAAATAACCAAAGTGTCTTCCAACATTCCCCTTTGTTTGAGGTCTTGAATGAGTGCGGCGGTTCCTTGATCGGTTTCTTTGGTTTGCTTTTGTATGTCAATGGGCAGGTTGCCGTGCTGGTCCCATCCTCGATGGTAAAGCTGAATGAATTTGACATCTTTTTCTGCGAGTTTTCTGGCCAGCAAGCAATTGGCTGCAAAGGTGCCTGGGTTTCTGCTGTCTTGGCCATAGAGATCGAAAATGTAGTCGGGTTCATCGGATACATCCATCACTTCTGGTACCGAAGTTTGCATGCGGTAGGCCATTTCGTAGTTCGAAATTTTGGTTAAAATTTCAGGGTCCCCTATGTCTGCATGTTGAATGTTTTGAAGTTTTTTGAGGGACTTAAGTTGTTCTTCTCTAATGCCGCTGCTCACTCCTGGAGGATTATCGAGGTAAAGAACGGCATCTTTTCCGGAGCGAAATTGTACCCCTTGGTGTTGAGAGGGGAGAAATCCATTGCCCCACAATCTGGAATAGAGGGGTTGACCGTTTTTACCTTTGGTGACCAAAACGACGAATTCGGGGAGGTTTTTGTTGTCGGTTCCCAAACCGTAGCTGAGCCATGATCCAATGGAGGGTCTGCCGGGCAGTTGTGACCCTGTTTGGATCATAGTCATGGCCGGGTCGTGGTTGATGGCATCGGTGTACATGGATTTGATGAAACAGAGTTCATCAACGATTTTGGCAGTGTGGGGCATGATTTCGCTCATCCAAGCACCGCTCTGACCGTGTTGTTTGAACTTGAACAAGGAGCCTGCCATAGGAAAGGAATTTTGTCCAGAGGACATCCCTGTGAGTCGTTGTTCTCCAATGATGCTTTTGGGGACTTCTTCGCCAAACATTTCATTGAGTTTGGGTTTGTAATCGAAGAGGTCCAACTGAGAGGGTGCTCCACTTTGAAAAAGATAGATGACCCTTTTGGCTTTGGGAACGAAGTGGGGCAGCTTCATTTTTTTGCTGTCCAAAAGGTTTAAAAACTCACTGTTTCCATAAGCATTTACCGGACTGATCAGCGAACCCAAAGATAGGGCTCCGAGTCCGAGGGAAGTACGGGTAAGAAAATCCCTCCGAGAGTAGTTTTTATTTTCGTGATGATGATCGTTGCAGTGCATCTTAGCGTTTGGTGTAAGTTTCGTTGTGATTGAGTAGTGTATTGGCCACCATGGTCATGGCGGCAGCTTTTACAGAAAATATATTTTTGTCTCTGGGCTTTTCCCCTACGTTGACCACTTGGTAGGCATTGTCTCTGTTTTGTTCAAAAAATTGATATTGTCCTTTGTAAAGCTTCACAAGGATATCGAGTTCTTCTTTTTTGGGGTGGCGGGCAGTAGCCCATCGAAACCCATAGCTGATCTGTTCTTCGAGTGTATTATTACTTTTGATCATTCTTTCGGCAAATACTCTTGAAGCTTCGAAAAATTGTGGATCGTTGAGCAAAATCAGTGCTTGAAGTGGGGTGGAAGTAACCTCTCTTTTGACGGTACAGCTTTCCCTGGATGTAGCATCGAAGGTGATCATATTGGGCGGTGGGGAAGTCCTTCGAATAAAAGTATACAGTCCTCTGCGATAGAGGTCTTCTCCATCAGATTCGTCGTACTCGAGCAAGAAGGTTGAAAAGTTATTTTTTTCTTTCCACAGGCCTTTGGGTTGGTAGGGTTTTACACTTTCTCCTCCTACTTTTGGATTCAAAAGACCACTTACTTTAAGCGCATTATCACGAATGATTTCGGCAGGTAACCGACTGGAATTGGCTCTTGCCAAGAGTCGATTTTGCGGATCTTTCTGGTCTAGAATTTCGTGGCTTACAGATTGTTGTTGATAGGTTTGGGAGAGGACCATTTTTTTGAGTAGTTTTTTTACATCCCAGTCCTCTCTAAAACTTATGGCCAGCCAATCGAGTAGTTCGGGATGGGAGGGCAATTGGCCTTGCACGCCAAAATCGTCGGGGGTGGCCACGAGTCCTTTGCCAAAAATCATTTGCCAATAACGGTTGACGGCAACCCTTGCGGTAAGTGGATTTTTGGAATCGAAAAGCCATTGGCTGAGGCCTAAGCGGTTTTTGGGTAAATCTTTATCCATGGACGGTAGGATTTCGGGTACTTTGGCCTCTACCGCATAGAGGGGTTCGTTGTAATTGCCTCGGTTGTAAAGGTAAGTAGTGCGTGGTGTATCCATTTCTTTCATCACCATGATTTCTTGCACCGGTGCGTAGGTTTGGAGGTATTCTTCTCTGTTTTTTTGGAGTTGTTTTTTGAGATTTTGGATTTTAGGGTCCTTTTCAATGAGGTGATTTTTGACCATGGGCCATGTGGGGGCACTTTCAGCTCCTGAGGTTTCTGAATGTAGGGATTGGATTTCGTAGGGGGTGAGTACTCCTTTGAAAAACTTCAATTCGTCGAGTTTTCCACTGAAAAGGCCATAGTCGCCAGTAGAACCTTCATAAGACCGACCTATGGCCAGATTTCTATCGGAATTGATAAATCCTTTTTCCCGGTCTCGTCGGGTGGGAAGCATACTTTTGTATAGGTTGTCTATGACGCCTACTTTTTTGATTTCTTTTCCATTGCGGTACAAGTGGACCCCTGCTGCTTTTCCGCTGCCATCGACGGTAACGGTGAAGTGATGCCATTGGTTTACGGCCAGGGAGTCTACAGACCTTACGTGTATGAGGTTGGAAGGAGTAACGTTGATGAGTCTAAGATTGAGTCTGTTTTGATCGTCCAAATAGGATTCCCACCCCCGCCAGAGGTCATTTTTACCTCCACTATTGGCGATCAGTGTTTGGGAGGAACCTTCTTTTCTTTTTTGGGTATTCATCCAGATGGAGAATGAAAAAGGGTCAGTCCACTCCAGATTGGGGATCAATTTGTTGGTGATGTAGAGGTGGTCGTAATCTTTGCTGAACTGAAAGGCGTTTCCTTTTATACCCTCAACCATTTCGGGCATTTGATCTGCTCCGCCATAAAAATCTTTTTGACCATCAACGCTGTGTCTTCCTTTTTCGATTTTTGCCATTTTTTCAAAAGCACCGTGAAAGATCCATTGAGGTTTTGCAGGGGTATTGGCAAGCAGTTCTTCGGAATATTGATAAACGTCTTCCAATTGTTTGCTGGTGATGGCGATTTCTTTTTTGATGGAGTTCAATCCATCATTGAGTTGATCGAGTTTACGCTGTGTTTCTTCATCCGAAAGTGGAAGTAGAGGGCCAAATTCGCCATCGTCACCCGTCATCCCCAATTCTCTGATGTTGTTGAAAAAGGCGGTGAGTTGGAAGTAGTCTTTTTGAGAAATAGGATCGAATTTGTGGTCATGGCATTTGGCGCAGGCCACGGTAAGTCCCAGAAAGGCAGTGGACAGTGTTTCGGTCCGGTCAAAGACATAATGCAGACGCCATTCTTCGTCGATCACACCTCCTTCAGCTGTCATAGGGCTGTTTCGGTTGAAAGCGGTTGCAAGTTTTTGTTCTTTGGTGGGATGGGGGAGTAGGTCTCCAGCCAATTGCCAGGTGACGAACTGATCGTAGGGCATATTTTCTTTAAAGGCTTTGAGAACCCAATCCCTCCAGGGCCACATTGTTCTGACCCCATCGGCGTGCAAACCGTGGGAGTCGGCATAGCGGGCAAGGTCGAGCCAGTCCAGTGCGAGGCGTTCTGCGTGGGCATCGGTATCGAGCAATTGATCCACTAAGTTTTCAAAGGCTTTTTCGCTTGTGTCATTCAGGAAAGCGTCGAGTTCTTCCAATGAAGGGGGGAGTCCTGTAAGGTCTAAATAAACCCTTCTGGCCAAAGTGGCTTTGGAGGCTTTGGGGGAGAAATTCAGTCCTTCTTGATCCAGTTTTTCCTTGATGAACCGGTCTATAGGATGGGGTAATGTTTCGTCTTCGGTATTGATTTTTTGTTTTTTGGGCGGTATAAATGCCCAGTGTTCTTTCCATTCGGCTCCTTGTTCAATCCATTTGAAAATGATCGCTTTTTCTCTATCGGTCAATTTCAGATTGGATTCTGGAGGAGGCATGACGATGGCGGGATCGTCGTGTATGATTCTTCTTGCGCTTTCACTTTTGTACAAGTTGCCAGAACTGAATGCCCTTTTGCCACTCTCTAATTTGGAAAAGGCAATGGATTCTATATCGAGTCTTAGTCCAGCTTTACGGGTATTTTCGTCAGGGCCATGACATTGGTAACAGCGGTCGGAGAGTATGGGTTTGACGTGATAGTTGAAGTCGACTATTTCGGGTAAATTGCCGTATTCCTGAGTGATCTCTTGAGGGATTTCAATAGAGCAGGAAAAGAGTAGTCCAGTTAAAAGGGAAACGGCATAAACCTTTTTCATATCAATTGATGAAGATCATTTTGGATAAAATATACACTAATATAATTAATTTTTGTAATAAACGTAAGGGATTTGGTCGGTGGGGAATTTTAAGAATTTTAAAACGTCGAATTCGTTTTTGAGAGGGGTGTAAGGTATAGGGTTTTTTGGGGTAAAAACTTTGAGTTTATCGGGCGCTAAAATTTGAATGAAGCTTTCATCGATCTCTTCATTATTTTGGGTCTTTTCACCATCGAGTTGGAGGTGTTTTGAAAAGAAACGGTAAGCAGCAATTCTTTTGGAATAACCATAATCGTGTTTTTCAAGGGCGAGGTGAACGTTTTCCACGTGATCGCTTTTGCCCATGGCGGCATAGACTTTTTGGATGTAGGGGAATTCTACATGGGGGGTATTTCGGGTCCAGTCGTCGCCATTGGAAATCAAGAGCATGGGACGCGGTGCGGCCAAAGCGGCAATTTCTACGTTATTGGTTTGGAAAGTGTTGGTTTTGTGAATGGGCATTCCGCTTTCGCAGGCACATCCTCCAAAAAAATGGGCTGAGACTTGGACGACAGGAACGGATACTTTAATCCGTTGATCGATAGCGGTGAGGATAAAGGTTTGAGTTCCTCCTCCAGAGCCCCCAGTTATTCCGATTCGTTGAGGATCAACTTCGGAGAGGCTCAGCAGATAATCCAGCACTCTTTTGCTGTTCCACGTTTGCAACAATAGGCTGATGGGCATTTTATGCCTGACCTGACTGCTTTCGCCATAACCTACCATATCATAGGCAAAAACGATGGCTCCTTTGCTGGCCAAATAGGCACTGCGCAGCTGAACGTAATCTGTAAATCTTTTGTTTTCGAGATGTCCGTGAGGACTTAATAGGGCGGCATATTGTTTTTGTTTTTTTAAGGGACGGTATAGGTTTCCGGTAACATAGAAACCTGGAAAGCTTTCGATGGCAATGTTTTCTACGCTGTATCCTTCCATTATTTTTTTGGAATGAATTATAACATTGATTTTGCCGTCGTAGTGAGAAATTTTATCCCATTGCATTCCTTTCAAAATACCTTCTCTGATGGTTTGCGCTCTTTTTTCCCAAGATGGGGCATCGTTCCAAAGTTGGGAAAAGTCTTCCAATTTGGCTTTGCCCTCAGCTTCTGTCCAATGGCGCCCATTGCAAATCATGGCATTGGATATATATTGAGTCCCTTGATCGGTCTCTATATTGAAGCCTTGAGAAAGGAGGGCAGTAGTATTTATGAAAAACAAGCTGAGCCCCAATGGAATAGAAATACGCATGAAAAATGATTTTAGATCACAAGTTAAAGAATCTCCTTATATAAATGTAAGAATTTTTGAGGCTGGTTTACAGCTCAAGGAGGAAATCGTTAAATGTTATAAAACAATACCTAAAAAATACAGAGTTAAAAAGGAGAGTCTTAATTACTAAGGCCAATCAAAAAAGAATATTGAATAGTTAACTAAAAATTTTTCCATGTTTACTTAATTTGGAATAAAAAACGTCCTATTTGGAACAGACCTTGTTTCAACCTCTGTTGGCTTTAGCTTAGGTTTTTACTCTTCATTTTTTTCCTTATATTTTTTAAAGTTTATAATTTATCTTTGAAATTAGATGGAAAAATAATCAGATGTGTTTAGAGGTTTACACACTTTAAATGACAGTTAATGAAATATATACTGTTCAATAAAATTCAGTCATGGTGAGAACCCTTTATTGTTGTCTATTCCTCCTATTGTACTTATCCTTTTCTTGTACAAAAAAAAATCCAACCTTAACCATTGGTTTGGTAGCAGACCCCCAATATGCTAACAAACCTTCAAAGGGAAAGAGACATTATAGAGAATCCCTTTGGAAGCTTAAAGAAGCCATTGATAGTTTTAATGATCATCAGGTTGATTTTATTCAGAATCTTGGAGATATTATTGATGATGATTGGGAAAGTTTCGATTCCATTCTCCCCGTTTATGATCACCTTGACTCTAATATTGAAAATTATCATCTTCTTGGAAATCATGAGTTTTCTGTTGACTCAAGTCATCTAAAAAGCTTGGTTGAAAAACTATCAATGCCTGATTTCTACTACTCATATTCAAAAAAAGGATGGAGATTTATTGTTTTGGACGTAACGGATTATTCATATTATTCAAATTCATTACACCATTATGATGTCAATGAAATTGACAACTATTTCAATTATACTCAAGGAAAACAAAATAATTATAGATGGAATAGTGCAATCGGTCCCAAACAACAACAGTGGATTAAAGAAGAATTGTGTTATGCAAATTTGTTAGATCAAAAAGTTGTTTTTTTCTCTCATATGCCAATAAGACCAAAGGATAACCCTCACAACCTGTGGAATGATTTTGAAATTATCGATTTAATTGAAAACCACCCCAAAGTAGTGGCATTCATCAATGGACATAACCATTCAGGCAACTATACATTTAAAAATGGGATACACTACATTACTGTCTTTGGAATGGTTGATACAACCATTAGTTCCTATGGTATACTTGAACTATTCGATAATCAGTTGATTTTAAAAGGCTTTGGAAATCAAAAATCTTTTCATCTTTATTATAGGTAAACTTTATGATTTCTATAAGTAATATCTTAGCAGTAGTATGACTGATCTTTATTTTGAGAATTCATAAGATGCACTTCAATTAACCCATTGTGCATTTTGAATAAAAGAATAAACTATTGATAAAGAGGTATTTATATTTTTGAGTCGGTTTTAAATTCGTCACAACGTTTGAAAAATTGTTTGTAAAATGATTTCATTTAAATCATAACAAGTTCTTTATTTTCAAAATGCTGATGATTAATCATAAAAATGAAAAATCAAAATGCACAACGGGTTCAATTAATGTATTTTTAAAATATCCTGAAAGGAGATTCTTCTTTTGAGAGGCTGGTTGTAACCGTGAATTCCTTTTTTATTTGAATTTACCTATTCTATTTTTGTTTTTTTAATCACTATTGAATTTAATTTCAATAAATTGACCTTCAATTATTAACCCTATGAAAACAATACTAATAGAAAAAACAATTCCTTTTTTGTTTTTAATTTTTGTGACTTTTTCGTGTCAGAATAATGAAAATAAATCTACTTCTTCTGACAATAAAAAATCAAAAAACGAAATCATTTTCAGTGTTAATGCGTATTCTTTTTCGGACCTTTTAACGGCTTCATATCCAGAAAGCAACCAACAGTTGTTTTCTCTTTTGAATCTACTCGACTGGTTTCATTACAAAGAAATAAAAGCCATTGACCCCACGGGCTATTTTTTTCCGGGCTATCCCAATCCCCCGACAGATGCTTTTTTAAAAGAATTTATAGACAAAGTAAATCATTATGGGATCAGCATCAGCGGAACGGGAATAAGAAACGATTTTTCTCATCCAGATCCCAAGGTAAGGGAAGAGGGCATAGAACGAGCCATAGCCTGGTTAGAAGTAGCATCCAAACTAAATGCACCAGTACTCAGATGTTTTGCCGGTAAAATACCAAAAGATTCTGAGGATGATTGGGAAACTCTAGCACAACGCGTCATAGAATCAATAGAGCAACTTATTCCTTATGCCCAAAAATTCGGCGTAAAAATAGGGATTCAAAACCACGGAGATGTTTTAAGAAACGCGGAACAATGTTTATATATATTAGAGAAATTAAATTCTGAATGGGTAGGCTTGGTAGTAGATACAGGTCATTTTCATACAGACGACCCCTATAGTGATATCGAAAAAGTGATCCCTTATGCTGTAAATTGGCAAATCAAAGAGTACACTGATGCCAGCATGAGAGAAGAAAAAATGGATTATAAAAAGATCATGGGTTTAATCGAAAATGGCGGATATAAAGGATTTGTTCCTGTGGAATCTTTGAAAAGAAAGAATGAGCCCTATCGTCCCTTTGAAAGAGTAGCTGAAATGTTGGGAAAATTAGAACAAGAAAGGAGTCAATAAGTAAGCCTCCTTAATGTTCTTCTTTTCGATTAAGGACAAAAAATAATCCCTAACGCATTAATTTTAAATGAGTTAGGGATTTAGAAGCGGTACCTCCAGTACTAAAACCAATTTCACAATATATTGACAATCACAGACCTCCTCTGGAGGATTGTAATAGTTGAGCAGATCCTCTTTCTGAGTGAGCTTGTAGAGGTTTTTTCCACACGGCTCCTTATCTGCATAATCTCCAGCCCATACAAGACGAGATTTGTAGAACTTTCCTTTGGGACTCAGACTACATTCAATGACACTGATATACCGATCTCCAACGA
>JAURMQ010000146.1 GCA_030830625.1 Flavobacteriaceae bacterium
TACCACCTGTTGCTCATTGGTTTTTAATGCTTCAAGGGTTTGATTCAAAACCACCTTACCTTGGTTCAGGATTACCACCCTGTCACACATGGCCTCTACCTCTTGCAGTATATGAGTGGAGAGAAAAACCATTTTTTCTTTCCCCAATGTCCGAATCAGTTTTCGGATTTCAAGCACTTGATTGGGATCCAGTCCTGTAGTGGGTTCATCTAAGATTAAGTATTGTGGATCATGTAATAAAGTAGCGGCCAATCCCACCCTCTGTTTGTACCCTTTGGACAGGCTTCCGATTTTTTTATGGATATGTTCCGTCAACCCCGTTTTTTCAATGACTTCTTCCAAGGGAAGGTTCTCCAAAGCATATAAATCGCCTACAAACGTTAAGTATTCTTTTACATACATTTCGGGGTAAAGTGGGTTATTCTCAGGAAGATACCCCATTTGTTGCTGTACTTTTTGGGGATGTTGACGTAAATCCAAACCCCCTATAGAAATGGTCCCGTCCCATTGATTCAAATAGCAGGTTAAGATCTTCATCAAGCTCGTTTTTCCCGCACCATTTGGGCCCAATAATCCAATTACTCCATTTTGGTCAAAGCTTAACGAAATGCTTTTTAAAGCAACGGTAGTACCATAGCTTTTTGATAATTGATCGATGTATATGCCCAATGCTTTTTTTCAAATTGACTTCAACAGCTTGGATAAACCCACCCATTGAAATTTGCCTATCCAAATTTAGTCAATTCTCGTGTTTCGAAAAAAATGCCAAAAGAGAAATTTGTTTTTAGGGAACTTTCTGACCGAGAATTTGATCCATAACCCAACTTGTATGACAAGCCGATGGCCCATTAGAAGGGTGGGTAAATTTTTTTTCAAAAAGCTGTTTCCTTATATTTTCAACATGATCCATTTGAACATGTTTGGGATGATCGATAAAGATTTCAATTTCCTCCGTTTCATTTTTCATGATCAAGGGATTTTCCTCAAATACGGAAAAAAATATTTTTCCTTTACTCCCATAAATTTCAACCCGATCCAAGGCTTCTGTCCCAAAATTCCAAACTCCTGCACCCGAAACATTTCCCTCGTGCAACCAGCAGGCGGAAATAGCATCGTAGGCCCCGTAGAGAGCTTGTTGATTTACGCTTATACCCGACACCCGCTTAATATCCCCTAAAAAATAGGTAAACAAATTTATACCATGACTGGCCAGATCGTCAAAATAACCTCCCGGAGCAACCTTTGGGTCGGTACGCCAATTATACGCCCCCGATTTATCTATTGTACTGGGGGGTTGACTCAAATGCCAACTGATATGTCTGATCTCTCCAACTTTACCCTCCTTAATCCATTCATTTACTCGGTTGAATCGAGGGAGAGAACGTCGGTAGTAGGCCACAAAAAGGGGAATGTTTTTTTTTGAAAAGGCCTCATTAATTTTTTGACTTTCCTCAAATGAAGGGGCCAAAGGTTTTTCGATACAACAGGGTTTGCCTGCCTCAGCAACTTTGAGCGCATACCTCAAATGACTGTCGGGTGGAGTAGCAATATAAATGGCATCGATTTCATCGTCGTTGATCAAGGCATCGGCATCGGTGTAGTACTTTTCAACTCCATGCCTTTGAGCATAGTCTTTGAGCCGGTCTTCATTGCGCCGCATGACTGCTTTCAAAACAAACCCTTCTGTTTTTTGATAAGCGGGACCACTCTTAATCTCTGTAACATCTCCACAACCTATGATTCCCCAACGAATCGGATAGGAGTAACCTTGTTTTCCTTGTTCCATCCTTTAATTCATTATTTCAAGATATTATTTTCCTTCGAATGGATTATGTTTTTTTTAGTTTAATTCCATTAATTTTCTCCTCCCTCACCATAGCATGATGCGCTATATCTTTTTTTAAGACATCGCATACGTAATTCACTTTTGAGGATCAAAAGACTTGAAAAACGAAAAAAAGGAATAGGAAACTGAATCGGTGACGGCAATGGCTATTAAAAAACTACAAAAAAATTATAAAATGATTTGTTTTTGTAAAAAGCTATCATACATTTGTGCCGTTATTTGAGAAATGAACAATAAAGGTTTTTATTATAGTGCTTTTTATTACTTCTATACAGAAGAAGGAAGGACTTTGTAGTAATCTATATATATAGTTAACAAGAAGTCCTGATTTATCGGGACTTTTTTTTTGAGCCATGACACAAAAAATAGCCATTCAAGGAATTAAGGGATCTTTCCACCACCAGGTTGTGGAACAGTACTACGATTCTACACCAGAACTGCTGGAGTGTTCTACTTTTGATGCATTGGCCCGAGCCGTAGCTGAGGGCGAATGTACTCAGGCAGTTATGGCTCTAGAAAACTCCATTGCGGGTTCAATATTACCCAACTACGCCCTGATGGATCAATATGGACTGGTCATCACTGGGGAACACTATCTGGGAATAGAACACAATCTGATGGCCCTTTCCGGTCAAACAATTGAGGATATTGATGAAGTTCATTCGCATCCTATGGCGCTATTACAATGCAAAAAATTTTTCCTTGATTATCCCCACATTAAATTAGTGGAAAGTTATGATACGGCTGAGGAGGCTTTAAAAATAAGTAAAAACCAGACAAAAGCGCGTGGTGCAGTTGCGGGAATCAGAGCTTCTGAGATCTATGGCTTGGAGATTTTAAGCCCTTCGATTCAAACCATTAAAAATAATGTGACTCGTTTTGTCATTGTTCAAAGTGAACCATTAAAGGAACCGGGGAATATCAGCAAAGCTGCATGGAAATTTGTTTTGGATCACAAACGTGGCAGTTTGGCCACCGCTCTCAATGTAGTGAGCGATTGTAATCTCAATTTAACCAAAATTCAATCCTTACCCGTGATTGAAACCCCGGGAAAATATGCTTTTTTTGTCGATGTTACCTTCGACAATCCTGAGGACTACAAGAAAGCGAAATCACTGTTGCAAATTATGGCTACTGCCTTTAAAGTATTGGGAGAATACCCATCAGGAAAATCATGACAGCAAGAAGATTAGAAACGGTTCAGGAATATTACTTTTCTAAAAAGTTAAGAGAAGTTGCCGCTATGGTAGCCGATGGGAAACCTGTAATCAATATGGGTATTGGAAGTCCCGATTTACCGGCACACCCCAGTGTGGTTGCTGCCTTAAAAGACAGTTTTGACCATCCTAAGGTGCACCAGTATCAAAGTTATCAGGGGCTCCCAGAGTTGCGTAAAGCCATTGCTGATTTTTATCAAAAACACTATCAGTTTACGGCCAATCCCAACAGCGAAATATTGCCTTTAATGGGTTCAAAAGAAGGAATCATGCATCTTTCTATGGCTTTTTTAAATCCAGGTGATAAGGTTTTGATCCCCAATCCGGGCTACCCCACCTACCAATCTGTTACCCGATTGGTAGAAGCAGAACCTGTTTTTTACGATTTAAAAGCGGCCAACGACTGGCAACCCGATTTAAACGCCTTGAATCAAATGGACTTGAGTGGTGTTAAAATCATGTGGGTGAACTACCCTCATATGCCTACGGGAGCCAATGCTCAAAAAGCTACTTTTGAAAAATTAATTCCTTGGGCCAGGGAAAAAGGTATATTGTTGGTGAATGACAATCCCTATAGTTTTATCTTGACGGATCAACCCCAGAGTATGTTATCGATACCAGGGGCTACCGAAGTAGGAATGGAATTGAACTCTCTGAGTAAATCTTTTAACATGGCCGGTTGGCGAGTGGGGATGCTTCTCGGGAATCAAGAGAACATTAATGCGGTATTAAAAGTTAAAAGCAATATGGACTCGGGTATGTTTTTTGGGATTCAAAAAGGAGCCATAGCTGCTCTTCAGGCTGAAGAAAGTTGGTTCAAGCAGCTCAATGATGTGTATCTCGAAAGGAGAGAATTGATTTTTAAACTGGCCACATTACTAGAAACAGATTTTGATATTCACAGCAGTGGAATGTTTGTTTGGGCAAAATTGAGAGACCGTCGCAAAACTTCGGTACAATTCATCGAGGAAATATTACAAAAACACAATGTTTTTATTACGCCGGGGAGTATCTTTGGCAGCCAAGGCGAGGGGTATATTCGTTTCTCCCTTTGTGTAGAGGTGGATTCAATTGGTAAAGCCCTCGAAAGAATTAGAAAAAAATGAAAGTAGGGATCATTGGAGTTGGATTGATAGGGGGTTCGTTGGCATTGTCAGCGAGGGAACACATTCCCGATGTTGAACTTTACGGAAGTAATAGGAGTTCAGCCAACCTAAAAAAATCTATGGATTTGGGATTGATTGATCATCAATTGGAGGATGCTATGATCCAACAAATGGATGTAGTCTTACTCACCATTCCTGTAGATGTTGCCTTAGATCGGTTGGTTGATTTGTTGGATGAGGTAAACGATAATGCTCTGATTATGGATTTTGGTTCGACCAAAGGAGCCATTTGTCAAGCCGTAGCTTTGCATTCCAAACGAGGTCAATTTTTGGCCACTCACCCTATCGCTGGAACAGAATATTCTGGTCCTGCTGCAGCTTTGCCCGATTTGTTTCAAGATAAGATCCAAATCCTTTGTGAAACTCAAAAAACCCGTCCTGATTTGTTAGAATGGGCGCAAGATTGGTTTAAGAAAATAGGAATGGACCTCAGGGAAATGGATCCTATAGAACACGACCATCACATTACTTATGTATCTCATTTGTCACACATCAGTTCTTATATGCTGGGCAAAACGGTTATGGAAATAGAAAAAGATCATTCCGCTATTTTTGACATGGCGGGTAGTGGGTTTTCTTCTACCGTTCGTTTGGCCAAGAGTTCTCCCCATATGTGGATTCCTATTTTCAAACAGAACAAAGAAAACATCCGTAAAACACTCACTCAATACATTCATAATTTAAATCAATTTAAAACCCTTTTGGAGGCCGATAAATTTGATGCATTGCACCAACATATTTTGGAGATCAATGATATCAGTAGAATTTTAGAAGGCATTTCCAATACCAAAACCAATAAATAAAAATGGAAAATAGTAAAGAAATGGGCAGCTGGTTGCATGATTTCGGATTGGATCATCCGTTGGTCATCGCAGGCCCTTGTAGTGCAGAAACAGAGGAGCAAGTCCTTAAAATCGCACACGAACTCAAAGATACCGATGTAACGGTTTACCGTGCGGGGATATGGAAACCCAGAACCCGACCTGGAATGTTTGAAGGAGTGGGGGCCATTGGTTTGGACTGGCTTAAGAAGGTAAAGGAAGAAACGGGATTGTTGATCTCTACTGAGGTGGCTAACAAAGATCACGTTAAATTGGCCTTGGAGGCAGACATCGATATTTTATGGATCGGGGCGCGTTCTACTGTGAGTCCGTTTATCGTTCAGGAAATCGCTGATGCACTGGAAGGTACCGACAAAATTGTTTTGGTCAAAAACCCCGTAAACCCCGATTTGGCATTATGGATGGGTGGATTGGAAAGACTATATTCTGCAAACATCAAGAAGCTGGGCGTAATTCACCGTGGATTTTCTACTTATGATAAATCAAAATACCGCAACAATCCGGAGTGGCAAATTGCAGTAGAATTCAAAAATAAGTATCCCGATATGCCATTAATATGTGATCCATCGCATATCGGTGGGCGAAGAGATTTGATTTTTGATATCAGCCAAAGGGCATTGGATCTCAATTTTGATGGTTTGATGATCGAGACACACTGGGATCCAGACAATGCTTGGAGTGATGCCAAACAACAGGTCACCCCTTCTCGTTTGGTGGAGATCATGAGCGATTTGAAAATCAGAAAAGAAACTACAGATGAGGAGAGTTATTTAACGGAATTGCAAACGCTTCGCGAGCAAATCGACATAAGTGATCAAGCCATTCTGGATTCCTTAGGGAAAAGGATGAAAGTCGCTGAATCTATAGGTCAACTCAAAAAAGAGAACAATGTAGCTGTTTTACAGAACAAACGTTGGAATGAAATATTGGATACTATGAAAGCAGAAGGCAGCCAAAGAGGGTTGAGTGAGGATTTTATCTCTCGAATCTTTAAAGCCATTCATCAGGAGTCGATCAATCACCAAGAGAAAGTGATTAACGGATAAATGAAAAAAGCCTCCATTTGGAGGCTTTTTTTATGCGATTAAAGCAGTTTTGATTCTTTGGAGGGCTGTTTTGATATCATTCTGAGAGGCGGCATATGAAATTCGAATACAGTCGGGGTTTCCAAAAGCATCACCAGTTACGGTTGCTACGTGAGCCTCTTCTAATAAGAATAAAGCGAAATCGTTTGCATTTTCTATGGTTTTTCCTTTGATGGTTTTCCCAAAATAATAAGACACATCTGGAAATACATAGAAAGCCCCTTGAGGTTCATTGGACTTGAGTCCGGGAATTTCAGCGAGTAAATTCAATATTAGACCTCTTCTGAGATTAAACTCATCTACCATATATTGAATTTTATGGGTAGGAGCCAATAGCGCTGCAATGGTTGCGCGTTGTGCTATGCAGTTGGCACCTGATGTAATTTGTCCCTGAATTTTATTACAGGCCTTAGCAATCCACTCGGGTGCGCCAATATAACCGATTCTCCATCCAGTCATGGCAAAAGCTTTGGCTACTCCATTCACGGTTATGGTTCTGTCATATAATTCTGGTAGAGCAGCAACACTAAAATGGGGGGTACCATAATTGATGTGCTCGTATATTTCGTCGGAAAGAATGTATATATCAGGATATTTTTCAAGTACAGCTCCCAAGGCACGGTATTCCTCTTTTGTATAAATGGTTCCACTGGGATTATTAGGGGAATTGAACATCACCAATTTCGTTTTGGGCGTGATGGCGGCTTCCAATTGCTCGGGAGTAATTTTGAAATCCGTTTCAATGGAAGAGGGAATGATGATGGATTTTGCTTCAGCCAACGTCGCTATGGCAGAATAACTAACCCAATAGGGGGCCGGCAACAAAACTTCATCTCCTGGGTTGAGTAAGACCATACAAACATTAGCAATAGATTGCTTTGCACCCGTAGAAACGACGACTTGAGAAGGCTGGTAATCCAATCCATTATCTCGTTTAAATTTCTCACAAATAGCGGCTTTAAGGTCGACATAACCATCGACAGGGGAATAAGAATTGTAATTGTCATTAACGGCCTGTATGGCTGCCTCTTTTATGAACTCTGGAGTATTGAAGTCGGGTTCTCCTAAACTGAGACCGATGATGTCAATCCCTTGGTTTTTTAACTCTCTGGCTTTTGCAGCCATAGCCAATGTTTCCGAGGCAGGAAGGCTTTTGATTCGATTGGATAACATTAAAAATATAGGCTTATGATTGAACGTAAACGGGACGCATCCCCATTTGTTTTAAGAATCTAAAATGCGAAATGATAGCGCTTCTCGTGGTCTTGTATTCGTTGTAGGGCAGATTAAATTCTCTCGCCGTTTTTTTAACGATTTCCGATATTTTGGTGTAGTGAACGTGAGAAATATGCGGGAAAATATGGTGTTCAATCTGGTGATTTAAACCTCCAGTAAACCAATTGACAATTTTGTTCCTGGTAGAAAAATTTACGGTAGTCTTAAGTTGGTGTACCGCCCAAGAATTTTTAATGTTTCCAGTTTCTTTATCGGGTAAGGGCATTTCGGTGTCTCCAATGATATGTGCCAATTGAAATACTGTACTCAAGATTAAGCCAGCGGTGTAGTGCATCACCAAAAATCCAATAACTACTTTCCACCAAACGATATTGAAAACAAAAACAGGCAAAATAATCCAAATGGAAAAATATACAATTTTGGAGATGACCAATCCTACCCATTGCACGGAGTGGCTTTTGCTATTGGCATAAGATAAATTTCTTTTTTGGTATCGGGTCAGTTGAACAAAATCCGTAATGACAGCCCATTTAAGGGTTAGCAAACCGTAGAGTAATATAAAATATAAATGTTGAAACCGGTGATGGGGTTTCCACTCAGCATGATTGGAAAAACGCAAAACAACTCCTGCGTCCAAGTCTTCGTCATGATCTTTAATATTGGTATAGGTATGATGGAGAACATTGTGTTGAACTTTCCAGTTGAAAACATTTCCAGCCAATATGTATATGCTGCTTCCCATGAGTTTGTTGACCCAAGGATATTTCGAAAAGGAACCGTGATTGCCATCGTGCATAACATTCATACCTACTCCTGCCATTCCCACTCCAGTTACTGCAGCCAGCATAAGCTTAAACCAATCGTTTATATTCAACGAAAGAATCAGCACAAAAGGAGCGATCAATAGGGTAAACATGATCAGCGTTTTCAAATATAACTTCCAATTCCCTGTTTTGGCTACTTTATTTTCTTTAAAGTACTGGTTGACTCTTAGGTTTAGGGTTTTAAAAAATTCTTGGGACTCTTTGCGTGAAAATCGAGGGATTAAGCTTTTGGTCATAGTTAATTTAGTTGTAGGGGTAAAATTATTGAATTTTAAACCATTCTCTCTATTTTTATCAAAAAACTGACTTGAATTTTATCCATCACTATTTTCCAGAATTAAATAAACTTCAAAAACATCAGTTGGAGTTACTGTTCGAGCTTTATAAACATTGGAATTCTCTGATCAATGTCATTTCGAGGAAGGATCTGGATTATTTTTATTTACACCATGTGCTTCATTCATTGTCGATAGCAAAATTTATTGATTTTAAAGAGGGGAGTGAGATATTGGATGTAGGGACAGGTGGAGGTTTTCCTGGTGTCCCTTTGGCTATTTTGTTTCCAGACGTCAAGTTTCATTTAGTGGACAGTGTAGGAAAAAAAATAAAGGTGATCAATGCCGTCCATGAAGCCCTTGAATTGAAAAATATCACCACCTATCATGAGAGAATGGAAAATCTAAAGTTAAATGTTGATTTTGTTACGTGTAGAGCAGTCGCACCGATGGAAACGTTGTGTCGTTGGTCTGCAGATAAGATTTCTTCCCACCATCGGCATTCTGTTAAAAATGGTTTTTTATGTTTAAAGGGTGGAGATTTGAAAGAGGAGCTTTTTGCTTTTAAAAAATCACAAATTATTTCTTTAAAAACATATTTTGAGGAACCTTTTTTTGAAACTAAAAAGTTGGTCTATTGTCCGCTCAATTAATTCAAAACAAAAGGGGCAGAGAGTTTGAAGGGAGGAATTTCTACATTGAATTTTTTGGTGGAGGAGAAATCGATCATTATGTAAGCTCCTTTCATGGCACCAACAGCAGAAGTAAGCAGGCAGCCAGATTTGTATTTGTGAATTTCACCAGGAATGATGACCGGTTTTTTTCCCACAACACCATCTCCATTGACGTATTGGGTTTTGTTTAAGGCTTCGATGATCTTCCAGTGTCGGGTGAGTAACTGTACGGAACTTTTACTTTGGTTTTCTATCTGAATACGATAGGTAAAAGCATAGTGCAAGATGCTGTCCTTAAGAAAGCTTCCTTCATATTCGGTTTCTACAGAGATTTTAATTCCTCTTGTTACTTGTTGGATCATTAATAAGATATAACGTTACAAAGCTAATATAAATAAAAAAGCTTTGATAATCAACTAATAAGCACAAATGGTTTGTGTCAGTCGATTATTTCAAAAGAGGAGGTTTCCCCTATTCCAATTAAAGAATCATGTTGGTCACCAAAAAATCTGTAATAAACTAAAATCAAATAATGATTTTCTGTCAAGGCATGAGAACCACTAATGGCATTGGGTAATATAGACTGTGGAGTCTTGGCAATGTATTTGTAATTGTAAATTCCTTGTTTGAGAAGCATAACCCCTTCATACACTTCTAAGGCAGGATTGTAATACATTTTATTTTCTTCATTCAGCTGATAGTTGTTGAATTTTCCATAAATATATATTTCTTGATCTTTCAATAAGATGGGGGCCGACAGGCTAAAATGTACCCAACTGTAATCGGCCTCTATGTCTCCATTTTCCGATCCTTGGAGTGTCCTGATGATAAAATCTCCATTGAGGTCTTGAATAAAACTGTAAGGATAACCTCTGCGGAGAAAATTGGGAGTAAGATAGGTTTCGTACAGGCGATTGAGTTCAATATGGCTGACATTTGTACTGGTGATTTGAATGTCTTTGGTGTCAAAAAACAGGTATTCGTTGCCCCCTTCAAATCGGCTCTCTGCATCATATCGGTACTCCAGATGGTTTCCAATATAATATTGTGGTTTGAGGTCATTCAAGGCAGTATTCCACTGTTGGTTTTGGACGATGGTGACATGCACTTGGTTTTGCGGGTCTCGAAAAAACTCTCCTTGAGCGGGGCTGATGGAAAACTGAACGCTCTGGTGGGTTTGATAAAATTCTAAATCACGTGTTCTGAAGACGCCTGCATTTACAGAGGCTCGATTTTCATAGATTAAAAATTTTCTAGAAAAGACCAGTTCATCGGTTTCGTCAAAGACTTCCAATAAATAATTTCCGGTTTTTAAAAATTCAGTTTGATCATTGGGTAAATCTAATTGGTAATGGGTGTAGGGCTGAAGTGTGTTGAATGAGGTTTGATGATTGTCGATTCTTAAATTATCAAAACCTTTGAGATATTCATTTGGAAATAAATTCGAAGGAGTCCAATCGTGATTGTAATATTTGATTTTGTAGTAATAGTTTCTTTCATCTCCGTTGAGATCATCGAAGTGTAATTGGAAAGATTCTCCGAGATTTACAATGGGAAATTGGATTTCAGACGATTGTGTTTTGAAGACAACGGATTTGATAAAATGCGAAGGATTTATTTCTAAAGTGTTTTGGCCCCAAATACTTTGCACGCAACAGCCTAAAACAACAAAATTAACCCAACAACTTTTCTTCATACGGTAAAATTATGAATTTAAATGCATTTTATGGATCATTGTGAGGCCCCATTAGCGAAAAGTTAAACGACTATTTAGAATCGTTATAAATTAATAAATTTTGCCATTTATTCATTTTAAGAGGTGGGGCTTTATTAGTAAATTTGTTCCGATTTTAGAAACTTTCATTTATGTCTGCAGACATTAGCATCCAAAGAGGTGCAACCATTCATTTGAAAGGTAGAGCTGAGAAAATTTTATCAGAAGCTTCTCCTTCAAAAACATTTGCATTAAAACCCGATAATTTTTTTGGTATTGTTCCACGTTTGATGGTAAAAGAAGGAGATAAAATTGCCAAAGGGGCTCCCGTTTTCTATGCCAAAAAAAATCCTCAAATTGTATTTGTATCCCCTGTTTCTGGGATTGTAAAAGAAATTCAAAGAGGTGCAAAAAGAAAAATTTTAAAAATCGTGATCGAGGCGCAAAAGGGCGAAGCGATTGTCCATAAAATCCCCTCTTTAAATCGTTTGGATCGAAAAACCGTTACCGATATATTATTGAAAAGCGGAGCGTGGCCCTTTATTAAACAACGACCCTATGGAGTACTGGCTGATCCAGACCTTACGCCCAAGTCTATTTATATTTCAACCTATGCTTCGGCCCCTTTAAATGTCGATTTTCAGTTTCTACTGAAGAACAATCAAAAAGATTTTCAGACGGGAATAGATATATTAAATTTCATGACGGACACAGCTGTTAATCTCTCTGTTGAATCTTCTTATCTCGGATTTTTCGAAAACATTAAAGGGGTGAATTTATTGCCTGTCAAAGGTCCGCATCCCGCTGGAAACGTTAGTGTTCATATACACAAACACGACCCTATTAACATGGGTGAAAAAGTTTGGGAAGTTCGACCAGAAGACGTAGCTAATATTGGTAAACTTTTTACGACCGGAGAATTCAGTGCCCGAAGGACCATTGCTGTTGCAGGAGAATCGGTATCCTATCCACATTATGTGATCACTACCATCGGGGCTCTTATCAGTTCGGTTACGGATATTACTGGTTATGACAACAAACAGCAAAATCGTTTTATCAATGGAGATGTTTTAACGGGAAATGCAGAAGCACCCGATGGGCATTTAGATTTTCATAACAATCTTCTTTCCATCATTCCTGAAGGAAATCGCTACAGAATGCTGGGGTGGTTGCCTTTTGTTGACAATAAAATTCCCAGCTTGTCCAAAACCTCTTTATCGTGGTTATTTGCAAGTAAAGGACATAGTGTTGACACGAATATGAATGGAGAAGAGCGCGCCTTTGTAGTGACTGGCGAAATGGAAAAAGTTTTTCCCATGAACATCTATCCCATGCAGCTTTTGAAAGCATGTATGGCCGGTGATATTGAAAGAATGGAAGCTTTAGGGATTTATGAAGTACTCCCGGAGGACTTTGGATTGATCGACTACGCCAATACCTCTAAAATTGAGGCTCAGGAAATCATCAAACAAGGAATTGAGTTAATGATAAAAGAAGTAGGATAAAATTTACATTATGAGTTTTTTGAGGAGAAAATTAGACGATTTAAAAAAACCTTTTGAAAAGGGACAAAAATGGGAAAAGTATGCCCCTGCTATTAATGCATTTGATACTTTTTTGTTTGTACCCAACCATACCACCCAAACTGGAGCTCACATTCGGGATGCCGTAGATCTTAAAAGAACAATGGTAACGGTAATTATTGCTTTGTTGCCCGCCTTGATCTATGGGATTTACAATACGGGTTATCAATACTTCATCCAGACGGGTGAGGCTTTCACCTTTTTGGATGCTTTCATTCATGGATCTTGGAAAATCATCCCTATGATCATTGTTTCTTATGTAGTAGGATTGACCATAGAATTTATTTTTGCCATTTACCGAGGTCATGAAGTCAACGAAGGCTATTTGGTCACTGGATTATTGATTCCTATGATTATGCCTGTTGATATCCCCCTATGGATGGTGGCCATTTCAGTAGCTTTTGCCGTACTCATCGCCAAGGAGGCTTTTGGGGGGACTGGAATGAATATATTGAATCCAGCCTTGACGGCAAGAGCATTTGCTTTTTTTGCGTATCCCACCTATATGTCTGGAAACAAAGTATGGGTATCGGAAGCGTCCAATATAGACGCTATTTCTGGTGAAACGATTTTAGGAACCTTAGCAGCTGGGGGCAATGTGAATTACAGCTTTTTCGAAATGTTTCAAGGGTCTATTCCAGGCTCAATTGCAGAAACTTCCGCTTTATTTGTTGTGATTGGTGCTGCCATTTTGATCGCAACCGGAGTAGGCAGTTGGAGAATCATGTTGGGAGGTGTCATAGGTGCTGCACTGGTAGGTTTTTTATTCAACTTATGGGGCGCCAATGCCTTGATGAGTTTTTCTTGGGTCAATCATCTGGTGGTTGGTGGTTTTGCTTTTGGTCTGGTATTTATGGCAACCGATCCAGTCTCTGCGGCTCAAACCAATAAAGGGAAATGGGTTTATGGAATACTTGTTGGGGTCTTTTGCATACTGATCAGGGTCTTCAACCCTGCGTATCCCGAAGGAGTAATGTTGGCCATATTGTTGATGAATGTTTTTGCTCCTACTATTGATCACTATGTGATTCAAGGAAATATTAATAAACGTAAAAAAAGATGGGCATCTGCCCTTAAAACCGCATAGTTATGAATAGAGATAGCAACAGCTACACTTTTCTTTTTGCCACTGTGATGGTATTGGTGGTTGCCTCAACCTTAGCCTTCACTGCCAGTTCGCTCAAATCTTTGCAAGCCGACAATGTTAGAAAAGAAAAAATGCAAAATATTCTTTCAACCATAGGAATAGAAACCGACAGAGAACAGGCCGAAACACTTTACAAAAAGTACATCAATGTCACCTTAGCGCTCGATCACATGGGTAATCCAGACGATAAGGTTGATGCTTTTCAAATCAAACTCAATAACGAGATCAAGAAGCCTGTGGAAGAACAACGCTTTCCGGTTTATAAAGCTGTAGTAGAAAATATCAGTTATTATATCATTCCCCTTCGGGGTTCAGGCTTGTGGGATGCTATATGGGGTTATATTGCTTTGAAGTCTGACATCAATACCATTCAGGGTGCTGTTTTTGACCACAAAGGAGAAACCGCAGGACTGGGCGCTGAAATTACACAACAGTGGTTTATGGATCGTTTTAAAGATGAAAAAGTATTTGATGACTCAGGTAAACTGGTAGGCATCAATGTTTCTAAAACCAATAACGATCCTAAAGATACCGATAAGGACGATCACGAAGTTGATGCCATATCTGGAGCAACAATTACCGGAGATGGTGTTACGGATATGATCAAGGAGCGACTGGCGCATTACATTCCTTATTTTGAAAAGGAAAAAAATGCAGTTGCTACAATAAACTAACTAACTATGGCAGATAAAGAAGTAAATAGCTCAAAAAAAACCACCCTTCTCTTCCTCAACAAGGAGTCTGAGCCCTTGTTTTCAAAAAAGAATAGGGCTTTATTGACCGATCCATTGGACGACAACAACCCTATTACCGTTCAGGTTTTAGGAGTTTGTTCGGCTTTGGCCATTACCGTTCAGCTCAAGCCTGCTTTGGTTATGACCCTCTCTGTGGTTGCCGTTATGGGGGCCAGTAATGTCATTATCTCCCTACTGAGAAATTTAATTCCCAATAGAATTCGAATCATCGTTCAATTGGTTGTCGTGGCTTCAATGGTAATTTTAGTCGATCAAATTCTCAGGGCTTTTGCATATGATGTGAGTAAACAACTTTCCATTTTTATTGGATTGATCATTACCAACTGTATTGTAATGGGGCGTTTGGAAGCCTTTGCTTTGGGCAATGGAGTTTGGAAATCTTTTTTGGATGGTGTTGGAAACGCTGCAGGTTATGGATTCATTCTCATTATAGTTGCTTTTTTTAGAGAACTACTTGGTTCAGGTAAACTTTTTGGATACCAGGTAATCCCAGACGCGCTCTACGAAATGGGATATGAAAACAACGGATTGATGCTTTTGTCGCCTATGGCCTTGATCACGGTGGGAGTATTAATTTGGATTCAACGTTCCCGCAATCGTAAACTCATAGAAAAGAATTAGATCATGGAAGGATTTTTAAACTTATTTGTAAAAAGTATTTTTATTGAGAACATGATCTTTGCCTATTTCTTAGGGATGTGTTCTTATTTAGCGGTTTCCAAAACAGTAAAAACAGCTGTTGGACTTGGTTTTGCCGTTATTTTTGTATTGGCCATTACTGTACCGATTAACTTTTTATTGGACACTTATCTGTTGCGTCCAGGAGCTTTACAATGGCTTGATTCATCGTATGCAGCGATAGACCTCAGCTTTTTAAGCTTTATTATGTTTATTGCCGTAATCGCTTCGATGGTTCAATTGGTAGAGATGGTTGTAGAGAAATTTGCTCCGGCTTTGTATGGAGCTTTGGGGATTTTTCTTCCCTTGATCGCAGTGAATTGTGCTATTTTAGGGGGATCATTGTTTATGCAACAAAAAGACTTTTCAGGTGTTACTGAATCTGCTGTTTACGGTTTGGGTTCTGGTGTAGGCTGGTTATTAGCTATTTTAGCCATTGCGGCCATTAGAGAAAAGATCATTTATTCAAATGTTCCAGCCTCTTTGCGTGGCTTGGGTATTACCTTTATTATAACCGGTTTGATGGCGTTGGGTTTTATGAGTTTTATGGGGATTAAATTATAGAAAATTAGAAATGGATTATTCAGTAATTATTGCAAGTGTAGTCGTTTTTTTATCGATCACTTTTCTTTTGGTAGGAATGCTTTTGGGGGCCAAGGCTAAATTATTACCTTCTGGACCCGTAAGCCTTCTCATCAACGGAGATAATAATGTAGAGGTTTCCTCTGGGAGTACTTTACTGACTACTTTAGGAAATAATAAAATATTTTTGCCCTCTGCATGTGGAGGAGGGGGAACCTGTATCCAGTGTAAGTGTCAGATTCTTGAAGGAGGAGGAGAAATACTTCCTACCGAAGCTCCTCACTTTACCCGCAAAGAAATAGCCGAAGGATGGCGTTTGGGCTGTCAAGTTAAAGTGAAAGAAAACATGGTCATCCAAGTCCCTGAAGAAGTATTTGGGATCAAAAAATGGGAAGCTACTGTTGTTAGAAATTGGAATGTCGCTTCTTTTATTAAGGAATTTGTAGTGGAAATTCCAGAGACAATGGATTATGAGGCGGGAGGATATATTCAGATTGAAATCCCCGAATGTGAAGTCAATTACCGTAATATTGATATTTCTGCTCACCCCGAAGAACACCCTGGGGAACCCGATAAGTTTAAGTTGGAATGGGATAAGTTTAATCTTTGGTCTTTGGTGATGAAAAATCCAGAAACAGTTGAGCGGGCCTACTCAATGGCTTCTTATCCTGCCGAAGGACGAGAGATAATGCTTAATGTAAGGATTGCTACCCCTCCATGGGACAGAAATAAAAACAATTGGATGGACGTTAACCCTGGAATTGCATCCTCATATATATTTTCAAAAAAACCTGGAGATAAAGTGACGATTTCCGGACCGTATGGTGAATTTTTTATCAACCATTCCGAAGCAGAAATGCTCTACGTGGGGGGAGGCGCTGGTATGGCCCCTATGCGTTCGCATTTGTATGAATTGTTCAGAACGTTAAAAACAGGAAGAAAAGTGACCTTTTGGTACGGAGGTCGTTCCAAAAGAGAACTCTTTTATTTGGATCATTTTAGGGCGTTGGAAAAAGATTTTGAAAACTTTAAGTTTTATGTTGCTCTTTCCGAACCTATGGAAGAGGACAATTGGGAAGTAAAAGAGGGATTGGATGGAAAAGGAGATGGATTCAAAGGATTTGTCCACCAGTGTGTTATTGACAATTATTTGAATCACCACGAAACACCCGAGGATATTGAGGTTTATTTTTGTGGACCACCGCTTATGAATCAGGCAATTGAGAAAATGGCCGACGACTTTGGAATTCCTCCCGAGAATGTTCGCTTTGACGATTTTGGCGGATAAATGCTTCAAGCAGAAGAAATTCATAAATTGGCAATGAAAGAGGTGGGAGATCATCTTACTGCTGAAGGGTTTGAATTTTTGGCAGTCAATTCTAAACTGAACAAAGATCCCCAGTTTGTTTGTCTCAAGGCTCATAAACTTCATTTTATTGTAGTCCGAGGATGTTTGTACCCAGAAAACCCTAAAAAATTTGATGCTCAGTTGATGAAAAAGCTAAAAGAGCATGGCATCAAATACAAAGCTTCTACTTATTTTGCAGGTGTGGGATTTGCCAATGCCGAAGATTATGAACTGCCATTAACTCAAAACGACAGCTATGCAGTCAATTTTGATGGACTTCAAATTATGGAGTAATCTCATCCTTTGTTGGACGGTTTTTTCTTGTAATCAAATTCCTACAAAATCAAAAAACCTGAGTGGCTATGCTTTAGGGACTTCATACAATATTAAGTATAGTGCTAACGTAAAAGAAGAAACTGTTCAACGAGGAATTGATTCTTTGTTTAAAGTCCTCAATACCTCTCTTTCAACCTATATTCCAGAATCCGATATCTCCAAAATCAATCGTGGAGACACTACTGTAGTAGTGGATGAACATTTCAAATTGGTATTTGAAAAATCAACGGAGATTTGGAAAATTACAGGAGGTTATTTCGACCCCACTGTAGGTGCTTTAGTGAATGCCTATGGGTTTGGACCCGGTACACCTCTAAAGGCAGTAAGTGAGGAGGAGAAAGACAGTCTCCTTTTGATTACGGGATGGCAAAAAGTCAAACTTCGGGAGGACAATACCATTAAAAAGGAATCCCCCAACATTTATATAGATTTTAATGCTTTGGCCAAAGGCTATACAGTTGACATGCTAGGAAAATTCTTACAAGATTTAGGGGTTAAAGATTTGATGGTCGAGATAGGGGGAGAGATTGTCGCCAAAGGTCTTAGTCCCAAAACCCAGCAGGCTTGGAAAATTGCTATTGATGATCCGAGACAGGGGGAACAGCGCCAGTTTATACAGACCCTATCTTTGAGTAATCAAGCCCTTGCTAGTTCAGGTAATTATCGAAAATTTAGGATTGACCCGAATACAGGAGAAAGGTTTGTTCACTCTATAAATCCACTTACGGGCTCTGCCATAAAAACCAATATCTTGAGTACCTCAGTCAAAGCTCCTGATTGTATGACTGCCGATGCTTGGGCTACTGCACTTATGGTCATGCCAATTGAGAAAGCTAAGGCTTTGGTAGAAGATAACTCCGATTTGGAGGCCCTTTGGACTATAGCCGACAAAGAGGATATGAGGGTTATCGTATCGAAAAACTGGTAACAATTCCATGTTTTTTGTATTTTAGATTACATCAAAACTTTTACATTCCTAACCTGCAACGATACTACTCCAGGGATTCAATGTGTTCATTTCCAAAGGCGAAAAAAGATTGGGTTATGGTATTAGTTTGATATTAGATAAGACTTTTATAGCACAAAAAACAAGCGTATAAAAGCCTTAGTACATCTTTTGAAAAGGGTAGAGGGGGTGGAACAAATACCTTCTTTATAGAAGAAAACGATAACCTTCTAGAAAGATGTGCGGTTGAAAACCATAAACTATTTAAGCATTACTGGAATTTTTTCTTTTTGAGGTAGAGCATAAAGGGCCATTTCGTCCTCAGTCAAATGGGCTTGAAAGAACACCTTATTGGTTGAAAATCCCACAGACTCAAGCCTATCATAGTAGTCTTGCCCATATATTCTCACATGGTCGTATTGTCCAAAAATTTGGGTACGTTTGGAAGCATCGGTTATACTGTTATCTTCAAATGTTTCTTTTCTTTCTTCTTCAAGTGGAACTTGTGCGATGAGTGTTCCTCCCTTTTTTAGAACACGATACAATTCAGTCATGGCGGTGATGTCGTTGGGAATGTGTTCTAAAACGTGATTGCATAGAATCAGATCAAATTCATCGTTTGGGAAGGGCAAATCGCAAATATCGGCAACTACATCTGCTAAAGGAGAGTTAAGATCGGTCGAGATATATTGCCAAGCTTCAAATTGTTTGAATTTGCGATAAAAAACTTGTTCGGGAGCAACATGAAGAACTTTTAGCTGTCGTGTTAAAAAATTTGTTTCTCTTTCCAGATAAAGCCAAAGTAATCGATGGCGTTCCAAAGAAAGTGTTCCAGGACACAGTGCATTGGATCGCAATTGACTTCCATATCCATAGGGCAAAAACTTGCGGTATTGAGATCCATCAATGGGATCGGTAAACTTATTGCCACTAAAATAAAGACGCAAAAGAGGTTGGAGCAATAGACTCATGCGAATCAAAAAGGATCGAGGAAAAAAACGCAAGATCCACTTCATGCCTTCGAAACCATTCTTTTGAAGGGAACTTCCTCGTCGGATTGAATTCCTAAAGCCTCATAAATGTAATCGAAAGTGGAGAGCAGCTGAGGTTTACCTTCAATCAAAGCAACATTGTGTTCGAAGTGGGCACTGGGGAGATTATCTGCTGTTTTGATGGTCCAACCGTCACTAAAATGACGAATATTCTTGGTGCCTTGATTGATCATGGGTTCTATGGCAATGACCATACCGTCAAGGAATTTTTTTCCACTTCCCCTTTTGCCATAATTAGGGATTTCGGGCGCTTCGTGCATTTCTTTGCCCAATCCATGCCCTACCAATTCTCTAACCACTCCATAGCCATGAGATTCAGTATAAGATTGTATTGCATTACCCAAATCTCCCACACGATTGCCAAGACAAAAGGCCTTAATTCCAATGTATAAGGATTTTTTTGTGACTTCCAGAAGTTTTTTGGTTTCTTCAGCGACTTCTCCCACTTCAAAAGTGTAGGCATGATCTCCGTAGAATCCGTTTTTGAGTGCCCCACAGTCTACCGATAATATATCTCCTTCTTCAAGAGGTTTATCGTTTGGAATGCCATGAACGACCTGTTCATTTGGACTTACACAAAGGGTATTGGGAAAATCATATAAACCAAGGAAGCCAGGGACTGCCTGGTGGTCGCGGATAAAACTTTCTGCCAATTGATCCAAATACAAAGTGTTCACCCCGGGTTTAATTTCCTTAGCCAACATCCCTAGGGTTTGGGATACAATTAATGCGCTTTCGCGCATTAATTCGATTTCTTCTCTACTTTTTAGGTTCGCCATTGGCTAATGATAAGAATGAGCGTAGGCTTCTTCTTTAATGATTTTCTCAATGTCAGATTCAAGGCTTTCAACGGGGAACTCTACAAATCTATTCATTTCGATTCCATTTTTAAAAAAAATAATGGTAGGAACGTTGTAAATTTTTAATCCTTTCTCAAAATTTTGAGGGGTAGTTTTTTCTTCAGAAACGGCATACATTTCCAAATTATTTTGATCAAATTCTAATGCATCAAGTAATTTAAAAAAATGGGGTATCTCTCTCCGACTGTCCTCACACCAAGTGCCCATAAACACTTTTATTTCCAATCCCTTTAGGTGGGGTTTTAGACTTTTTACCCATTGGGTATCAACCGATATTTTGTCAAATTCAGAGTGAAACCATGAGGTGATCTTTGAAGTCTGAAGATTGGCCCTATTAATTGGACCCTGTAGAATCATCTCTCCACTTGTAGCTTGAATTTCTTTTGTCTTTAGAGGTTTTTGAAGGTTCGGGTTACAGCTCAAAAAAATACTGCCCAGGGTAATGAAGAAAATTTTTTTCATGGATTTGATATTAGGATGTGTAATTTCAGATCAAAGGGGTTCCTTTCATGGCATTGGGAATTTCAATATCCATTAATTTTAAAATGGTCGGAGCAATGTCTCCCAATACACCATTTTTGATGGGTGAAATGTCCTTATCGACTAAGATAAGAGGGACAGGATTGGTCGTGTGAGCCGTATTGGGAGAACCGTCGGTGTTGATCATGGTTTCACAATTTCCATGATCTGCAATAACCAATATTTTATAGTCATTTTCCAGAGCGACTTCAATTATGTCCCCGGCACATTGATCTACGGTTTCACAAGCCTTAATAGCCGCCTGCAAATCTCCGGTATGCCCTACCATATCGGGATTGGCAAAATTCAAACAGATGAAATCGGGACGTTCTTCTTTGATCTTGGGTATGATGGCATCTCTCACGTCAAAGGCACTCATTTCGGGCTTTAGATCGTAGGTAGCCACTTTGGGAGATGGGCACATGATGCGTTCCTCTCCCACGAAAGGTTCTTCTCTTCCACCGTTAAAAAAGAAAGTTACATGGGGATATTTTTCTGTTTCGGCAATTCGAATTTGCGTTTTTCCTGCTTTGGAAAGCGTTTCTCCAAGCGTATCCTTTAGGTTGTCTTTTTCAAAAACAACATTTACTTTCTTGAAGGTTTTATCGTAATTGGTGAGGGTAACATAGTGTAAATGGAGAGGTGTCATATGATGTTCTGGAAAAGCCTCTTGGGTAAGGGCTTGGGTCAATTGACGACCTCTGTCGGTTCGGTAGTTAAAAAATATGACCACATCACCTTCTTCAATTTTAGCAAGGGGCTGATGCTGCTCGTCAACTGCGATGAGGGGTTCAATAAACTCGTCTGTTACCCCATTAGCATAGCTGTTTTCAATACGGCCAACAAGGTCGGTTGTCAAAGTTCCTTTGCTATGAACTAAAGCATCATAGGCTTTTTTGACGCGTTCCCATCTTTTGTCCCTATCCATAGCATAATAGCGACCTGTGATGGAAGCCAGCTTTCCACCATTTGTGGCAAGTGTCGAAAGTAACTTTTTAATATATCCGGCACCAGATTTAGGATCAACATCTCTTCCGTCGGTAAATCCATGAA